>JAFADX010000131.1 GCA_023424475.1 Pseudomonadota bacterium
CTCTGGCGCGGCTCGATCCGGCGCACGGCGTCGGGCGTGGAGCGGCTTGTCCAGCTTGCGCCGGTGCCGGAACTGCGCGGGCTGCATGCGGCGGGCTTCCTGACCGCGGGCGGGCCGGGGGCGCTGACCGCCGCCGATCCCGCCGGCCTCGTGCTCCTGCACGGCGGGGCGGGCGACGAACTGACGCTGCAGCGCCTCTCGGCCGAGGGGCGGGCGCTCTGGCGCGCCGCATTGCCGATCGGGCCGGTCCGCAGCGTGCTGACCGGCCCCGGCCACCTGCTGCTGCTGGGCGGGATGGGCGAGCGGGACCTGACGGATGCCCGCCTGGTCTCGGTCGCGCTGGCCGATGGGGTGGTGACGGACCGGCGCCTCAGCGCCTGAGGAAATGCGTCCCGAGCGCGTCGAGCACCATCACGCCGTCGGCCGTCCGCCGCGCCGTGTGCCGCAGTTTCGCGATGCCGAGGGAACGGCCGGAGCGTGAGGGGCGGACCTCGACGACCTCCGTGCGGATGGCGATTTCCTCCCCCGGGCGCAGCGGCGCCGGCCATTTCGTGTCGATCTGGTTGCCGCCGAGCGAGATGCCCGAGATCAGCCCGCTGCCCATCACCCGCCCGAACACCGCCGAGAGGGTGTGCAGGCCGCTGACCACCAGCTCCCCGAAGATGCTCTGCTTCGCCGTCTCGGCATCGAGGTGGAAATATTGCGGGTCGTATTTCGAGGCGAAGGCGATGACCTCCTCGAGCGTCAGGGTGAGGGTGCCGAGGTCCCACCCCATGCCGGGGGCCAGGTCGTCGAGGGAACGGATCGGGTCGGTCATCGATGCCGACCCTACCCGAATGGCCGGAGTCAGCCCAGCCGCTGCAGGTCGCCATCCACCGCCAGCGCCTGGCCGCTGATGGTCGCGCCGAAGGGCGAGCAGAGATAGAGCGCCATGTTGGTGATGTCGTGCTGCGTGACGTAGCTGCGCATCGAGACGTCCTTCAGCAGTTCCGCCTCCTTGTCCTTGAAGGCGACGCCCTGGGCCTGGGCCTTGGCCTCGATGACGCGGCGGATGCGGTCGCCGGCGACCAGGCCCGGCAGGATGGCGTTGACCCGGATCCGGTCCGGGCCGAGCTCGATCGAGAGCGACTTGGTGAAGCCGACCACGCCCCACTTGGCCGCCGCATAGGGGCTGCGCAGCGGGAAGCCGAAGCGGCCGGCGGCCGAGGAGAGGTTGACGATGGAGCCGCCCCCCGCGGCGCGCAGGTGCGGCACGGCACGGCGCGCGCAGTGGAACATGGCCGCGAGGTCGATGCGCAGCGTCGCCTCCAGCGCCTCCGGCGTCACATCCTCGACCCGCGCCGTGGGGCCGGCGATGCCGGCATTGTTGACCAGGACGTCGAGGCCGCCGAGCTGCGCCGCGGCCTCGTCCACGAAGCGTTCGCATTCGGCCGTCTCGCCCATGTCGGCCCGCATCTTCGGGTGGGGGCAGGCGGCGAGCGCCTCGTCATCCACGTCGCAGACGAAAACCCGGGCCCCGCGGGCGGCAAAGGCATCGGCCATGACCCGCCCGATGCCGCCGGCCCCCGCGCTGACCGCGACCCTGAGGCCGGTCAGGTCGACCGTCAGCGGCGTGTTGCACGCGCTCATCGCATCTCCTTCCCCTGAAATCCTTCACGCCCATGCTTCCGGGTTGTGCGGTGGATCGCAAGGCCGTCATTCCGTTTGGCGCCCGGGGAATGTATCGTTGCCGCCATGGACCTCTTCAGCATCATTTCCGCCTCCTCGATCGTGCTGGTCGTTCTGCTGCTCCTCGCGGTGCTGACCGCGACCCGCGGCATCCGCACCGTGCCGCAGGGCGAGGTCTGGACCGTCGAGCGGTTCGGCGCCTTCACCCGGATGCTCGCACCCGGCCTGAACTTCATCATCCCCTACGTGGACGGGATCGGCCGGAAGGTGAACGTGCAGGAGCAGGTGCTCGACATCCCCGAGCAGGCGGTCATCACGCGGGACAACGCGACGGTGGCGGTGGATGGCATCGTCTACTACCGCGTCATGGACCCCGCGAAGGCGGCCTATGCTGTGCAGGACCTCGGCATCGCCCTGACTGCGCTCTCCATGACCAACATCCGCGCCGTGATCGGCGAGATGGAGCTGGACGCGACCCTGTCGGGGCGCGAGCGCATCAACTCCTCGCTGCTCGCGATCCTCGACGGTGCGACCGATCCCTGGGGCGTGAAGGTCTCCCGCGTCGAGATCCGCAAGATCGAGCCGCCCGACAACCTGATCCGCGCCATGAACCTGCAGATGACCGCCGAGCGCGAGCGCCGCGCCACGGTCGCCAAGGCGGAAGGCGAGCGGGAGGCCGAGATCAAGCGGGCCGAGGGCGAGAAGCAGGCACTGATCCTGTCCGCCGAAGGCCGCAAGGAAGCCGCCTTCCGCGACGCCGAGGCGCGCGAGCGCCTGGCCCAGGCCGAGGCCGCGGCGACCCGGATGGTCGCCGAGGTGGCGGCGGGCGCCGGGACCGACGCCCTCCGCTACTTCATCGCCGACAAGTACGTGAAGGCGTTCGAGGTGCTGGCCGGCAACACGGCCCAGAAGCTGGTCGTCGTGCCGATGGAGGCGACCGCGATGGCCGGCGGCATCACCGGGGCGATGGAATTGCTGCGCGGTCCGGGCGGGCAGGGGCCCACGGGTGGCGGCGCCATGCCGCCGGGCGGCCCGTCGCCGCGGCCCCCGGCGCCCCCGATGACGGAGGTGCCGTCGCCATGGACCCCGCGCTGATCTGGATCCTTGCCGGGCTGCTGCTGCTCGGCGCGGAGGTCCTGCTGCCGGGCGTGTTCCTGCTGTGGATCGGACTTGCCGCGGTAGGCACCGGCCTGATGCTCCTGGTGCTGACGCCGCCTTTCTGGGTGACGGTCACGGTCTTCATCGTCCTGCTGGCCGGCTGCATCACTCTGGCGCTGCGCCTGCGGCGGGCCGAACACCCGCGCCCGCGGGTGAACACGCCGGATGCCGGGCTGGTGGGCCGCTTCGGCATCCTGACGGAGGGCAGCCTGGCCGGCCCGCGGGTCCGCATCGGCGATTCCGACTGGGCGGCGCGCCTGCCGCGGGATGTGGCGGAAAGCCCCGCCGGCACGCGCGTCCGGGTCGAGGGCGTCGACGGCACGACGCTGATCGTCAGGCCCGACTGAGCCGTTCTTGCGCCCGATCAAGACTCCGCGGCCGGGACTGCGGCAGTCTTCTTCAGGAATGGAGGACGCAAGCATGCAGCATGACACCACCATCGAGGGCGGCCATGCGCGCCGCCTGTTCCTCGTCGCCAACGGCAGCCACGGCCGCGCCTACCTGAAGCGGCTCGGCGAGAGCGGCTACGATGCCGTGCTCGCCTGGGAGGAGCCCGCGGCACGGATAAAGGATTCCGAGCAGGGAGAGGACCGCCCCGGCCGTGCCTTCGCCGCCGCCGGCGCCGGCCAGCGCAGCGCCATTGAACGGGACGGGAAGGACGACAGCCCGAAGGAACATGCCAAGCGCGACCTGGCGCGGCGCATGGCCGAAGACCTTGCCGCGACCCTGCGCGGGGGGACGGCGGACAGCCTCGTGGTGGTCGCTCCGGCGCCGGTGGCGCAGGCCGTCACCGGCCATCTGCCGAGCGAGCAGCGCCGCGCGCTGGCGGGCGAGGAGCACCACGACCTCACCAGCCTGCCGGTCGCGGACCTCTTCGCCCGGCTCGACGGGCTGCGTCACGGATCGTAACGGGTCTTGATCCGCCCCGCCCCCTGGGCCACGTCTTGAGGGCCATGGACCCGCATCGACGCCCCCCCATTCTCGACATGACGCCGGACGGGGAATTCCGGAACCCGGAGCCGCCGCGCATGGCGCGACCCCTGGACCGCCTGCTGGAACGCCTCGGCGCCGCCAGCGTGCTGGTGGCGGCCGCGGCCGGCGGGCTGGTGCTCGCCGGCCTCGCGGTGCTCGCCATCGGCATCCTGGTGCCGGTGCTGCTCGTGGCCGGCGTGATCGGCGCCGGCTCGCTATGGTGGCGGGCCCGCCGGGCGCGGCGGGACGGCGTGCCGCCCCAGGCCGTGCGCTTCGTCTTCATCCGGCGCTGAGGCCGACGCCCTCCGCCGGCGCGCCGCTCTCGCGGATGCCGAACGCCTCGGCGAGCAGGGTGTAGGAGCGCCGCCGCGCCTCGGGGTCGTGGCAATGGGTGATGACGGCGAATTCCGCGATCCCGCCATGGGCCGCCGAGAGGGCTTCGAGCCGCGCCTTCACCTGTTCCGGCGCGCCGATCATCGCGGCCTCCCGCATCCGTTCCGCGCGCGCGAGCTCGAGGTCGGAATACTGGTATGCCTCCGCCTCCTCGACACTCGGCAGCGGCAGGTAGAGGCCGCGGTCGCGTTTCAGCCGCCACAATTCGCGGGAGCGGAACAGGCGCCGCGCCTCCGCCTCGGTATCCGCCACCAGGCAATAGACGCCGAGCGCCGGATGCGGCGCGGCGAGGCGGCCGGGCATGTCCGGCTTGGGCTCGAAGCTCTGGCGATAGACCGCGATCGCCTGTTCCGACCCGCCGCCATCCGAAAAGAAATGCGCGAAGCAGTAGGGCAGGCCGAAATAGCCCGCGACCTGCGCCCCGTAGTCCGAGGAGCCGAGGATCCACATCTCCGGCCGCGTCGCGACGTTGGGCTGGGCCACGATGTGGCGGAAGGGGTGGTTCTCCGGCAGCCCGTCCCCATGCCAGCCGAGGACCTCCATGACCTGTGCGGGAAAGCGGTCGGCCGCCTGGTTGGCATTGGGATTGAGCGCGAAGGCCGTCCGCCCGTCCGAGCCCGGCGCCCGGCCGACGCCGAGGTCGATGCGCCCCGGCGCGATCGCCTCGAGCACGCGGAACTGCTCGGCGACCTTCAGGCTGGAATAGTGCGGCAGCATCACCCCGGCCGAGCCGACGCGGATGCGCCGCGTCGTCGCGGCGATGGCCGCGATCAGGATCTCGGGCGCCGCCCCGGCATGGGAGGCGCTGTTGTGGTGCTCGGCGCACCAATAGCGCCGGAAGCCGAGCGCGTCGCAATGCTGCGCGAGCGCGATGGTCTCGCGGATCGCCTCCCCGGGCGTGCGGCCCGAGGCGACGGAGGACTGGTCCAGGACCGAAAGGGTGAAGCCGCTCATGGCGGAAGGTTAGAGCCCTTTTCGATCGGACGGCACCTGCCCGCACCCCCAACCCGGCCACCCGACGACAGTATCCTGGATGGGTGGCCGGGTTGGGGGTGCGGGCCGATGCCGGCTCCGACGGATCGGAACATGCTCAAGAGCCGTTCCCGTTCGCCCTGGCTCGCGGCAACGTCTCCGGCCCTTTGCTTCTGCGAGCATCTTCACCCGATCAGGTGAGGCCACCTGATCGGGATCTGCTCCAAGAGCATCTTCCGCCCGGCGGCAGCCGCCGGCGCCGCCCTCAGGCGACGTCGGCGCGGCGCATCTGCAATCCGACGCTTTCGAGGATCTCGAGCGTCGCGGCGCGGTGCTCGGTCGGCGGCTTGGCCTCCATGGCCGCCAGCATGGCGTCGAGATCGGCTCCCACCGGTCGCGGAACGTCATACAGGGCGAGAAGCCGGCGGATCTCCTCGTAGCGGCGGAAGAGGGTCGATCCCCGGAGTTCCTCGAGAAGCACGACCTCCTCCTTGTGGAGAGAGGCGATCAGGACGCTGCTCATCTGTTCCCCCAAACTGGAGCGGCGTCCCGATTCTAGGGCCAGGGAATCAATGGATTCAATTGGTTGCCAAGCGATCCCTTAATCCCACGTGAACACAAGATATGGTAGCGGCTGCTGAGGGTGGCCACCGGATATTGTTCTCCTGTGGGTTGTGATCCTGCGATGGACACTCGCGCAGGGGCTGAATGACCAGGAATGATGCGATACTGTTGCGCCTGCGCCACGGTGAATGGCTATGCTGCCCCGTCACATCGAAATGAAACGCATGGACGGGACGCCCTTCACCACGCCGCGCGGCATGACCGCCGTTCCTGCCGGGCTGGCCGGGGATCGCCGGCGCGGCCGGCGAGCGCATGAGGCCCGCCGCGAGGACACCTGGTGAGCGCATTGCCGCCGCCCGGCAGCATTGTCCTTTCGGTGCAGGGCGTGCGCGGGGCGCTCGACCGGACACGGGTGGAGCAGGCGCTGCGGTCCGGGGACCCCGCTGCCAGGCTCTGGACCAACTGGCCGCAGGGCATGGTGGCCGTCGCCTCCGCCGTGCCGGCGGAACTGTTGCTGCGGGCAGTGCAGGATGCCGGCTTCATCGCCGCGCTGGCCGGCGGCATGCCCCCGGAGGAGCCGCGCGAGATCGGCCGGGCGATCCTGCGCGCGGTCGGCTTCTCTTTCGCGGGTTTCGTGCTGGGCGGGCTGGTCGGCGCGGCGATCGCGATCGGCGTCGTGATGGTCGATCCCGCCTGCAACGCCCCGGGGGATTCGGGCGGCTGCGCGATGGGCATCCCGGCCATTGCCATCGGCGCGGCGATGCTCGGCGCCCCGATCGGCCTCGGGCTGGCAGTCATCCGCCGCCGGCGGCGATGACGCGGTGCGAGGCGGGCACGGGAGGACCGGGCAGCCCGGATGCGGCGCCACCGCCGGGGGCGACGATCCTCGGCATCTCCGGTCTCCGGGTGCCGGCGGACCAGGTCGCGGTGCAGGCGGCGATCCGGCGTGCCGATCCCTCCGCGCGGATCTGGACCGACTGGGCGGAGGGCAAGGTGGCGATCGCCTCGGCCAGGCCCGCGGCCGCGTTCCGGGACGCCGTGCGCGCGCTCGGCTACCAGGCTGAGATCCAGGCCGGCACGGCAGGCCGGCGCACCGCCGGCATCTTCGGGCGGATGCTCCTCTATGCGGTGCTGGGCGGGGTGCTGGGATTCTGCGCCGGAGTGGTCCTGGGGCTCGCGAACTCGGCCCTCAACCCCGACTGTACACGGCCCGGCAGCAGCGGCGGCTGCGCCATCGGGGTGGGTCTCCTCGGGATGCTGTTCGGGGCGCTCGGCATCCCGGCCGGGGCGCTGGCCGGGCTTATCCACGGGCTGGTGCGGCCGGGCTGCTGAAGCGGCGGGTCATACGGGCGGCGCTGTGCGCCGACCGTATCGCGCGCAGGGTTGGCGTGGCGGTTGCGCGCAACACCACGGGGATGCGGGCGGCGGCGACCGCTGGACATGAGTCGGGTTTCGCCGCCGCCCGTATCAGTAGGCGACGCCGCCGAAGACCCCGTTCAGCAGCGCGAAGAGGGCGCCGCCGGCGAGGAAGCCGACCAGCGTGCCGTTGATGCGCACGTATTGGAGGTCGCGCCCGACGCGCAGCTCGATCTTGTCCGCCGCGGCCCTGGCGTCCCAGTTGCCCACGACGCCGGCGATGAAGTCCGACAGCCGCGCCTGGGCCGAAGGCAGCAGCGTCATGAGCACCCCTTCCGCCGCCTTGTTCAGCCGTTCCCGCGCGCCCTCGTCCTCGGCGAGCAGCGTGCCGGCATTGGCGAAGATGCCGGTGAGCAGCGCGACCGTCCGCCCGTCGGGCCGTTCGGCATCCACGACCAGGGCGGCCCGCAGCCGCGCCCAGACGTCGAGGAGCCAGACGGCGACCGAGGGATGGGCCAGCGCCTCCCGCAGCACGCGGCCGATCGCCGCGGCGCGTTCGGGGTCGGTTTCGAGGCGCTCGATCTCATGGCCGATCCATTCGGCGAAGGCGGCGCGGAGGTCGGAATCCTCGGGCTCGACCTTCTCGAGCTCGGCATTGATGGCGTGCAGGATGCGCCGGGCGACGGTGGCGCCGGCGAGCCAGCCGATCACCGCCCCGCCCTCCGCCCGGACGCGGGCCGTGATGGCCTCGCGCAGCCGTTCCTCCCGCGCGGTCAGCAGCACCTTGAGCTGGCCGATGGCGAGGGAGAACACCTCCTGGTGCCGGCCGGAGGCGACGAAGGCCCGCAGCACCCGCGCGACCAGCCGCGCGCCGGCGGGGCCCGAGACGATGCGCGGCAGCAGCCGCACGAGCAGACGCTTCGCCCGCCCGTCCTCGAGGCTCGCGACCAGCCTGGGCAGGCTGCGCGCCAGCGCCGCCGCCGCGGGGCGGGAGGCCGCCGGGTCGGCGAGGAAGGCCTGCGCGATGCGCGCGAGGTCGAGCTGGCCGATGACGCGGCGCAGCTCGGCCTCGGTGAAGACGTGGGAGGAGACGAAGCGCCCCAGCGCGCGGCCGAGGCGTTCCTTCTGGTTCGGCACGATGGCGGTGTGCGGGATCGGGATGCCGAGAGGGTGCCGGAACAGCGCCGTCACCGCGAACCAGTCGGCGAGGCCCCCGACCACGCCAGCCTTGGCCGAGGCCTGCAGCAATGCGGTCCAGTAGCCCGGCGGCATGTAGTAGGTGCCCACCAGCACCCCGCCCATGCCGGCGAGAAGCCCGGTCGCGAGGGTGCGGTGCCGCCGCAGGCCACGGCGGAGGTCGGCGTCGATGTCGGTCGCGGGGCTGCCCTGCATGGGCCGCGGAGATAGGGTGCGACGCGCGCCTTGCCCAGCCACATCGTGATGTTACATCATATCGTATCATGTGCGGCTTCTCCGATCCCCTGGCGCTTTCCTCCGGTGCGGCGCCCCGCCTTCTGCTGGCGGGCGGCGTGTCCCTCGTGCTCTGGGCCGGCGTGGCCTGGGCGCTGGCCGCATGAGCGCGGCACGCCAACCCGCCGGGCTCCGGCTTGAGAACCTGACGCTGACCCATGGCCGGCGGCCGGCGGTTCATCATGTCTCGGGCCGCTTCGCGCCGGGCAGCCTGACCGCGGTGGTCGGCCCCAACGGGGCGGGCAAGACGACCCTGCTGCGGGCCATGGCGGGGCTTCACAAGCCGGAGAGCGGACGGATCTCGGCGGAGGGGACGGCGCGCATCGCTCTGCTGCCGCAACTGGCCGCGCTGGACCGTGCCTTCCCGATCGCCTGCCAGGACGTGGTGATGCAGGGACTCTGGCCGCGCATCGGCGCCTTTCGCGGCGTGTCGCCGGAAGACCGGCAGCGCGCCGCCCGGGCGCTCGAGGCGGTGGGCCTCGGCGGCTTCGAAAGGCGGCCGGTGGGCTCGTTGTCGGCCGGCCAGACGCAGCGCCTGCTCTTCGCCCGGCTGCTGGTGCAGGATGCGGACATCCTGCTGCTGGACGAGCCCTTCAACGCGGTGGATGCGAAGACCTCGGCCGACCTGCTGCGCCTGGTGCGCGAATGGCACGGGGAGGGCCGCACGGTGGTCGCGGTGCTGCACGACCTCGACCTCGTGGCCCGCGAATTCCCCGAGACGCTGGTGCTGGCCCGCGATGCGATCGCCTGGGGGCCGACCGGCGAGGCGCTTTCCGCCGCCAACCGCCTCAAGGCCCGGATGATGGCCGAGGCCTGGGCCGAAGAGGCCGAGCGCTGCCATCGGGCGGCGTGATGCGTGCCCTGGGCGCCGGCGCCCGCATCCGCGGGCCTGGCTGGCGCGCGGGTGGTGGCGGGTTGTCCGGGCACGGCCGCGCTTCGCGTTCCCGGTCCGATGCAGGGCATCGGGCCGCCGCGGTCGCGGGTTGTCTGTGGCGTGGCCTGATCTGAGGTCCGCGCCATGCATGATTGGCTGATCGCCCCCTTCGTCGATTTCGGCTTCCTGCGCCGCGCGCTGGTGGGCTGCCTCGCGCTGTCCGTCTCGGCGCCGGTGCTGGGCGTCTTCCTCGTGCTGCGGCGGATGAGCCTGACGGCCGACGTTCTGGCCCATGGCGCGCTGCCGGGGGTGGCGCTGGGCTTCCTGCTCGCCGGGCTGTCGGCGCCGGCCATGTGGTTCGGCGGGCTGGTCGCGGGGCTGCTGGTCGCGGTCGGCGCGGGCGCGCTGTCCCGCGCGACCGGGGGGCGGGAGGATGCGACGCTCGCCGCGCTCTACCTGCTCGCGCTCGGGGCGGGGGTCGCCATGATCTCGATGGGCGGCGGGGGCGCCGTCGATCTCTCCCATATCCTGTTCGGCTCGGTGCTCGGGGTGGACGACGCGGCGCTGCTGCTGATGGCCGGGGTCGCGACGCTGACCCTTGCCGTGCTCGCCTTCGCCTGGCGGCCTCTCGTGCTCGAATGCTTCGACCCGTCCTTCGCGGCGGCGGCCGGGGCGCGGGGCGGGCTGTGGCATCTGGTGTTCCAGGCCCTGGTCGTGGTGAACGTGCTTTCGGCCTTCCAGGCGCTCGGCACGCTGATGGCCGTGGGGCTGATGATGCTGCCGGCCATCGCCTCCCGGCACTGGGCGCGGGAGGTCCCGGGCATGGCCTATGCCGCGGTCGCGATCGCGGTGGCGGCCTCGGTCGCCGGGCTGCTCGTCTCCGTCCATGCGGACGTGCCGACGGGGCCCGCCATCGTCCTTGCCGCCGGCTTCGCCTGGGCCGTTTCGGTGCTCGCGGGCCCGGTGGACGGGCTGCTGCCGCGGCTGGTGCGGCGGGGGCATCTGGCGGGGTAGCGCGTCAGGCCGCATCCTCGGCGCAACCGAACGACCAGGAGAACGCCCCGCATGAAGTCCCTGCTGTTCTCGCCGCTGACGCTGCGCGGCCTCACCATCCCCAACCGCGCCGTGGTGCCGCCGCTCTGCCAGTATTCGGCGGTCGAGGGCATGGCGAACGACTGGCACATGGTCCAGCTCGGCCGCTTCGCGGTCGGCGGCTTCGGCCTGGTGTTCAGCGAGGTCGTCTCGGTGCTGCGCGACGGGCGCATCACGCATGGCGATCTCGGCCTGTGGTCGGACGACCAGGTGGCGCCGCTCAAGCGCATCACCGGCTTCATCCGCTCGCAGGGCGCGGTGCCGGGCGTCCAGCTGGGCCATGCCGGGCGCAAATCCGCGATGCAGCGGCCCTGGGAGGGCAACGGCCCGCTCGGCCCCAGGGAATTCGCCAAGGGCGAGACTACCTGGGACATCGTCTCGGCCGCCGCGAATCCGCTGGGCGAGGGGCACCTCGTCCCCGCCGCGCTCGACGCCGCCGGCATGGCCCGCATCGTCGAGGCCTTCGCGACCGGCGCGAAGCGCGCCCGTGCCGCCGGCTTCGACGCGATCGAGGTGCATTGCGCGCATGGCTACCTGCTGCACCAGTTCCTCTCGCCGCTGTCGAACACCCGCAACGACGCCTATGGCGGCGACCTTGCCGGCCGCATGCGCTTCCCGCTCGAGGTCATCCGCGCGGTGCGCGGCGCCTGGCCGGAGAACCTGCCGGTCTTCGTGCGCATCTCGGCCGTGGATGGGCTCGACGGCGGCTGGACGATGGAGGACAGCCTTGCCTTCGCGCAGGCGATGAAGCCGCTCGGCGTGGACGTGGTGGACTGCTCCTCGGGCGGGATCGGCGGCAGCGCCACGGGGTCGAAGCGGGTGCCGCGCGGCTTCGGCTTCCAGGTGCCCTATGCTGCCGCGATCAGGCGCGGGACCGGGCTCGCGACCATGGCGGTGGGCCTCATCATCGGGGCGCTGCAGGCCGAGGCGGTGCTCGATGCCGGCGAGGCGGACCTGGTCGCCGTCGGGCGCGAGGCGATGAACAACCCCAACTGGGCGCTGATGGCCCGTGCCACCCTGGAACCCGGCCCGACCGAGGAGGTCTTCGCTCCCTGGCCGCCGCAGCACGGCTGGTGGATGGAGAAGCGCGCGGCGGTGCTTGAGGCGCTCGGCACGCCGCCCGCTTGATGCGCGTCAAGGCGCGGGCGCCTGCCGGAAACGATCCTGTGCGGCTCGACCTGGAGAGGAGCGACGGATGGCAGCGGCAGCGGATCGGGGTGGTGAGCTGGAAGCAGGCCGCGCTGCCCTGGGGCACGCTGATCCTCTTCGCGGTGGGCATCGCCCTCGGCACCGGCACCTTCCAGGCGCGCGACGTCATGCGCTCGGGCATCGTCATCACCGTCATCGGCTATGCGCCGGTGCTGCTGCCGACGGCGACCTGGTGGGACTGGATCGGCCATGTGAAAGGCTGGAGACGTTCCCGTTCGCCCTGGCTCACGGCAACGTCCCTGGCCCTTTGTTTCTGCGAGCATCTTCACCCGATCAGGTGATTCCACTGATCGGGATCCGCTCTAATGCCAATCGGACGGAGGTCCGGCCTGCGGCCCGCACGGCCGAGTGCACGAAGGGGCGCCGCCGCGGATGCGGCCCGCCCCGCGCATGAGGAGCCCGAAGGTGAAACCTTCGGGCGTTCGGCATAAGGGCGGGCTTCAGTATTCGTATTCGAACGACAGGCCGACGCGGTCGCCGGCGGCGCTGTTGCCGCCGGTCTCGGCCTCCACGCGCACGCGCGGCAGCACGTCCACCTGCACGCCGACGCGCGGCGCCCCGCCCTCGCTGCCCTGGCGCACCCCGACATAGACGCCCTCCGCGACGTAGCGCCCGGTTTCCAGCGTCGCGCCCTCGGTGCGGGTATTGCTGGCGTTGCGCTCCTCGCCGACGGCGAGGCGGTCCAGCCCGAGCGTTCGGCGCACGCGTTCGAGGAAGCTGCCGGCCCCGGGTGTCTCGATCCCCGCCGCGCCGGCCAGGATCTGGGCCAGTTGCGCGAGCTGGAGGGGGCTGAGCTCGCTGGCCCGGCGGTCGAAGAGCAGGCGGGCGAGGATCTCGTCCTGCGGCAGTTCCGGCGTCGAGGAGAATTCGATCTTCGGGTCGTCGGCCGGCCCGGTGACGGTGACGTTCGCGGTCACCTCCCGCGCCCGGGAGGCGGCGAGGAAGTCGAGCGTCGGGACCAGCGTCCCGCTGTTGAAGGCGACGGTGCCGCGGCGGAAGTCGATCTGCCGGTCGAAGATCGAGATGTTGCCGCGCCGGAGGTTGAGCCCGCCGGAGACGACCGGCGCCGCCGCCGTCCCGCCGATGTCGATCGTGCCGCCGAATTCCGCGTCGATGCCGCGCCCGCGCACGAAGACCGCCCGGGGCGCCTCGATCGCGACCTCGAGGGCGATGTCCGGCGTCGCCTGGGATGCGGCGGGCGGCGCGGGCGGGGCCAGCGGCGGCGTGCCCGGCGGCCGCTGCCCCCGCTCGCGCACGCCCTCGAGCACCCGCACGCTCGGCGGCAGGTGCTCGGGCACGGTGATGTCGGCCCGCGTGACGGCGATCCGGCCCGAGAGGCGCGATGCCGCGAGCATCTCCCCGGCGAGCCGGAGGTCGGCGTCGAACACCGCGGTGGCAAGGTCGGAACGCATCGGCCGGGCGCGGCGCGCCGTGATGGTGACGTCGGCGGGCAGGCCGGCCGCGGCGGGGGATATCGTCCCGTTGGCATTGATGGTGCCGCCGCCCGGCGTATGCGCCTCGAAGCGCTCGATGGCGATCCGGTCGCCCTGGGCGCGCAGGGTGGCGGCAATGCGGTTCAGCGTGACACCCTGGGCGAGGTCGCGGAAGGAGCCGTCGGCGAGCGCCAGGGTCCCGGTCAGCCGCGGCGCACCGAGCGTGCCCGCGGCCTCGGCCTGCAGC
>JAFADX010000143.1 GCA_023424475.1 Pseudomonadota bacterium
CAGGGCGGCGAGCGCGAGCGGCGCGGCGGCGAACAAGGCGCGGCGGTCCGGTGTGGCCATGCAGACGGTCTCCCTGGCTCAGCCCGCGACCATAGCGGCAGGGCGGCGCCAGGCCCGGACCAGGACGCGAAAACTGCTGCAGGGATCGTGTAACATGTGCCGCGGCATCATCGGACAGGCTCCACCCCCGCCCATGGACGAGACACGGTTCCACGCCCTGCTCCATCGCCCCGGCACGCTGGTCGATGTCGGCGCGCATGACGGGCTGATCACCATCCCGCTGGCGCGGCTGCCGGGGGCGCGGGTGATCGCCTACGAGCCGCTGCCGCCCGCCTTCGCACGGCTGAAGGCGGCGCTGC
Source organism: Pseudomonadota bacterium (assembly GCA_023424475.1). Lineage (GTDB taxonomy): Bacteria > Pseudomonadota > Alphaproteobacteria > Acetobacterales > Acetobacteraceae > Neoroseomonas. The sequence goes on from JAFADX010000143.1 coordinate 360, forward strand.
GCGACGCCTTCGGGGCGATCCCACCGCATGTGGAATGCCGCGCCGCCGCGCTCGGCGACGCGGCCGGCAGCGTGACGCTTTCCATGCCGGTGCTCGACGGCGTGGCGCAGGAACAATGGGCGAGCACGGCCAAGGACTACGCCGCGCATCTGTCCGCGCGCGTGACGGTCGAACGCTTCGCCGTGCCCCTTGAACGCCTCGACGACCTGGGCCTCGCCGACCTCACCGCCATGAAGGTCGATGCCGAGGGCGCGGAATACGGGATCCTGCGCGGCGCGCGGGAGACGCTGCTGCGCTGCCGCCCGGTGCTCTCCCTCGAGGTCGAGGAACGCCACCGGGAGGGCAGCACCTGGGCCGTGCCCGCCTATCTCGACGCGCTCGGCTACGAGGTGGTGTTCGAACTGGGCACGGAATGGTTCCCCGTCGCCGCGCTCGACCGCGCGACGATGCAGCGCGCCTCGCCCGACCCTTCGGTCTTCGAAGCGTCCGACCCTTACGTCTTCGTGTTCTACGCGCTGCCGCGGGAGGCGGCGCCGGGCTTGCTGGCGCGGCTGCGGGAGGCGTCCTAGGCTCGCCGGCAACGGAGGGAACCATGTCCATCACCGCGCAGCGCCTCATCGTGAAACGCGCCTCGGGCTCCTGCGGCGCGGAGGTCTCGGGCCTCGACCTGCGGGACGGCCTCGATGCCGGCACCGCCGCCGAGCTGCGCGCCATCTGGCTCGAGCACGGCGTGCTGTTCCTGCGCGATGCGGGCCTGCCGCCGGCGCGGTTCCTCGATTTCGCGCGGCAGTTCGGCACGCCGGTGGAATATCCCTTCGTGCGCGGCCTCGAAGGCTTCCCCGAGATCACGCCGGTCATCAAGGAGCCGCACGAGCGGATCAACTTCGGCGGTGTCTGGCATTCCGACACCGCCTATCTCGAACGCCCGCCCATGGCGACGATGCTGGTGGCGCGCGAGGTGCCGGCGGCGGGCGGCGACACCCTCTTCGCCGATTGCCGCGCCGCCTACGAATCCCTCTCTTCCGGCCTGCGCGCCACGCTCGACGGGCTGCGCGCGATCAATTCGTCGAAGAAGGCCGATGCCTCCAAGACGCGGGAGGACCGGCAGAAGGAACGCGGCGCGGTGACCAACGCGGAGGTGCTCGAAGCCTCCCATCCCGTGGTCCGCACGCATCCCGAGACGGGGCGGAAGTCGCTCTACGTGAACCTCGGCCACACCTCGCAATTCGAGGGCTGGACAGCCGAGGAATCGAAGCCGCTGCTCGACTTCCTCTTCGCGCACGTCACCCGGCCGGAATTCACCTGCCGCTTCGCCTGGGCGCCGGGATCGCTGGCCTTCTGGGACAACCGCGCGGTGCAGCACTATCCGGTCAACGACTACCACGGCCAGCGGCGGGAGATGCACCGCATCACCCTGCAAGGCGACGTGCCGGCATAGGCGCGCCGGCCGCCGACCCTTCCGCACCGGTGCCGGCGGTCGTATGGAGGCGCATTCGGCCTGCCGCCACCCACCGCCGGACGAGGACTGCACCGCGATGCCGCTTCGCACCATCGATCTCAACGCCGACATGGGCGAGGGCTACGGCCCCTGGCGCATGGGCGACGACGCCGCGATGCTCGACGTCATCACGAGCGCGAGCCTCGCCTGCGGCGGCCATGCGAGCGACCCCGAGACGATGTTCCGCGCGCTGACCCAGGCGCGCGAACGCGGCGTGACCGTGGGCGCGCATCCCGGCTATCCGGATCGCGAAGGCTTCGGCCGCCGGCGCCTGCCCTATCCGCCCGCCGAGATCGAGCGCTTCGTCGCCGCCCAGATCGGCGCGCTGATGGGCGTCGGCCGGCTGGCCGGCGTCCGCGTCGCCTATGTGAAGCCGCATGGCGCGCTCGGCAACGTCGCGGCGGAGGACCGCGGCGTCGCCGATGCGATCGTGCGCGCCGTGCGCGCCTTCGACGGGCTGGCGATGCTCGCCATGCCGGGCGCGGCGCTGGAACAGGCGGCCCTCGCCGCCGGCCTGACGACCTACCGCGAGATCTTCGCCGACCGCGGCTATACCCCGAAAGGCCAGCTCGTCCCGCGCGGGCGGCCGGGGGCCATGATCGAGGACACGGCGGAGGCCGCGAGCCGCCTGCTGCACTTCCTCGAAACCGGGCGCATGCGCACGGTCGATGGCGGCGAGGTGGCGCTCGATGCCGTCTCGATCTGCATCCACGGGGACAGCGACCATGCGGTCGGGATGGCGCGCGGCGTGCGCCAAGCGCTGGAGAAGGCGGGCGTGCGGCTCGAGCCGTTCATCCCGGCCGCGGCGGCCTGATCCGGGTGGAGGCGGCGGCCTTCCCCCGCCTGCGGGCGGTGGGCGACCAGGGCGTGTTCGTGGAGTTCGGCGACACGGTGGACGTCGCGGTGAACGAGCACGTCCTCGCCCTCGACGCCGCGCTGCAGGCACATCCCTTCGAAGGCTTCACCGAGACCACCGTCTCCTATGCCGCGGCGCTGGTCGGATACGACCCCCTCGTCACAGGGCCGCGCGCCGTGCAGGCGCATCTCGAGAAGCTCCTCGCCGGGCTCGTGGTGGCGCCGGGCAGGCCCGCCCTGCACGAGATCCCGGTCTGCTACGAACAGCCCTTCGCGCGCGACCTGCCCGAGGTGGCCGAACGCCGCGGCATGAGCGAGGAGGCGGTGATCGCCGCCCATCTCGCGGGGAACTACCGCGTCTTCATGTTCGGCTTCGCGCCGGGCTACGGCTATCTCGGCGGTGTGCCGGACGCCATCCGGCTGCCGCGCAAATCCGCCCCGGTGCGCGGCATCGTCGCCGGCAGCGTGCTGATGGCCGGCCCGATGTGCCTCGTCACCACCGTCACGGCGCCGACCGGCTGGTGGCTGCTCGGCCGTTCGCCCGCCCGCATCGTCGACATCCACCGCGAACGCCCCTTCATGTTCGATGTCGGCGACGACATCCGCTTCCGCCGCATCGGGCGGGAGGAATTCGAGGCCCTGGAGCGCGCCGCGTGAGCCGGGCCGTCTTCCTGGTCGAGCAGGCCGGGCCGCTGACCACGATCCAGGACCGCGGCCGGTTCGGCTACCTGCGCTACGGCGTGACGGAAGCGGGGCCGATGGACCGGCAGGCCTTCGCCATCGCGCAGGCGGCACTCGGCAATCCCCCCGGGGCGGCGGCGATCGAGACGACCATCGGCGGCGTGTCCCTGCGCTGCATCGAGGGCGAGGTGACGGCCGCGAGCGTCGGCGGCGGCTTCCATACGCTGCTCGATGGCCGGCCGGTCGGCGCCTGGGGCGTGGTCCATGTCCGCGAGGGTTCGCTGCTGACGGTGCGGCCGGGCCACTGGGGCAGCTGGACCTACCTCGCCTTCGCCGGGGAGATCGCGGCGCCGGCCTGGCTCGGCAGCCGCGCGACGAACGTGCTGTCGGACTTCGGCGGGCTGCGCCTCCAGGCCGGGCAGCATCTCGAGATCCGGGAGGCCGAGCGCCGCCCCGGGAAGGAGCGCGACCTTCCCCTGCCCGTGACCTCGCGGCCGCGGCGGGAGATCCGGCTGGTGCTGGGCCCGCAGGACCGGTTCTTCGCACCCGGGACGATCCGGGCCTTCCTGAACGAACCTTTCACCCTCAGCCACGAATACGACCGCATGGGCGTCCGGCTGCAGGGGCCGAAGCTGCCCATCGCGGCGAAGCTCGACATGCCCTCCGAGGCGCTGCCGCGAGGCTCGGTGCAGGTGCCGGGCCATGGCGACCCGATCATCCTGCTGGCCGACCACCAGACGACGGGCGGCTACCCGAAGATCGCGGTGCTGGCCTCGGTGGACCAGGACGGCTTCGTGCAGTTGCGCAGCCGCGACCGCGTGGCCTTCCGCGCCGTGTCGCCGGAACGGGCGGTGGCGGCCGCGCGGCTGCGCCATGCGGCGCTGATGCAGTATCTCGATGCGCTGGGGTGAGGTGCCGGCCCGCCATCGGGGTCCGCGATGCGGAGGTCCGGCGCGGCCGAACCCGGCCCTCTACCCGCCGAGGCTGTGCAGGTAGGCGATCAGGGCGGCGACCTCATCCTGGCTGAAGGACTGCTCGGGCATGTCGGGGTGGCCGGTGACGATGCCCTCGGCCAGGGATTCCGCCAGGTCATCCACCGCATAGCGGCGGTGCAGGTCGCGGAAGGCCGGCGCGTCGGCGCGCGGGCTCGCCCCCGTGCGGCCGACGGCGTGGCAGGCGCCGCAACGCTCGGTCGCGAGTCGTTCGCCCTCGGCCACCTGTTGCCCATTGCCGGGCGGGCCGCCGCAGGCGGCGAGGAGCAGGCCGAGAAGGACGATGGCGCGCATGGCTGGCCTCAGGGACTGTCTGGAAATGCGCCATGCGGCGCATGTCGGTAAGCGGCGCCGGCCCGCGCCCCGCCCGGCCATCCGACGACAGCACCCTGGATGGGTGGCCGGGTGAAGGCACGGGCCGGTGTCGGCGGTTCCAAACGGACGCTCAACAGCTGGTCAGCGACACGGTGGCGAAGCCGCGGATCTCCGAGGTGACGCTCAGCGTCATCTCGGCATTGCCCAGCGTCACCGGCACGCGCTGCGGCAGGCCGGTGAAGGTCCGGGGCTCCTGGCCAGCCACCGTCACGACCACATTGGCGGTCTTCGTGATGTCGTCCGTCTGGTTCGCACTGCTGACCACGATCCGCACCAGCCCCTCGGCCAGGTCGATGCCGGCATTGTCGGGCACGCGCCCGCCATAGGCGATGGCGAAGCGCTTCGAGGTGCCGCGCGCCTCGCAACGCGTGACCGGGCCGGCGTCGCGCAGCACCTGCTCCACGCGGTCCCGTGGAAGGCCTGAGGCGATGCGCTGCTGGGCCAGGGTGAACAGCGCCGCGGCATCGCCGGTCGGCACGTCGCGCCGGTAGCGCGCCTGCAGCGCCGTGTTGTCGGCGCGGGCCTGGCGCAGTTCGCCTTCCAGCCGCGCATTGGTCGCATTGAGATCGCGGATCTCGGCACCCTGGGCGGCGATCCGCTGCTCGAGGCCCGTCACCTCGGATCGCGCGAGGTCGAGGCCCGTCCGGTAGGACCAGAAGCCCAGGCCGATGAAGATGGCGAGGCCGGTCAGCCACTTCAGCGCGCGCGCTGCGAATTGCGCATTGCGGCGCCTGCGTTCCCGGCTGCGTCTCGATCCGATCGCCATCGAAATCCTGCTCTGGTCCCCGACCGGGGCTTATAGACGCGAGGCAGCCCGCCAAGGCAACCCATGCGCGCCCGTCATACCGGCGGAAGCCAGAGCACGTCCTCGATGCGCGGCGCGCCCGAGGCCAGCATCGCCAGCCGGTCGAAGCCGAGCGCGATTCCCGCTGTCGGCGGCAGGCCCTGCGCCAGGGCGGCGAGGAAATCCTCGTCCACCTCCCAGCCCTGCTCGCCGGTGATGCGGCGTCGTTCCGCGTTCGCCTCCTCGAAGCGCAGGCGCTGCTCGGCCGGATCGGTCAGTTCATCGAAGGCGTTGGCGAGCTCGATCCCCGCCACGAACAGTTCGAAGCGCAGCGCGGCGCGCGGATCGGCCGGGTCCCGCCGGGCGAGCGCGGCCTGCGGTGCCGGCCAATGCGTCAGGAAGGTCGCGCGGCCGCGCCCGATCGCCGGCTCCACCCGTTCCAGCAGGAGGCGGAAGAACAGGTCCTCCCAGGATTCGCCCCGCCGGGGGGCCAGCCCCGCCGCCGCCGCCGCGACGTGCAGCCGGGCCGCGTCCCCCCCGGTGCCCAGGATGTCGAGGCCGTTGCAATGCCGGCGGAAGGCTTCGGCCATGGTCAGCCGCTCGAAGGGCAGGGCCAGGTCGGTCCGCACCCCGTCATGCCCGACGACCGGGGGACAGACGGCGCGGACATAGGCCTCCGCCTCGTCCATCAGCCCCTCGAACGACAGGCCCGGGCGATACCATTCCAGCATGGTGAACTCGGGCGCGTGGCGGGCCGAGACCTCCCCGTTCCGCCACACCCGCGCCAGTTCGAAGACCGGCCCGCTGCCCCCCGCCAACAATTTCTTGATCGCCAGTTCGGGCGAGGTGCGCAGCCACAGCGACCGCCCCTCCCCCGCGCCCAGGTGCGGTTCGAACCGCGTGCCGAAGGCGCGGATGTGCACCTCCGCCCCCGGGGCCGGGACCAGGCAGGGCGTTTCCACCTCCCGATACCCGCGCCCGGCGAAGAAGGCGCGGGTCGCCGCGGCCAGCGCGGCGCGGCGGTCGAGGAAGGGCAGGCGCGCGGCGAGCCGCTCGGGGCTCCAGGGGACGTTCGGCATTGTGCGGACAGGGGCGTTGCAGTAACCGCCCCGACCATGCCGGACGGTGACGCGACACGCCAGGGACGCACGCTGCGCAGCGCCCGCGCCCTGCGCGCGGCCGGGCTGATCGCGCCCGCGGCCGAGGCCGAGGCCGCGCGCGTCGCCGAACGATATGCCATCTCGGTCACGCCGCACGTCGCCCGGCTGATCGACCCCGCCGACCCGGCCGACCCCATCGCCCGGCAATACATCCCGGACGCCGCCGAACTCGACACCGCCCCGCACGAGATCGACGACCCCACCGCCGATGCCCCCTTCACCCCGGTCAAGGGCGTGGTCCACCGGTATCCGGACCGGGCGCTGCTGAAGCCGCTGCTCGCCTGCCCCGTGTATTGCCGCTTCTGCTTCCGGCGCGAGGTGGTCGGCCCCGACGGCGGGCTGCTGACCGAGGCCGAGCTGGAGGCCGCCCTTGCCTGGTTCGAGGCCACGCCGGCGGTGAAGGAGGCGGTGCTGACCGGGGGCGACCCGCTGATGCTCTCGCCGCGCCGGCTGGGGGCGATCCTGACGCGCCTGGCCGCGGTGCCGCATGTCGAGACGCTGCGGATCCATTCCCGCGTGCCGGTCGCCGACCCGGGCCGCATCGATGCGGCGATGACCGCGGCGCTGGAGGTGGGCAAGCCCGTCTTCCTCGCCGTCCATGCCAACCACGCCCGCGAATTCACGGCCGAGGCGCAGGCGGCGCTGACCCGCCTCGCCCGCGCCGGGGTGCCGCTGCTCGGCCAGACGGTGCTGTTGCGCGGGGTCAACGACAGCGCCCCCGCGCTGGAGGCGCTGTTCCGCGCCATGCTCCGCGCGCGGGTGAAGCCCTATTACCTGCACGCCCTCGACCCCGCGCCGGGGACCGCGCGCTTCGCAGTGCCGGACGGGGACGGCCTGGCGCTGCTGCGCGCCCTGCGCGGCCGCATCCCCGGCCACGCCATCCCGGCCTTCGTGCGCGAACGCCCGAATGGTGGGGGGAAGCAGCCGGTCGGCGCATCCTAGGCCTTCGCCTTCGGCCTGCGGGCCTGGCTCAGGCCGATGAAGATGCCGCTCGAGACGATCACGCCGGCGCCGATCCAGGTGAAGAGGTCGGGCAGTTCGTCGAACACCACGTAGCCCACCATCACCGAGGCCAGGAGCTGGAAGTACTGGAACGGCGAGAGGATGTTCGCCGGCCCGAAGCCGAAGGCGATCGCGATGCAGTAGTGCCCGAGCGCCCCCAGCACCCCCACCGAGCACAGCAGCGCCACGTCCATCAGGCTGCCTGGCGTGATCCAGACGAAGGGGATCACCAGCAGCATCCCGAAGGCGCCGACGATGCTGCTGTAGAGGGCCGAGGTCTCCGGGCTTTCCTGCCCCGCGATCTTGCGGGTGAGGATCTGATAGACGGCATAGGAGGTCGCGCTGACCAGCACGAACAGCGAGGCCCAGTGGAACACCGCCGAGCCGGGGCGGATGACCATCAGCACGCCGCCGAAACCGCACAGCACGGCGATGACCCGCGCGCGGGTGGTCTTTTCCCCCAGCATCGGCCCGGCCAGCGCGGTGACGATGAGCGGCGCCGTCTGGCTGATCGAGGCCGCCTTGGCGAGCGGAATGAAGTTGAGCGCGAAGAAGGTCGCGAGGTTCGAGGTGAAGAGCAGCGAGGACCGGGTGAGCTGCATCCCCGGCATCCGCGTGCGCAGGACGCCCAGGCCATGCCTCGGCACGAAGGCGGCGAGCAGGAAGACGATGTGGCCGAAGGCGCGCGCCCAGGAGATCTGCAGCGAGGAGAATTCCCGCCCCAGATACTTCGCGATGCCCGTCATCATCGCGAACTGCGCCCCCGCGAGGCAGATGAAGAAGATACCGACAAGAATGCGCTGCGGCGGCGCCTGATGCTGCGACACGCTGACCCTGGAAGCCCCCGTGGGTTGTGGCGGGGACAGGGTGCGTTGAGGGCGGGGGGTTGTCCATGTTCCCCGTGCCCCGATGGTCCGAGGGCGCAGGCGCGGCACGCGCCGAGCACCGAGGAGCTGAATCGGGGCACCAAACAAAGTTGCCCACCGGGTGCGCGCGTTCGACCCGGGGGCGCCGCCCCCGGACCCCCGCCGAGGGCCGAAAGGCCCTCGGAACCCGGGTTTCCGCCCTTGAGGCATGGCGGCGGTTGCCCCCGGCGAGGCCCGGCGAAGGCCGAGGCACCTCACGAGCGGCGCGCCGCCTTGCCCTCCCCCACCCGCGCGTTGTATCCGCGCCGCGACCTCTCACATCAAGATCGACTGGGAAACCCGCCCCCATGGCCAAGATGCAAGCCAACCAGATGCGTGCCGGCATGGTCATCGAGTTCGAAGGGGCTCGCTACACCATCCTCAAGCAGAACATCATGATCCCGGGGAAGGGTGCCGCGGTCATCCAGGTGGAGATGCGCAACGTCAAGACCGGCGCCAAGAAGGACCAACGCTGGCGGACGGCCGACACGGTCGAGCGCCTGACCACCGAGGACAAGGAATTCACCTACTCCTACGAGGACGGCGAGAACCTGGTCCTGATGGACCCGGAATCCTTCGAGCAGACCATGGTGCCCAAGGACATCCTCGGCGAGCGCCTGCCCTATCTGCAGGAGAACATGACGGTCAACGTCAAGCTCATCGAAGGCGAGCCCGTCTCGATGGACCTGCCCGAGCTCGTGACCCTCGAGATCGTGGAGGCCGACCCGGTCGTGAAGGGCCAGACCGCCTCCTCCTCCTACAAGCCCGCGATCCTGTCGAACGGCGTGAAGGTCATGGTCCCCCCCTTCATCACGGCCGGCGAGAAGATCGTCGTGAAGACCACCGACGGGACCTATTACGAACGCGCGAAGTAGGCCGCTCCGCCGGGCTGCCCTACTGGAAGCTGTAGAGCAGCCCGAGCAGTTCCTCGCACTGCCGCTGCGTGATCCAGCCTTGCTGCCAGGCCAGCATGACGGCGGGGCGCAGCAGGGCGTTGAACAGCCCGCGCTGCGAAGCCATGCCGCCCTTGTTGCTCGTCGTCGCGTGCAGCGCCAGGTTCATCTTGTCGATCAGGTCCTGGCGCATGGCGGCGAAGAAGTCGCCCGCCTGCATGTCCGACGACAGGATGGAGCGGTACTCCTTCGCCAGGTTGCTGCTCTTGCTGCTGGTCGCGTAGCCGCCGGAATAGGAATGCCCGCTGCTCGGCTGGTGCAGGGGCACGATCAGCGGGAAGGCCGGCTTCATGGCGTATTCGACATGCGAGAAGGGGCCGGAATAGGTGGAATCCGGCGGGAAGTGGTCGATCTCGGTCCGGCTGACATCCCACCCATACGACTTCAGCACCGAGCAGACCCGCTGGTATTCCGTGTCCGTCGCGTAGTTGGCGCGCCACCAGCCATAGCTGCCCTGGGGAAAGTTGCCGCCGCCACCGCCCGACATATCAGCCGCCCTTCCGTTCCGCCCTGCGAAGGCTAGTGCCCCCACTCCCCTTCTTCAACCTCCGGTAGCCTCCGCGGGTCCGGGGGCTGGCCCCCCGCCTCCTGCTCGGCTAACCCTCCCCCGCTCTTTGTCCCGTAAGGTCGTTCCGCTCATGCCGCCCGTCTCCTCGCGCCTGTCGCCTGCCATGCAGGTCGTCACCTCGGCCGTCCGCAAGGCCGGCCGCCGCCTGTTGCGGGACTTCGGGGAGGTCGAGCAGCTTCAGGTCTCCGTGAAGGGTCCTTCCGATTTCGTCTCCTCGGCCGACCTGCGGGCCGAGCAGACGCTGAAGGAGGAGCTGTCAAAGGCCCGCCCCGCCTTCGGCTTCCTGATGGAGGAATCGGGTGCGAGCGGGAACGAGTCCTGGGAGTGGCGCTGGGTGGTCGATCCGCTGGACGGCACCACCAACTTCCTGCACGGCATCCCGCATTGGGCGATCTCGGTCGGGATCGAGAAGCGCATCGATGCCGGGAAGACCGAGATCATGGCCGGGGTGATCTACAACCCGGCATCGGACGAGCTGTTCTGGGCCGAGAAGGGCGTCGGCGCCTTCCTGAACGACCGCCGGCTGCGCGTCTCGGGCCGGAAGGAGATGCGGGAGGCGGTCTTCGCCACCGGCATTCCCTTCGCCGGCGTGCCGCGCAAGGCGGAATTCAGCGCCATCCTGCACAGGATCATGCCGCAGGTGGCGGGCGTGCGGCGCTTCGGTGCGGCGGCACTCGACCTCGCCTGGGTGGCGGCGGGCCGCTACGACGGGTTCTGGGAACTCGGCCTGAAGAAGTGGGACATCGCGGCGGGGCTGCTGATGGTGAAGGAGGCCGGCGGCTTCTGGACCGACCCCGAGGGCGGGGATGCGTATGAAAGCGGCAGCGTCGTCGCCGGCAACCCGGCCCTGCAGCCGAAACTGCGGGAGGTGGTGGCCGAGGGCATCGCCGCCGTGAAGGCGCGCCCGGCGGGATGATGCGCCGGGCGGTCCTCGCTGCGGTCCTGGTGGCCGGCGTGGCGC
>JAFADX010000191.1 GCA_023424475.1 Pseudomonadota bacterium
GGGCGTCGCCGCCGCCGTCGCCGGCGACCCGGCCGAGGGTGCCGCGCGCCTTTCCGCCGCGACCCCGCGCCTGCACGAGACCGGCGGCAGCCACGCGCAGCGCGCGCTGTTCCTCGCGATCCGGGACCGGGCGGCGGCGGCGGCCGGGGACGCGCGGCGCCGGCGGGGGTGACGCCACGGCCCGGATGGGCGATGAGTCGCTCCGGCTTTCGGGGAACGGCGCATGCGCATCGCGGTGATCACGGACATCCACGGCAATGCGGTCGCGCTCGAGGCCGCGCTGGACGACATCGCGGCGCGCGGCGCGGATGCGACGATCTGCCTGGGCGACATCGCCTCCGGCGCCGGCTGGCCGCGCGCGACGGTCGAACGGCTGCAGGCGGCCGGCATCCCCAGCATCCGCGGCAACCACGACCGCTGGATCAGCGAGCACGACCCCGCGGGCCTGGGGATGCAGGACCGCATCGCCTACCAGGACCTGACCTCGGCGCAGCGCGGATGGCTGATGGAACTCCCGACGACCCTGGTGCCGGCGCCGGGCGTGCTCGCCGTGCACGGCACGCCGTCCTCCGACGTGCAGAACCTGATCGAGGAGGTGGTGGCCGAAAGGCTGCGCCCCGCCCCGATGGCGGTGCTGCGCGAGCGCCTCGGCGCAGAGGGGATGGCCGCGCGCGTCGTGCTCTGCGGCCACAGCCACCGCACGGGCATGGTGCAGGTGCCGGGCGGGCCGCTGGTGGTGAACCCGGGCAGTCTGGGCCTGCCGGGCTTCCGCATCAGCCGCGAGCCCGCGCACCGGCAGGAGGCCGGCACGCCGCATGCGCGCTACGCGATGCTCGACGTCTCGGGCCGCGACCCGGCGGTGGAGATGATCGCCATCGTCTACGACTGGGACCGGGCGGCGCAGCGCGCCGAGGAACACGGCGCCGGCGCCGCCTGGCCGCACGTCATCCGCACGGGGCTGCTACCCGAAAGCGCGTGAGCGCGCGCTCGGAACCTGCCTGAAAGCGCCGGCCCGGTCCGCACCCTGCATGTTGTCGCTGGATGGCCGGATGGGGCGCGGGCCGGTGCCGGACCCGGACATGCACCGCGCGTTTCCGGGCCGCCCCTCAGTTCCGCTCGATGCTCACGCCGTTCCGATCGACCGAGATCTCGACGCCGTCGCGGTGCTGTTCCTGGTACATCCAGATGCCGCCGCCGATCAGGCCGGCGATCAGCAGGCCGACGATGACGTAGAGGGCTTTGGTGCTCATCCCGGCGGATCCTTCCGTGCCGACAAGGTTCTGCCCCGTCAACGCGGAAGGCGGTGCCGGGTTGCATCAGGCCGGCGGCGCGTAGAGCCCCGCCGCCTGCGCCGCCAGCGTCGCGAGCCGCCCGCAGAGTTCGAAGGTCGGCATCGGCACGCCCTTCTCCCGCGCCATCTGCAGCGGCACGGTCAGCAGCGCGTCGATCTCCATCGCCCGCCCGAGTTCGAGGTCCTGCAGGATCGAGGGCTTGTGCGCGATCATCCCCGAACGCCGGATGCGCTGTTCCGAGGAGGTCTGCAGGTCATGCCCATAGGCGAGCGCCAGCGCCCGGCCTTCGTCCGAGATGCGCACGCCGGCGGCGAACAGCGCCGGGTCGGCGAAGGTCGTCATCATGTCCTGGCGCGACAGCAGGCAGAGCGGCCCGCCGGTGAGGTTGCCCATCAGCTTGCCCCACATGCGGTGGCGGATGTCCGCGACCACCGGGCAGGGCATGCCGCCGGCCTCGATCGGGGCGGCGATCATGCGCGCGCGATCGCTCAGCGTGCCGTCCGGCTCGCCGAGGTAGAGGCGGATGTCGGCGTGCTCGGAGGTGACGGTGCCGGGCTCGGTCACCGCGCTCGCCGAATAGACGACGCCGCCGAGAGTGCGGGCGATGCCGACGCGGGATTCGATCTCCGCGCCCGGGTCGAGCAGCGGCAGGCGCCGGCCTTCCATCTCCCCGCCATGGCGGAGGAAGTACCACCAGGGAATGCCGTTGGTGACGAAGGCGACCGGCGTTTCCGGCCCCAACAGCGGGGCGATGGCGCGCGCGGCCGCGGGCAGCGCGGGCACCTTGGTGGTGATCAGCACGGCATCGACCGGCCCGATCGCCGCCGGGTCCGGTTCCGCCCGCACCCGGACAGTGTGCACGCCGTCATGGGCGCGCAGCGTGATGCCCCTCTCCCGCACCGCGGCGAGGTGCGGGCCGCGGGCGACGATGGAGACCTCCGCGCCGCCCAGCGCCGCGCGGGTCGCGAGGTGGCTGCCGATCGCCCCGGCGCCGAAGACGCAGATCCGCGTCATGGCGCCTTGTCCCGAAGCTGGGCGCACATCGCCGCGCCGGCGGCGATCAGCCGCTCGGCGATCGCGCCGCCATGGGCGGCATTGGCGCTGCGCGCATCGGGCGCGGCGACGCCGCCGGGGGCCACTTCCTCCACCCACATCGGCACCGCGAAATCCACGCCATGGGTGCGGATGGCGCCGAAGCCGGTCGGCGGCGTGCCGAGATAGGGGCCGGTTCCCCGCTTCTCCCGTGCCGCCTCGGGCCGGCAGAGGTCGGGGCGCAGGTACATGGTGACCGAGGCGACGGGGTCGCCGCCATGGCCGAAGGCGGCCATGCTGCCGCCGAGCTCGGCATGCAGGCGCCCGGCCTCCCGCCACAGGTGCAGCGCAGGGATGATGACGCCGTGCCGGTGGCGCATGGCGCGCGCCGCGGCCTCGGCCGGGGCGATGGTCCCGGCATGGCCGTTGACGATCATGATCCGCCGCGTGCCGATGCGGATGAACGCCTCGGCCATCTCCTCGATCACCGCGGTCAGGGTCGGCACGCTGAGCGTGATGCCGCCGGCGACGCCGGCGAAGAAGTCCTCGCCGCCGAAGGGGATCGCCGGCGCCACCAGGGCATCGGCGCCGAGCCCCAGCGCCGACCGGGCGATGCGCGCGGCGATCTCCTCGGCCACCAGGTAGTCGCCCATCGGCAGCGCCGGGCCATGGGTCTCGAGGCTGCCCATCGGCAGCAGGGCGACGGCGCCGGCGGCGAGCCGGTCGGCGACCTCGGGCGCCGTCAGCTCGGCGATGCGCGCGCCGCTCACGACAGCAGGTCCAGCGCGGCGCGGGAGAGCGCCTGCACGCCGAGACCGATGGACCGCTCGTCCGGCTGGTAGAAGGCGTTGTGCAGCCGGTCGTCGCGCCCCGGCGCGCCCGAGCCGATGCGCAGCTGGAAGGCGGGGGCCAGCGCGGCGAACTCGGCGAAATCCTCCGAACCCATGGACGGCTCGCCTTCCTCCGGCGCCACGCCCATCTGCCGCGCGACCGAGGCGATCACCGGGTCGAGCACGCGGTCGTCGTTGACCAGCGGCGGCACCTTGCGCGCGTAGGTCATCTCGCAGCTCACGCGCATGCCCTGCTCCAGCCCCGCGGCCAGGCGGCGCAGCGCCGCCTCGGCGGTGTCGCGCGCATCGGGGTGCAGGGTGCGGACCGTGCCCTTCAGGTGCACGCGCTCGGGGATGATGTTGTAGGTCGTGCCCCCCTGGAACATGCCGACGGTGACCACCGCCGGATGCAGCGGCTTGATCTCGCGGCTCACCACCGTCTGCGCCTGGGCGACGAAGTGCGCCGCGGCGACGATGGGATCGACCGCGGCATAGGGGTGCGCGGCATGGCCCGACCTGCCGCGCACGATCAGGTCGAAGCGGTCCGAGGCGGCAAGGCAGGGCCCGCGCACATAGCCGAAGGTGCCGACCGGCATGTCCGGGTGGTTGTGGAAGCCGATGGCGATGTCGACACCTTCGGCCGCGCCGTCGGCGATCATCGCGGCGGCGCCCTCGAGCACTTCCTCGGCCGGCTGGAAGACCAGGCGCACGGTGCCGGCGATCTGCGGCGCGAGGTCCTTCAGCACCGCGGCGACGCCGAGCAGCGTCGAGGTATGGATGTCATGCCCGCAGGCATGCATCTGGCCATCGACGGTGGAGGCGAAGTCGATCCCTGCCTCTTCATGGATCGGCAGCGCGTCCATGTCGGCCCGGATGGCGAGCGTGGGGCCGGGACGACCGCCCCTGATCTCGCCGACCACGCCCGTCCGCCCGATGCCGGTGCGGTGGGGGATGCCCAGGCGCGCGAGCTCGGCGGCGACGATGCCCGCGGTCCGCGTCTCCTGGAAGGCGAGTTCGGGGACGCGGTGGATGTCGCGGCGCATCCCGATCAGGCGCGGTTCGGCGGCGGCGGTGGCGTCGCGGATGGCGCGCTGGGGGTCGTTGGCGATCATGTCGGGGGATCCTGCTGAACGAATATTGCCCGGGAGCATAGGTTCGCGAGGCACTTAGGCAAGGCGGCCCGCTTGTCGCCGTCCCGGACGCGTGCGATAGGGCGGGCGGGGTTCTGGGGGAGGTCGAATGTCCGGGGAACTGCGCCGGCGCAGCCTGCTGGCCGCTACCATTCCAGCGGTGGCGGCGGCGCGCGCGGCATTCGCCCAGGCCGGCGAGGCCTGGCCCAGCCAGCCGGTGAAGCTCGTCGTCCCCTTCGCGCCGGGCGGCACGACGGACATCGTCGCGCGGCTCGTCGCCGCGGGCCTGCAGCAGCGGCTCGGGCAGCCCTTCGTGGTCGAGAACCGGCCGGGCGCCGGCGCCACCGTGGGCACCGAGACGGTCGCGCGCGCGGCGCCCGATGGCTACACGCTTGTCATGTCGAACATCGCGAGCCACGCGATCAGCCCGGCGGTCTATGGCAACCGCGTGCGTTACAATCCCGTCACCGATTTCGTGCATATCGCGCTGGTGGTGAGCAACCCCTCGGTCTGGGTCGCCAACCCCTCGGCCGGGATCCGCACGCTGCAGGACGTCGCCGCGAAGGCGCGCAGCGCGGGCGGGCTCGACGTCGCGACCTCGGGCGCGGGGTCCTCGAACCACCTGATGGTGGTGCGCATGGGCCGGCTGCTCGGGGCCGAGATCAACCACATCCCCTTCCGCGGCGCCGGCCCGGCGATGCAGGCCGTGATCGCGGGCCAGGTGCCGATGATGTCGGACAGCCTGCCCTCGGCCGCCTCCCATATCCGGCAGGGCTCGGTGGTGGCGGTGGCGATGGCCTCGGCCGCGCGGCACCCGGCCTTTCCGGATGTCCCGACCTTCCGCGAGCAGGGCTACGACCTGGTCAGCGAATCCTGGTTCGGGCTCTCCGCCCCCGCCGGCACGCCGGTGGCGATCGTCGACCGGCTGAACCGCGAGACCCGGGCGGTGCTGGCCGACCCCGGCATCCGCGCGCGCTTCCTCGAACTCGGCGGAACGCCGGGGGATCTCAGCGCCGGAGGTTACGGCGATTTCGTGCGCCGGGAGGTGGCCCTCTGGGCGCCGCTCGTGCAGGCTGCGGGCGCGACCGCGGATTGAACCAATGATGAATTCTCATTCGACTTCTGGGGTGGACGCACAGGCATGAAGCTGAACACCAAGGATCTGTTCTCCGCCGCGCTGCTGATAGGGGTGGCGCTGGTGGGGCTGTGGCTGAACCTCGATCACACGCTCGGCTCGGCCCGGCGCATGGGGCCGGGCTACATGCCGATGCTCGCCTTCTGGATCCTGTTCGGCCTCGGGGCGCTCGTCCTCTTCTTCGGGCTGTTCAACGGGCCGGACCCGATCACGATGTGGACGGGCCCCGAGATCCTGTTCCTCGTCCTCGGCGCCGCGATCGGCACCGCGGCGGGCATCGCCGCGGGCCACATGGGCGGCTGGGCGGGCGCGGGCTGGAATCCGCTCGGCATTGGCCTCTTCGTCGGAAGCATGATCGTCAGCGTCGTGAAGTCCTGGCGGCCGCTGTTCCTGATCACCGCCGCCTTCTGCCTGTTCGGCCTGGTGCTCGAGACGCTCGGCCTGATGGTCGCCATCACCATCTCGGTCGTCCTGTCCGCCTTCGCCGATGAAACGCACCGCCCGAAGGGCGTCGTGGGCCTCGTGGTGTTCCTCTGTGCGCTGTGCTGGGCGGTGTTCATCTGGGAACTCGACATCCGCGTGCCGGTCTGGCCGGTGTTCTGAGAACGGGAAGCCGCAGACATGGAATTCGATTTCATCGGTAACCTGGCGCACGGCTTCGGCGTCGCGCTCACCTTCCACAACATCATGTTCTGCCTGATCGGCTGCCTCATCGGCACGGCGATCGGCGTGCTGCCGGGCATCGGCCCGGTCGCGACCATCTCGCTGCTGCTGCCGATCACCTTCGGCCAGCCGGCGACGACGGCCATCATCATGCTCGCCGGCATCTACTACGGCGCGCAGTACGGCGGCTCGACCACGGCCATCCTGCTGAATCTGCCGGGTGAGGTCAGTTCGGTCGTCACGACGCTCGAAGGCTACAAGATGGCCCGGCGCGGGCGCGCCGGCGCGGCGCTGACGGTCGCCGCGCTGGGCTCCTTCTTCGCCGGCTCCGTCGCCACCATCGTCGTGGCGGCGTCGGGTCCGCTGCTCACCTCGGTGGCGCTGTCCTTCGGGCCGGCGGACTACTTCTCCCTGATGCTGCTCGGCCTTGTCGTCTCGGCGGTGCTGGCGCAGGGCTCGGTGGTCAAGTCGATCGGCATGGTGGTGTTCGGCGTCTCGCTCGGCATGGTCGGCACCGACGTGCAGACCGGCCAGCAGCGTTTCACCTTCGGCATCCCCGAACTGTCGGATGGCGTCGGCTTCGCTTCGATGGCCATGGGCATGTTCGGCATCGCCGAGATCATCTCGAACCTCGAGCGGCCGGAAGCGCGCTCGGTGCTGTCCGGGAAGATCGGCAAGCTGATGATGACGCGCGAGGAGTTCCGGCGCGCGGTGCCGGCGGTGCTGCGCGGCACCGTCGTCGGCACCTTCCTGGGCATCCTGCCCGGCGGCGGCGCGGCGCTGTCCTCCTTCGGCTCCTACATGATGGAACGCCGCATGTCGAAGGGCCGGAACGAATTCGGCACCGGCGCCATCGAGGGCGTGGCGGGTCCGGAATCGGCGAACAACGCTGCGTCCCAGACCTCCTTCATCCCGCTGCTGACGCTCGGCATCCCGTCCAACGCCGTCATGGCGCTGATGGTCGGCGCGCTGATCATCCAGGGCATCCAGCCCGGGCCCCGCATGGTGGAAGCCCAGCCGGACCTGTTCTGGGGCCTGATCGCGTCGATGTGGATCGGCAACCTGATGCTGCTCGTCATCAACCTGCCGATGATCGGCATGTGGGTGAAGCTGCTCGCGGTGCCGTACCGCTACATGTACCCCTCGATCATGATCTTCTGCGCGATCGGCATCTACTCGCTGCAGAACAACGTGTTCGACGTGTACCAGACGGCGATCTTCGGCGTGTTCGGCTACCTCTGCTCGAAGCTGCGGCTCGAGGCGGCGCCGATGCTGATCGGCTTCGTGCTCGGCCCGATGATGGAGGAGCACCTGCGGCGCGCCATGCTGCTCTCGCGCGGCGATGCCACGGTGTTCATCGACCGCCCGATCAGCGCCACGATGCTCGCCATCGCCGCGCTCGCCCTGGCGGCGATGCTCCTGCCCAACCTGCGCAAGGGCAAGGATGCGGCGCTGGCGGAAGGCGGGTGAGTGTAGCGCCGGCCGGATAGGTTGCCGGGTGATTGGGAAGGCGGGTTCCTTGGGGGACCCGCCTTCCTTTTTTGTGTGCCTCAGGCGCCGGCGCCGGCATTCGCCGGCTTGGCTTGCGCGCCGTGCCCTGGCGTTCCGATGGCTGCTGACGGTCTGGGCGCGGTCGCGCTGTGCGCTCCCGGCCCGAGGCGGAGGGCCCCGGGCCGCTTCTTTTGT
>JAFADX010000408.1 GCA_023424475.1 Pseudomonadota bacterium
GCGCCACCCCCGACACCACGCCAGCCGGCTCCCGGCGCGGCACCGCCGCCCTGGCGCCGGACAGGTTGACGCATTGGTGGATGAGACCATGGCGCCACTTCCTTCACCGCCGAGCCCGACCGTCGCCGCGATCTACGCTGCCTATGAGGCGGATGCGGAGACCGGCTATCGCGCGCATCTCGGCGCCTCACTGATCGGCACCGAGTGCGCGCGCGCCATCTGGTATGGCTTCCGCTGGGCGACGCGGGCCCGGCACGCGGGCCGCCTCCTGCGGTTGTTCCAGACCGGGCATCTGGCGGAGCCGCGCTTTGTCGCCGATCTGCGGCGCATCGGCGTCACCGTGCTCGAGGTCGATCCCGACACCGGGCGGCAATGGACGCTGCGCGACGCGGGCGGGCATTTCGGCGGCAGCATGGATGCGGTCGCCATCGGCTTTCCCGAGGCGCCGAACATCTGGCACGTCTGCGAGTTCAAGACCCACAGCGCGAAGTCCTTTGCCAAGCTGCAGGCCGAGGGCGTCGCGGCGTCCAAGCCGCTGCACTGGGCGCAAATGCAGGCTTACATGCGGCTCGCTGGCATCGATCGCGCCTTTTATCTCGCGGTCTGCAAGGACACTGACGCGCTCTATCAGGAGCGCATCCGCCACGACGCAGAGGCGGCGCTGCGTATCCTGGCCAAGGCCGAACGCATCATCGGCGCTGCCCGGCCCCCGAGTCGGATCAGCGATGATCCGGCTTGGTGGCAATGCCGGTTCTGCGACCACCACGCGGTCTGCCACGAGGGCCAGGCGGTGGATCGGCACTGTCGCGCCTGCCTGCACGCGACGCCCGTGGACGGCGGTGCCTGGCATTGCGGGCGACACGATCATCCGCTCGCGCCCCAGGACCAGGAGGCGGGCTGTGCCGCGCATCTCTACATCCCCGATCTGGTCCAGGGCGAGCAGCTCGACGCAGGTGAGGATTGGGTCACCTACCGGCTGCCGGACGGCAGCGCATGGCGAGACGGAGTGAACGCCTGATGTCCAACGTGATCACCATCGACGGGAAGACCAGCAACGTCGACCGGCGCCGCCACGGCACGTGCGAGACCTGCGCCTTTTGGGAGCTGGTCGTTGATCGCACCGGCGAGGGTTACCAGAACGAGGGGCTCTGCCGCCGCCGCGCACCAACGGCGACCCCACGCCCGGACGTCACGTACCGCGGCACCGATGCTGCCGGTGCACAGGGCATGTTCACCGCATGGCCGCGCACCTTCGCCGAGAGTGATTGGTGCGGAGAATGGTCGGTGGTTGTGGAGTTCGGCGGTCGCCGCCGGCCGCAGGACGAAAACCAGCCGTGACGCTGGCTCTCCGCCCCTATCAGCGCGCTGCCGTCGAGGCGCTGTACGACTACTTCGCCGCCAGCGCCGGCAACCCGCTGGTCGTGATGCCAACGGGCACGGGCAAGAGCCTGTGCATCGCCGGCTTCACGCGCGAGGCGATCGCCGCCTATGGCGACACCCGCGTCCTGATCCTCACCCATGTCAAGGAGCTCATCCAGCAGAACTTCATGACGATGCTGCGTGCCTGGCCGGAGGCGCCGGCCGGCATATACTCGGCCGGGCTGTCGCGGCGCGACATCCGCGCGCAGATCCTGTTCGCCGGCATCCAGTCGATCCACCGCCACGCCTACCAGGTGCAGCGCTGCGATCTGGTGCTGATCGACGAGGCGCATCTGCTCGGCCGCGGTGACAGCGGCATGTATCGCTCCTTCCTGGCGCAGCTGAACGAGATCAACGCCGGCCTGCTGAAGGTCGTCGGCTTCACTGCCACACCCTATCGGCTGGACAGCGGGCTGCTGCACGAGGGCAAGGATCGGCTGTTCACGGACATCGCCTATGAGGTGCCCGTGCTGGAGATGATCCAGCAGGGCTATCTCTGCCCGGTCGTCCCGAAGCAGACCTCGACGCAGCTCGACGTCGGGGGCGTCGGCACCCGCGGCGGCGAATTCATCGCCAAGGACCTCGAGGCGGCGGTCGACCGCGACGAGGTCACGCGCGCCGCGGTGGCCGAGATCGTTCAGCATGGCGAGGGGCGTGGCTCTTGGTTGGTCTTCTGCTCCGGCGTGGCGCATGCGCGCCATGTCCGTGACGCCATCCGCGAGCACGGCTTCTCCGCCGAGACGGTCACCGGCGACACGCCAGGCCCGGAACGCGACGGCATTCTGGCCGCCTTCAAGGCGGGGCGTCTGCGCTGCGTCACCAATGCCAATGTGCTCACCACTGGCTTCGACGCACCTGGCACCGATCTGATCGCACTGCTGCGTCCGACGAAGAGTGTCGGCCTCTATGTCCAGATGGTCGGCCGCGGCACCCGCCTTGCCGAGGGCAAGGACGACTGCCTGGTGCTGGACTTCGCCGGCAACACCGCGCGTCACGGCCCGATCGACACCGTGGATGGCCGGAAGAAGGAACCCGCCGGGGACGGTGATGCGCCGATCAAGGTCTGTCCCGAATGCCAGACCATCAACCATGCCAGCACGCGGCGCTGCGTCGGCTGCGATCATGAGTTTCCGCCGCCGGCCCTGCAGGTGTCGGCGCAGGCCGCCGCCAACGCTCTTCTGTCGACGCAGGTTCAGACGACATGGTGCGACGTCACCGGCGTCCGGTACATGCTCCACGACAAGCCCGGCAAGCCGGCGTCGCTGCGCGTCACCTACGAATGCGGCCTGGCGCGGCACAGTGAGTGGGTCTGCTTCGAACACACCGGCTTCCCGCGAGAGAAAGCGGTGACCTGGTGGCGCGTTCGCGCGCCGCATCTGCCGGCGCCCTCCACCATAGGTCAGGCCCTGCAGCATCACGAAGCCCTTCGCCAGCCCCGCGCCATCCAGGTGCGGCCGGTTGGCCAATACACCGAGATCGTCAGCGCAAGGTTTGAGTGATGACCGCACCATGGAGACGCACTGCAAATCCGGCGCCGGAAACTTTGCCGCAAATGACGGAAGCAGAGAAGGCGGCTGACAAGAGGCGCAGGAACTGCGAAGCGCAGCAGCGATATCGCGACGCCAATCGAGAGAAGATCCTGGCCAAGCAGCGGGAGTGCCGTGCTGCCGATCCTACGAAGACACGCCTGCAGCGTCAGCAGTCCATGAAGCGCTGGAAGGAGCGCAACCCTGAGCGAGTCATTGCCAAGCAGGTCCTGCGCTACGAAGCCGTGGGCGACCACGAGCGTGCCAAGGCCAGGGAGCGGGCACGCGAGCGACGAGCGCGCGATCCAGATGCGGCGCGGGAAGCCGACCGCCAGTACCTCGCGCAGAATCGAGAGCGACTGAACGCTCAGAGGCGCGCTCGGTATGCTCGAAGCAAATCGGCGAATGCCGCGCATGGTTGATCCCAACGAGCAGGAGGTTGCTGCGATGCGCGCGGCCGGCGACATCGCCGGGCAGTACATCGATGCGGTCGGCCGCGCCGACATGGCGACCTGGTCGGAGGCCGACTGGCGCGGCTTCATCGAGGCGATTTGCAGCGCCTATGTCGATGCGCTCATCGAGCAGCAGATCGCCATCAATGCGGCGGTCTCGAAGGTCCAGGGGCTGCCAGCGTGACTGAGCCGCCCGCCTTCATGGCCGACTACGGCGAGCACCTGGTCGACAACGGCTATTCCGTCATCCCCATCATGCCAGGCAGCAAGGTGCCGGGCCGCTTCTCCGGAGGCGAATGGTCGCCCTATCCCGACTGGACGCGTCACTGCGACCGCCCGACCAAACCCTTTGAGGTGGACATCTGGCGTCGCTGGCCCGGCTGTGGCGTGGGCATCGCCACCGGCGGCGTGGTGGGCATCGACATCGACATCCTGGACGGCGCGCTGGCCATTCAGATCGCCGATCTCGCCACATCCATGCTGGGCGACACGCCCTGCCTGCGCGTCGGTCGCGCGCCAAAGCGGCTGCTGGTCTATCGCGCAGCCACCCCCTTCGCTGGTCGCAAGCGCCTGCCGCTCGAGGTTCTGGCGCGCGGCCAGCAATTCGTGGCGCATGCCGTGCACCCCGGCACCGGGCAGCCATACGTCTGGCCTGAGGACAGCCTGCTCGACACCCCGCTCGCGCAGTTGCCCGTGCTGGATGAGGCGGCGGCCATGGCTTGGCTCGATCGTGCCCATGCGCTGATTCCGCCCGATCGGCGGCCTCGCTCCCTCCATCTTCCGTCCAACGCCATTGCCTGGCGCGGCCCGTCTGATCCGCGCGGCACCCTCGAGGCGGTAAGGGCAGCGCTCGCCTATCTCCCGAACGAGGATCTCGACGGCGCCTCGTGGATCACCATGGGCAACGCCATCAAGGCGGCGCTTGGTGAGGCGGGCCGTGACCTCTGGCTCGACTGGTCGAAGGCGAGCGGCAAATCGGGCCAGTCAGGCAAACCCGACACCGCGGAGCGCCGCTGGGCAGGCTTCCGGCCGCACAGCATCGGCGCGGGCAGCATCTACACTCTCGCCATCGACCGCGGCTGAGACTTGCTCGTTGGTCGAGGCAAACCGCAGCGGGGTTGCCGTCCCCATGAGGCGCTTGAAGCCTTGCGCGACATTGTCTGGTGCCAGGATCGCTTGATCGTACGCACGAACACCGACCGTCTGATTACCTCGCCGGTCCCGATAAATGACACTCGGCATGACGTCGGTACCTTCTGGCGTCTTAAAGACAACAGAACGTCCATCGCGAACGCCCGCAACGGCGCTGTTCGAAGTTCCAAGATCGATACCGAGATAAAGAGTCACGCCTGCCTCCCGAGAGCGATTTTCCCGCGCATCAAAACCCGCCCCTCGTGCAAGATTGTCGGTTCCAGGGTCTCTGCCACGCAAAGCCCCTCCTCGCCGTCAAAATCCTCGGGATTAACCGGCTCTGCCGGCAAGCTTGGAGAATACGGCTGGCCATCGAAGTCGTGCATCCGCATCCCATAGCTCGCCAGCGTCTCGTGTACGCGCTGTGCGGAGAAGGCAAGCTGCGCACGTTCACGTTCGTGCCTCGTTTGAGAGGCATCCGCCGCAAGACGCATTGTACGCCTAGCGCACTTGAACCATTCGGTCGCGAGCGTGGCGAGTGCAATTTGTAGTGCTTCAGACATGTCACCGTCCCTCAGAGAGAAAGCGCGCGCAACGTCGCGTCATCGAGCTGATCGTTGTCAGGGAGGTCCAAGCCATCGATGGCGCGGTTACAGTGCTGTCTCACGAAGGAATTAACATGCTGGGCGGCCGCGATTTCGACCGGCTGATCGTTGATAATCTTGTTAGGCCGTGGCTGCTAAAAACCTTCGATCTCCCGGACGGCTTTCAAGCTGACAAGCGGTACGAAAGGTTAATTAGAACGGCGCGCGTTGCGGCGGAGCGCGCTAAGATCGATCTCTCTACTCGCGAGCGCACGACCATCAACGCTTCTGATGAGATTGTTCGGCTCGAAGACCGACGAGGGGAGCCGATCTACCTTGACGTGCCGGTTGAGCGGAGTGCGTTGGAGGATCTCGTTGCTGAGAAGATCAACCTCTCGCTCGAGCAATGCCGGAAAGCACTCGCCGAGAATGGTTTGGCGGGTGCCGCCGCCTTCATGCCGCTGCCGCAGGTTGAGCGATATGCGGCTTACGGCAGGAAGCCTTCGCTCCTGAGAGCAGCCTCCAGGATGCTTCTATCGAGGAGGACGGACGAACCCAGAGCATTCGCTTTGACGAACCCGCCGCCATCCGTGCAGTGCTTCAAGACTGTCGCGCCCACAACTGCCTCGAGCTTGGCTGGAGTCACCCGGTGCAGAAGGCCGCCGCTGGGAAATAGAGCAAGAGCTTTTGCAGAAGATCCATAGATGACGACGCGAATACCTTCCGCATCGAAAGTCAATATTCCCCCATCGCGGGTCGAATATACTTCCATTTTTATACCGATACCTGAGGTGCGGCACGAATTCCGTTGCGACGCAGGAAGAAATCTGCGGGTCGCGCGGGGTCATTCGGCTCGCAACGATCTATCTGCGAACGAATCGCAATCGCTACAGGTGTGTCGTTCAACTTGGCGGGAATCGGGCCTGGCTGCCCCAACGTTTCCGTGAAGGGCGCGGTATCGCGCCAACGCGTTCTCGCGCAGGCGAGCGGCCGGCGCCAGACGATCCATGCAAAGGGTCGATCGCGGCCCTGATTTGGCACCTGCCGAGGCGCCTTCCTCGCTGCGTCCCGGCCGCCGGAAGGTCATGGCCAAGTGCCAGGCACCCAACTGCCTTGGCCACCACACCGGCCCAGGCGTCTTCAGGTGCCGGGCTGTGATCCCGGCGCTTTCCGCAGCCGCGCGACCGTTGGCCGCCTACCGCGGAAAACGGATATCGTTTCGCGACGATTGCCGCCGCCCGCCGCGATAGCCTTCACCCGCCTGTCTTCGATGCCGCCGCGCGACTTCGGGATCACGGAGGTTTTCATGCGCCTGTCCTGGTTCGGGACGGTCTCGGCCGTAGCCCTCGCCACAACTGCCGTCATCGGCTCCGGCGCCGCCTTCGCGCAGCAGATCCGTGGCACGCCCGGCGCCCCGAGCGCGGTGATGACGCCGCCCGGCCTGCAACTGCCGGCGCCGACGCCGCCCTTCACCGGCCGGATCCTGCCCAATGCGGTGGACAGCACCTCGGCCTGGCCGCCCCAGATCATGCCACCCGACGGCGCGCCCAATGTCCTGCTGGTGCTGACCGACGATGTCGGCTTCGCCGCCCCGTCCACCTTCGGCGGCGTTATCCCGACGCCTGCCCTCGAAGCGATTGCGCGAACCGGTCTGCGCTACACGCAGTTCCACACCACGGCGCTGTGCTCGCCGACGCGCGCCGCGCTGCTGACGGGGCGCAACCATCATCAGGTCGGCTTCGGGAACATCGCGGAATTGTCGACCGGGTATCCCGGCTACAACTCCATCATCCCGCCCGAGACCGCGACCATCGCAGCCATCCTGCGGCAGAACGGCTTCGCCACCGCCTGGTTCGGCAAGAACCACAACGTGCCGCCATGGGAAGCCAGTACCGCCGGCCCCTTCACGAACTGGCCCGTCGGCCAGGGATTCGACTATTTCTTCGGTTTCGTCGGCGGCGACACGTCGCAGTGGCAGCCGGGCAACCTGTTCCGCAACACGACGCCCATCCAGCCCTACATGGGGCATCCAGGCTGGAACCTGGTCACGGCGATGGCCGACGACGCCATCACCCATATCCGCACCCGGACCGAGATCGCGCCGAGCCGTCCCTGGTTCATCCACTACGCGCCGGGCGGCACCCACGCGCCGCACCACCCGACGCAGGAATGGGTGGACCGCATCCAAGCCATGCATCTGTTCGACGACGGCTGGGAGAAGCTGCGCGAACGCATCTTCGAGAACCAGCGGCGCCTCGGCGTGATCCCGGCCAATGCGGAACTGCCGCCCTGGCCCGATTTCCTCCCGCGGTGGGACAGCCTCTCGGCCGACGAGAAGCGCCTCTTCATCCGCCAGGTCGAGGTCTACGCCGCCTACCTCGCCTACACCGACCACGAGATCGGCCGCGTGATCGCCGAGGTCGAGCGCCTCGGCCTGCGCGACAACACGCTGATCATCTACATCAGCGGCGACAACGGATCCTCGGCCGAAGGCTCGATGAACGGCACGCCGAACGAGGTGATGTACTTCAATGGCGTAGCGCTGACCGCCGAGCAGCAGATGCCGTTCATCCCGGTCTGGGGCACCGACCGCACCTACAACCACATGGCGGTGCCCTGGACCTGGGCCTTCGGCACGCCCTATCGCTGGACCAAGCAGGTCGCTTCCCATTTCGGCGGCACCCGCAACGGCATGGCGATCTCCTGGCCGGCGCGCATCACCGACCAGGGCGGCATCCGCACGCAGTTCCATCATGTGATCGATCTTGTGCCGACGATCCTCGACGTCCTCGCCATCCCGCAGCCCAACGTGGTGAACGGCATCGCGCAGCGCCCGATGGACGGCGTCAGCATGGCCTATACCTTCCCGCGGGAGAACGCGAACGCGCCTTCGGCCCGGCACACGCAGTACTTCGAGATCCTGGGGAACCGCGCCATCTACCACGATGGCTGGATGGCCAGCACGACGCCGGCCTCGCCGCCCTGGGCCGGCGTGACGGCGCCGATCCCCTCGGACGTGATGAACGGCTACCGCTGGGAACTCTACAACCTCGCCGACGATCCGACGCAGATGCACGATCTCGCCTCGGCCCAGCCGGAGCGGCTCCGCATGATGCAGGAACTCTTCATCATGGAGGCGACGCGCAACCAGGTCTTCCCGCTGAACAACTCGATCTCGGCGATGATCGCGCCGCGGCCGGGTCCGGCGGCGGGCCGGCGGCAATTCGTCTACACCGGCCCGTCGTGCTGCACGCAGGCCAACGCCGCGCCGAACATCCTCAACCGCTCCTACCGCATCACGGCCGAGATCGAAGTGCCGCCGGGCGGCGCCGACGGCATGCTGGTCACGCAGGGCGGCCGCTTTGCTGGCTGGGGCTTCTACCTGCGTGAAGGCCGGCCGGTCTTCACCATGAACCTGCTCGGCCTCGAGCGGCCGAAATGGGAGGCTCCGCAAGCCCTGACGCCGGGCCGGCATACGCTGGTGTTCGACTTCGTGCTCGAGCCGCAGGGGCCGGCGCCCTTCGCGCATGGCGGCACGGGCAGGCTGTCGGTCGACGGGCAGCAGGTCGCGCAGCACAGCCTGCCGCGCACCATCCCCTTCACCTACCAGTGGGACGAGACCTTCGATGTCGGCCTGGACACCGGCACGCCGGTGGACGACCGCGATTATCAGGTTCCGTTCGCCTTCACGGGCCGGATCGGCCGGATCACCTTCGATACCGGCGAGACCACGACGACGCCGGAGGCGGTGATCCGCTTCCTGGCGGAAATCCAGGCGCGGGCCCGCGATGCCGAGCGCGCGGCGCCGGGCGTCGCGCCCGCCCCGCGCCGCAACTGACGCCGGGGGGATGGGGGGCGCGTGCCCGGCGATCGCCGGACCCCTCCCGCCC
>JAFADX010000041.1 GCA_023424475.1 Pseudomonadota bacterium
GGTGCGCACCGCGCTCGCCATGGCGATGACGGCGGCGCTGCGCTCCGGCCCGGCGGTGGTGCCGCTGCCGGTGCCCTCCGCCTGGTTCCATCGCGGCCTCGCCGCCGCCTCCGGCATGATGGGCGGCGCCTTCGGCCTGCCCGGCACGCTGGTCGAACTGCCGGTCTCCACCGCCATCCTGCTGCGTCAGGTCGCCGCCATCGCGGCCGAGGAGGGCGAGGACCTCTCGACCGCCGCGGCGGCCGCGGAGTGCATGAAGGTCTTCGCGATCGGCGGCACCTCGCCGGCCGACGACGCGGCCGAGAGCGGTTACTTCGCCGTCCGCCTGATGCTGGCCGAGGCGCTCAAGGGCATGGCAGGGCGCAGCGTCATGTCGCGCTTCGTCCCGGCCGTCGCGGCGCGCTTCGTCGGGCCGGTGGGGCTGAAGGTCACGGCGCAGGCCGCGCCGATCCTCGGGGCCGCGGCGGGCGCCGCGGTCAACCTCGCCTTCCTCGAGCATTTCCGCGGCGTCGCCCGCGGCCACTTCGTCCTGCGCCGGCTCGAGCGCACCCACGGCCCGGCCGAGGTCCGGCGCGCCTGGGACTGTATCGCCAACAGCCGGGACGAGCCCTTCCTGCCACGCCCACGCTGATCCCGTCGGCGCCCTCCAAGCGCCGCGGGCAGCCCGCCCGCCATTGCGGGAGGCGCCTGTTCTTCAAATCCGAAGTGTTCGGGCCGCCGAATTCAATCGTGTCGTCGGCGCATGGTCGGACATGTCTTATTCATTATCACGTATTCGTGCCATTGGCGCGAACACGGAAATGTCAGCAAATCCTTTCGCGACCGGATGGAGGATTCTCGCATGGCGCCCAGGCTTGCTGCCGAATTCGTCGGGACACTCTGGCTGGTCCTCGGGGGGTGCGGCTCCGCGGTGATCTCCGCGGCCTTCCCCGAGGTCGGGATCGGCCTGCTCGGCGTCGCCTTCGCCTTCGGCCTGACGGTGCTGACCATGGCCTACGCCATCGGCCACGTCTCGGGCTGCCACCTCAATCCGGCCGTGACGCTCGGCCTGGTCGCCGGCGGCCGGTTCCCCGGCGGCGAGGCCATCCCGTACATCGTCGCGCAGGTGCTGGGCGCCATCGCCGCGGCCGCGATCCTCTTCGTGATCGCCAGCGGCAAGCCGGGCTTCGAGCTCGGCGGCTTCGCAGCCAACGGCTTCGGCGACCATTCGCCCGGCAAGTACTCGATGACCGCCGCGCTGGTCTGCGAGGCCGTGATGACCTTCTTCTTCCTCGTCATCATCCTCGGCTCGACCCACGGCAAGGCGCCGGCCGGCTTCGCGCCGATCGCGATCGGCCTCGGCCTGACGCTGATCCACCTGATCAGCATCCCGGTGACGAACACCTCGGTGAACCCGGCCCGCAGCACCGGACCGGCGCTCTTCGTCGGCGGCTGGGCGCTCGAGCAGCTCTGGCTGTTCTGGGTGGCGCCGATCGCCGGCGCCGTGGTCGCGGGCCTCGTCTGCCGCACGCTGTGGCCGAACGAGCCTGCCGTGGTCGGTGACGGCGGGCGGTGACGCCATCGGGCCCGGCAGGCGCCGGGCCCGGACCTCCATCAGCCTTCGACCGGCACGAGGCAGGTCACCCGCGGCGGATTCTGCTCGCTGAGGAAGATGCGCCCGTCCGGCCCGCGCCACATGCCGTGCGCGCCGTTCAGCACCGGCCGGCAGCGCCCGAGGATCGTCCCGTCCGGCGCCAGCAGCGAGAGCTGCGGCACCTGGTCCGTCACATAGAGCCCACCGCCCGGCGCGCCATGCACGCTCATCGGCTTGTGGTTGCCGCGCCAGTCCGCGAGCCACATGCCGTCGGGCGTGAAGACCTGCACGCGGTCGTTCTCGCGGTCGGCCACTGCCACGCGGCCATCGGGCAGCACCCAGACCGAATGCGGCGTGGTGAACTCGCCGGGGCCGCTGCCCTCGCGCCCCAGCGGCCGAGCGGCGTGCCCTCCGCGCTGAAGCGGTGCACGACGGAGGCCGCGTAGCCATCCGCGACGTAGATCGTCCCGTCCGGCGCGAAGGCCACGTCGCAGGGCGCGTTGAACGGCTCGCCGGGACGGTGGCGCCGGCCGAGCCCGCCGAGCCGCTTCCCGTCGCGGCTGAAGACGATGATCTCCTGCGCGTCGCGGTCGACGACGAAGACCCGCCCGTCCGGGTGCACCGAGAGCATGTGCCCGTCCGCCACCTCCGCGCCGCCCCAGGCGCCGATGCGCCGCCCGTCGGGCGCGAGCACCACCACGGCGGGGCTTTCCTGGTCGGTCATCGGGTCCTGCCGCAGCTGGACATAGACCCGGCCCTCGGCGTCGCAGGCGACGTCGCTGGGCACTCCGGCGCCCTGCGGCACCTCGCCCCAGGGGCGTTCGATACGGTAGCGGGTCTCGCCCAGGCGGACGAAGAGCTGGTGGCGCGGCATGGGCATCTCCCGGCAGGCCAAGCGAGGCTCACCCCGGCGCCCCGGGCGCGCAAGGGGCCTCCCGCCGCGGCACGGCCGGTGGCAGCATGCCGGCCCGGCATGAGTCCGCCGGCAGGATGCGGTTCTCTGCACAGGTGGGCATGCGGTCCTACTCACTCGGCTTCCTCCTGATCGTCGCCCTGTTCCTGGCAGCGATCGCGGTCGTCGCTTCCGGCCACCCGGCCGATTGGCGGCTAGCCGACCCCGACGCGTATCTGCGCATGATCCGCGTGCTCGACCTGTATGACGGTGCCGGCTGGTTCGATCACTTCACCAGCCGCATCGCGGCGCCCGAGGGCCTGTCCATGCACTGGACCCGGCCGCTCGACGTGCTGATCCTGGCGCCGGGGCTCGCGGTGCAGGCGATGACGGGCGTGCCGGCGCGCGATGCGCTGCTCGCCGCGGGCATCCTGATCAGCCCCGCGCTGCTGCTGGCCTGCCTGCCGGTCGTCGCCTGGGCCGCGCGCGGGCTGTGGGAGGGACGCGGCGGGCTCGCTGCGGCGCTGTTCCTGCCGGCCAGCCTCGTCGTCATCTCCTATGCCAAGCCCGGCCGGGCCGATCACCATATCCTGATCCTGCTCTGCCTGATCGCCGGGCTCGGCGCCGCGGTCCGCGCCCTGCTGCCCGGCGGGCCGGCGCGCACCGCCGTCCTGGCCGGGGCCGCCTACGGCGCCGGCATCTGGGTATCGCCCGAGGCGCTGATCGGCGCGCTGCCGGTGCTGGTAGCCGCGGGTTTCGCCTGGTGCGTGGCGGAGGACGGCCGGCACCCGGCCCGGCAGGGCCTCGCCATGAGCGTCGGCCTCGCCGGCATGGTGCTGTTCGCGATCCTGCTGGAACGGCCGCCCGCCGGCTGGTTCGTCGTCACATACGATCGCGTCTCGGTGCATCACTTGGCGGTGGCCCTGGCGATGGCGGCGGTCTTCCTGGTGGCGGCGCGGGTGGCGGACTGGCCGCGGCTTCCGCGCATGGCTGCGGGCGGCGCGGCGGCGTTGGCCGCCGGTGGCGTGCTCCTCTGGGCCTTCCCAGGGATGGCCTTCGGTTCGCTCGCCGCCGCCGCGACGGCCCAGCCGCTGCTGCTTCCCGTCACGACCGCCGAAATGCGGCCCCTCTGGCCGATCGGACAGGACGGTCCCCGGCGCCTCGGGATGCTGCTGGGCGGCGCGCCGCTCGCGGGGGCGGCCGCCATCC
>JAFADX010000055.1 GCA_023424475.1 Pseudomonadota bacterium
GCGCGGCATCCGCGAAGCCGAGGCCCGCGCCGCCCTGCGCCTCCGGCACCAGCGCGGTGGCGAGGCCGAGGCCGGAGAGCGCCTCCCAGGCCGAAGCCGGGAACTCGCCGGCCTCGAGCGCGCGCAGCGTCGTGACACCGGCCTCGTCGGCCAGCGCGCGGCTGACCTGCTCGGCGAGTTCCGCCGCGATCCCGGCGTCCATCAGCGCAACCCCAGTTCGCGCGCGATGATGCCGCGCATGATCTCCCGCGTGCCGCCGCGCAGCGAGAAGGTCGGGTTGATCTGCGTCAGGTAGTCGTGCATCCGGCGCATCGCCTCCGGCATCTCCTCCACGTCGCGCATCGCGCGCATCGCGCCGGGCATCGCCTGTTCGAAGTCGTTGCCGAGGTCCTTCACCAGCGCCGCCTGGCGCACCGGGTCCGCGCCATCCTGCAGCATGCCGGCGATGGCGGTGGACATGGACCGCAGGGTCCAGAGCCGCGCGACCTCGCGCCCCAGGGGGCGCGCCGCGGCGGCATCGCCGCGCAGCGCCTCGATCCCGGCCTCCAGCAACGGATGGGAGGAGAGGTAGCGGTCCGGCCCGCTGCGCTCGAAGGCGAGCTCGCTCGTCGCCTGCGCCCAGCCGGCGCCTTCCTGGCCGACCAGCGCATCCTCCGGCAGCATCACGTCGTCGAAGGTGATCTCGTTGAAGCCTTCCTCGCCGACCAGGTCGCGGATCGGGCGGATGGTCACGCCGGGTGCCTTGAGATCCACCAGCATCTGCGACAGGCCCTGGTGCTTCGACCCGCCCTCGGGCGGCGGCGAGGTGCGCACCAGCGCGATCATCCAGTCGCAGAGGTGCCCGAAGGTGGTCCAGATCTTCCGTCCGTTGAGCCTCCAGCCGCCCTCGACCCTGTCCGCGCGCGTGCGCAGCGAGGCGAGGTCCGACCCGGAATCCGGTTCCGACAGCCCGATGCAGAAGGCGTAGTCGCCCGAGACGATCCGCGGCAGGAACTTCTGCCGCTGCGCCTCGGTGCCCAGGCGCAGGATCAGCGGCCCCGACTGCCGGTCCCCGATCCAGTGCGCGCCGACCGGGGCACCGGCCGCGAGCATTTCCTCGAGCACGATGATGCGGTCGAGGAAGCTGCGCTCGCCGCCGCCGTACCGCTTCGGCCAGCACATGCCGATCCAGCCGCGGGCACCGACCGCGCGGGTGAAGTCGCGGTCGAATCCCATCCAGGACCGGGCACGCACCTCGGGCGACCAGCGGTGCTCGTGCCCGGCGATGAAGGCGCGCACCTCCGCGCGCAGCGCGGCCGCGCCCGGGGGCGGGTCGCGAAGGTCGAAGCGCAGGCCCGTCATGGCGTCCTCCCGTCACTCTTGCGCGCCATTCTCGGCGCGCTGCGGTGCCGTGTCACGACCCGGCGCGCATCGCTTCCGCCACCGCGCGGTCCGCGACATCGTCGCTGGCGCCGAGGCCGGCCACGACACCCGCCCGGTCGGCCTCGCTGCGGTTCTGGCTGAGCTTGCGCTTGCCGATCAGCGTCTCGATCCGCAATGCGATGCCGACGATGCCCTTCAGCTGCCCGGCCACGAAGGCATCCGGCGCGTCCGTCACCGCCCAGGGATCGGAGCGCGCGGCTTCGTGCCGGTCCGTCAGGCGCGAGACGACGGCGTGCAGGCGTTCCGCATCGTCGAAGACCTCGACCGGACCGATGGCGTGCACGGCGACGTAGTTCCAGGTCGGCACCACGCGCCCATGTTCCTGCTTCGAGGCATAGAGCGCGGGCGAGACATAGGCCTCCGGTCCCGGGAAGATGGCGCGCGCGACGCCGGCGGCGGCGAGGCCCTTCCACTGCGGGTTCGCCTTCGCGACATGGCCGTAGAGCGTGCCCTGCGGGCCTTCGCCGGGGTCCAGGATCAGCGGCAGATGGGTCGCCTCGGGCGCGCCGCCGTCCGGCGCGGCGGAGACGATCAGCGCCAGTCGCGCCGCGCGCATGATCTCCCGCAGCACCTCGGGGCGATCCTCGCGGAAGGCGGGCGGGTTGTACATGGCGCGATGCTCCTTTCGGGTGCAGGCTAGCGGCGCGCCGGGCCGATGGGGAACCGGCGCGGGCCGCGGAGGAGACATGCCATGGACGAGGACCGTTTCAACCTGGAACTCAGGAAGTTCCTGAAGCAGGTGGGCGTGACCTCCCAGCGCGAGATCGAGCGCGTGGCGCGCGAGGGTGCCGGCAAGTCCAAGGTGCTGCGGCTGCGCATGTCGCTCACCTCGCCCGACGCGCCGGGCTTGCAGCACGTCGTCGAAGGCGAGATCAACCTGGACTGAACGGACCATGACGAAGGACCTGATCCGCCTCACGGCACGCGAGGCGGTCGCGCGGCTGCGCGCGAGGGAGATCACGCCGCTCGAGATGATCGACGCCGCCGCCGCGCGCATCGCCGAGGTCGAGCCGGCCGTGAACGCGCTGCCGACGCTTTGCCTCGACCGCGCGCGGGACCGTGCGAAGGCGCTGATGCGCGGCGAGCGGCGCGAGGCGGAGGGCGAGGCCGGCTGGCTCGCCGGCCTGCCGGTCGCGATCAAGGACCTGACCGAGGTCGCCGGCGTGCGCACCACCTTCGGCAGCCCGATCTTCGCCGATTACGTGCCCGACCGCAGCCACCCGATCGTCGAGCGCATCGAGCGCAAGGGCGGCATCGTCATCGCGAAGTCCAACACGCCGGAATTCGGTGCCGGCGGATCGACCTTCAACGAGGTATTCGGCCGCACGCGCAACCCCTGGAACACCGCGCTGACCTGCGGCGGCTCGACCGGCGGCGGCGCGGTGGCGCTGGCGACCGGGGAGGTCTGGCTCGCCCACGGCTCCGACCATGGCGGGTCGCTGCGGCGGCCGGCGACCTATTGCTCGGTGGTCGGGCTCAGGCCCTCGCCGGGGCGGGTGACGCGCGGGGCGCAGGAGGACCTCTGGTCGCCGCTCTCCGTCCAGGGGCCGATGGCGCGCAACGTTCCGGATCTGGCGCTGTTCCTCGACACCATGGCGGGCTGGGACATCGACGACCCGATGACCTACGACGCGCCGGCGCGCCCCTATGCCGAGGCGGTCGCGGCGGCCGAGGCCGAGAAGCCGCTGCGCATCGCCTTCACCGCCGATTTCGGCGGCACGCTGGCGATGGACCGCGAGATGGCGGCGATCTGCGCGAGGGAAGTCCGCCGCTTCGAGAGCCTCGGCATCGCCGTCGAGGAGGCCCACCCGGATCTCGGCATGCTGAACGAGGCCTTCCTCGTCCTGCGCAGTCAGCATTTCGTGGTGGATCGCGAGGAGCTGCTCGCGACGAAGCGCGGCCTCCTGAAGCCGGACATCATCTGGCAGACCGAGCGCGGCCTGGCGGAGACCCCCTCGCGCCTCGCCTGGGCGGAGCATGAACGCGCGCGCTTCTTCCGCGCCATGCGCGACGTCTTCGCGCGGTGCGACGTGCTGGTGACGCCGGGGGCCTCGACCCCGGCCTTCGACGTGATGCTGCGCGCGCCCGAGAAGATCGGCGGCCGGACGCTCGAGAACTACATGGGCGGGTCGCTGATCAATGCCTTCGCGACGCTGGCCGGCTGTCCGGCTGTCGCGGTGCCCTGCGGCTTCGACCGGTACGGCCGCCCGGTCGGGCTGCAGGTGGTGGCACCGCCGCGCCAGGATGCGAAGGCCCTGCAGGTCGCGGCGCTGTTCGAGCGTCTGACAGGGCTCGACAGGCAGGTGCCGCTCGACCCGCGGCCGGGGGTGGTGCCGCCCTACGAATGATGCCGGCGGGGGAGCGAGACGCTCCGCCGGAGCGGCGTACGGCGCGGTGCCGCGTGCCGCGGCGGCTCAGCGCCGCGCCGCGTCGTCCTCGCGAAGCTCGAACCACATGGCGTTCAGCACGGCGAAGGCGGCCGCGAGCGGCAGGCCCAGCGCCCAGGAAAAATACCACATCCCCGTCTCTCCTTGTTCCCGGGCGCCTCAATAAAGGTGCCCGGCTTCTTCGCGCACGTGGGTCTCGGTCACCTTGCCCCACAGCACGCGATAGACCCAGGCCGTGTAGGCGAGCACGATCGGCAGCAGGATCACCGTCACGCCGAGCATGATGAACAGCGTCTGGTGGGAGGAACTGGCATCCCATACCGTCAGGCCCGATCGCGGGTCGATCGAGGACGGCAGGATGAACGGGAACATCGCCAGCCCCACCGACGAGATCACACCGAAGATGGACAGGCCGGAGGCGACGAGCGGCAGGCCCTGCGCCCGCGTGCGGAGCGCGAGCCCCGCCAGCGCCGCGCCGGCGAGGCCAAGCCCCGGCGCGACCCAGAGCCAGGGCCGCGCGGCGAAATTGTCGAACCAGGCGCCCGGGGCGGCCTCGGCCTGCTTCAGCAGCGGGTTCGACGGGCCATCCGTGACCACGGCCCCGACGATCCGGTAGCCGTCCACGAAGGCCCAGAGCAGCAGGCCGGCGAGGGCGAAGAGCACCACGGTCAGCCCCGCGGCGAGCGAACCGAGGGCGCGCCCGCGCTCGGCGACGGCGCCTTCGGCCTTCAGCGCCAGCCAGGCGCCGCCATGCATGACGAGCATCGCCACCGACAGCAGCCCGCACAGCAGGGCGAAGGGATTGAGCAGGCCGAAGAAGGATCCCTCGTAGAAGCTGCGCAGGTTCTCGTCGAGCCGGAAGGGCACGCCCCGCAGCACGTTGCCCACCGCGACGCCGAAGATCAGCGCCGGCACGAAGCTGCCGGTGAACAGCGCCCAGTCCCAGGCGCCGCGCCAGCGCGGGTCGTCCCGCTTGCCGCGGTACTTGAAGGCGACGGGCCTGAGGATCAGCGCCGCCAGCACCACGAACATCGCGAAGTAGAAGCCCGAGAAGGAGACCGCGTAGAGCGGCGGCCAGGCGGCGAAGATCGCGCCGCCGCCCAGGATGAACCACACCTGGTTGCCTTCCCACACCGGGCCCACCGTGTTGATGGCGACGCGGCGCTCCACGTCGGTCCTCGCCACGAAGGGCAGCAGCGTGCCGACCCCCATGTCGAAGCCGTCGGTCGCCGCGAAGCCGATCAGCAGCACGCCGAGCAGCACCCACCAGATCACGCGCAGGGTCTCGTAGTCGATCAGGGTGTAGAGCGTCATGGTGCCGTCACTCCGCGGGCAGGATGCCGGGCGCCGGCGCGGCTGCCGGGCGCGGGGCGGCGTCCGCGGCCTCCGGCGGCCCCTTGCGGATGGCCCGGATCATCAGCGTCATCTCGATCACCAGCAGCACCGTGTAGATCACCACGAAACCGCAGATCGTCAGCAGCACCTCGGTGATGCCGAGGCTCGAGACGGCGACGGCGGTCGGCAGCATGCCCTCGATGCTCCAGGGCTGGCGGCCCATCTCGGCGACG
Source organism: Pseudomonadota bacterium (assembly GCA_023424475.1). Classification (GTDB taxonomy): domain Bacteria; phylum Pseudomonadota; class Alphaproteobacteria; order Acetobacterales; family Acetobacteraceae; genus Neoroseomonas. Next base: position 5,378 of record JAFADX010000055.1, read on the forward strand.
ATCCAGCCGGCTTCCGCCGCGATCCAGGGCAGCGGTATCGACAGCACCGCGATCCACAGCAGCCACCGGTATCGGTCCAGCGCCTGCCGCGCGGAGAGCAGGAAGAAGGTGCCGAGCAGCAGGATGAAGTAGAAGCCGAGCCCGACCATGACGCGGAAGGACCAGAACAGGACGGGGACCGATGGCACCAGGTCCCAGGCCGCGGCCTCGATCTGCGCGCCCGTGGCCCTGCGCGGGTCGTCGGTGTGGCGCAGCAGCAGATAGGCGTAGCCGAGGTTGCGGCCATTGGCCTCGAAGGCCTCGCGCACGCCGGCGGGCACGTTCTCCACGCCTCGCGCGGCGCGGATCCGTTGCAGGGCGTCATAGGCGACGATGCCGCTGCGCACCCGGTCCTGTGCGCGCGCGACGAGGTCGCGGATGCCCGGGATTTCGGTATTGAGGGACCGCGTGGCGATCAGCCCGAGCGCCCAGGGGATCTGCAGGACGTGATGCGTCTCGCGCGCTTCCTGGTCGGGGAAGCCGATCAGGGTGAAGGAGGCGGGCGCCGGCTCCGTCTCCCACATGCCCTCGATCGAGGCGAGCTTCATGCGCTGGTGCTCGGTGGTGAGGTAGCCGCTCTCGTCCCCCAGCACGACGACCGAAAGCGAGGAGAGCAGCCCGAAGGACGCCGCCACCGCCATGGACCGCTTCGCGAGCGCGAGGTGACGGCCCCTGAGCACGTACCAGGAGGACACGCCGAGCACGAAGATCGCCGCCGTGACGTAGCCCGCCGAGACGGTGTGCACGAACTTCGCCTGTGCGACGGGGTTGAGGACCACGTCGTAGAAGTTCGCGATCTCCATGCGCATCGTGGCCGGGTTGAACACGCTGCCGACCGGGTTCTGCATCCAGCCATTGGCGATCAGGATCCACAGCGCCGAGAGGTTCGAGCCCGCCGCCACGGCCCAGGTCGCGGCCAGGTGGCCACGCTTCGACATCCGGTCCCAGCCGAAGAAGAACAGGCCGACGAAGGTCGCTTCCAGGAAGAAGGCCATCAGGCCCTCGATGGCGAGCGGCGCGCCGAAGATGTCGCCGACGTAGTGGCTGTAGTAGCTCCAGTTCATGCCGAACTGGAATTCCATGGTGATGCCGGTCGCGACGCCGAGCGCGAAGTTGATGCCGAAGAGCGTGCCCCAGAACTTCGTCATCTCCTTCCAGATGGGACGGTCGGTCATCACGTAGACCGTCTCCATGATGGCGAGGATGATCGACAGGCCGAGCGTCAGCGGCACGAAGAGGAAATGATAGAGGGCCGTCATCGCGAACTGCAGCCGCGACAACGAGACGACGTCGAGCTCCATGCGGCATGCCGGCGATGCCGGCCTCCCGGAAGGAGGTTCGCGGAGCGCAGGATAGCGCCCCGCGGCGCCAACGGCTCAGTCCGGGCGTAGAGAGGCTAGTAGACCATCGAAGCCGTCTTCGCCACGCCGCCGGCTCTCCACGATCCGGCCATGCTCGATGTGAATCAGCCGGTCTGCGAGCCGCGCTTCACGCCGTAGATGCGTGAATATGAATATGGTTCTTGCCCCTGCCTGTCCATGGATCCTCGTCAAGATGTGAGCAGCCACGGGCGCATCGACCGCCTCCGTCGCTTCGTCGAGAAGCCACAGCGGGGCGTCCCGCAGCAGCAGGCGTGCCAGCGCGAGCCGCCGCTGCTGCCCGGCGGAGAGGCCGGCGCCGCCTTCGCCGAGCGGCGTGTCGAGTCCGCGGGGCAGCGCGCGCACGACATCCCCGAGACCCGCGTCATCCAGCGCGCGCCACAAGGCGGCCTCCTCCGCCCCCGGCCGCGCCAGCAGGAGATTGCCGCGCAGGCTATCGTGGAAGAGGTCCACGCGCTGGCCGAGCACCGCGCGGGGCATCGCCGCGATATGCCCCGCCTCGGGACGCGCTTCGCCCGTCAGCAGCGCAACGAGCGTCGACTTGCCGGCGCCGCTCGCCCCGATCACCGCGACCCGCTCGCCCCATGCACCGTGAGGTCGAGGCCGTCGAACAACGGCCGCATGGCACCGGGCGGCGTGTAGCGCAGCCCCTCGATGCGCAGGGCGATGCCCGCCGGCGGGATGGCCGGCCGCGGGGGCGGCGGCGGATCGATCGCCGGCGCCAGGCGCGCGGCCGCC
>JAFADX010000066.1 GCA_023424475.1 Pseudomonadota bacterium
GCGGCTGGGCTGGCTGGTGGCGCCGCCGTCCGCAGTACCGGATCTGGAGAAGCTGGCGCAGAACCTGTACATCAGCGCCTCGAGCATCGCCCAGCACGCCGCGCTCGCCTGCTTCAGCGAGGAATCCATGGCGATCTTCGAGCAGCGCCGCGAAGCGTTCCGCCAGCGCCGCCCCCAGCCCGCGGGAGGCGCCGGAGATCAGCACGCAGCGCGGCGCGCTCATGCCGGGCCCGCCGCGAAGGGTGGATCGCCCTCGAGGCGAGGAACCGAATTCGCCACCGCCTCGTTCATGCCCTCGTCGCTGAAAAGACCGCCACGCACCAGGCAATGCGCGGCGAGCACGCGGCGCAGCGCGTCCACCAGCGCCATGTCCGGCGACGCGCCCTCCCTCCAGAAGCGGTCGAGCCCGTCCTGGAAGGTCAGCCCCGGCAGGTCGTAGAGGGCACGGCCGAGCACCACGACCGGCTTGCCATCCCGCAGCGCCTGCATCCCCGCGGTGCTGTTCACCGTGACGACGCCCGCCGCCGGCGCCAGCACGGGGCCGAAGGGCAGTTCCGGCAGCCAGGCAAGGCGGTCGGCAACGCCGTGCGCCTTCGCCTGCTCCTGCGCGACGCGCCCCCAATGGGTGAGGCCGTTGTCCAGCGGATGCCCCTTCACCGCGAGCAGCGCATCGGCCGGCGCATGGGCCGCGAAGGAGCGGACGACCAGCGCGATCGCGTCCGACAGGCTCGCGAAGGGCGAATGGTGACGCAGCTGGTAGTCGCCTTCGAGTTGCAGCGGCAGCACGAAGACCGGGCCGGGCCAGGCCCCGACACGGCCAAGCCGCCGCCGCGCCGCCGCCCGGCGCGCCGGGCGCAGCGCGCCGCGCAGCAGCCATCCGGCGTATTCGTGGAACGGGTTCCATCGGCGATGCGTGCGCCAATGCGGAAAGTCCCGGCGACGAAGGAGGTTCGCGAGGTTGTAGCGCACGTCGTCCGCGGCGCGGCGGAGAAAGGAACCGCCGGAGAGCGTCTCGGGCTGCGCCGGCGGGAGACCCTCGGCGAGCGCGCGGATCCGCGCCGGATCGCGCGGCAGGCGCGAGCGCGCATTCACCCCGCCTTCCTCGAGCGTCAGGTAGCCGGGGCGCAGATAGGCTTCCTCGTAGATCCAGGCGCGCAGGCCGAGCCGGTGCGCGGTGGCGACCGCCACCACGTGGAAGGGCCGGCCGTCGCCGAACATCACGAGGTCGGTCGCGCCGTGGGCGGCGATCAGGGCTTCGAGGGCCCCGGGCCAGTCCGCCTCGGTCCCGGTGTAGTCGGTGGCGTTCGGCCGCTTCCAGAACAGCCGGTCACCCGGGTTCAGGTTGACCCGGTGGACGGCGTGGCCGCGCGCGCGCAGCGCATCGCCCAGGCGCGCGAAGAAATGCGTCGCGAGCCCCTGCAGCACGAGGAAGGACCTCCCCGCCGCCATCACCCCCGGCCCGGCAGCAGCCGCGCCATGGCCCGCCCCTGCCAGCGGCGCAGCCAGCCGGCGAGCCCCCCCGACCAGGCGCGGGGGTCGCGCAGGCGCTCGATCAGAAGCTCCGGGGTGCAGGGCAGCTCGCTCACGGGGTCGAGGTAGCGCGGGTAGAGGATCAGCGCGATGGCCACCAGCTCGTCGAGGCTCCGCCGGCGCTGCCGGCGAGGAATTGGCGCACGGTCCCCGGTCAGTCCCCAGCCGGCATAGAAGGGCCGCCCCCAGCAGGTCACGGCGCGGCCGCGCAGCAGCGCCTCGAATCCGGTGAGGGAGGTGATGGTGTGGACCTCGTCCACCTGGTCGAGCAGCGGCGCGATCGGCGCACGGGCCAGGACCACGTCCGCGAGCGCCCGCGCATCCGGGCCGGGCACCGCGCCGCGACGGTAGCCCGCCTCGACATCCGGGTGCGGCTTGAAGGCGATGAAGGCATCCGGCGCGGCGGCACGCGCGGCGCGCAGCAGGTCGAGGTTGGTCCGCACGCCCTCCGCCGCGCCGTGGCGGACGGAGAGGTCGTCCTCCACCTGGCCCGGCACCAGGATCCGCCGGCGGCCGGGCGTCGCCGGCAGGACGGGGGCCTCGCCGGGCAGGTTGTACTTGGTGACGCCGCCGGCCACGAGCGCGCCGCGCAGCGCCGCGGCGCGCGCGAGAATCGCCGCCGGGACCTCGGCCGTCGCGAGCAGGACTTCGAGGTCGCTCGGCCCCGCCGGGTCGTAGTAGGGGCGCCGCAGATCACAACTGAGCGAGGCACCCGGCAGAAACCCGGCTCCGAGGCCGGCCGAACGGATGAAGCCATCCTCAACCCATACGAGCGGCACGCCGGCCCGGCGCGCCGATTCCGCGAGTCCTGGAGGCACGCGGCTGGCCCAGACGGCGATCGCGCCGCCGCGGCGCGCGGCGATCGAGAGCGCCTCCCCGGTACGCCGCGCGAAGGCGGGCGGTCCGGCGGAGGAGGCCAGCGCGGCACGGATGCGCGGCCGCTTCCAGAAGGACATCCCGACGCAGACGGCGATGCGGCGGTTCTCCGCCTCCTGCCGGCGCCATGCGCCGAGCAGCGCGAGCGCCGCCTCGAGGGACAGCGGCGTGCCGCGCAGCGGGTCGGCGCAACGGGCGGCGGCAGCCAGCGCGGCGAGCATCGCCGCGCCATCG
>JAFADX010000202.1 GCA_023424475.1 Pseudomonadota bacterium
GTGCTCGCCCTGGTCGAGGCCGGTGCCACGGCACCTGAGGGCGAGGCGCGCCAGGCGCTGGCGCGCGACCTGCCCCGGCTCGCCGCCGACCTCGCCGTGGGCAAGGAAGCCGCCGTGGCCGAGGCCGAGGCACTCGCGCAGCGGCTGGCCCGGCCGGCCGGGAGTCCGGCATGAACATCCTGCTCACGCGCGTGCGGCTCTGCCTGATCGGCGGCGCGACGCTGATCTTCCTCGGCGGGCTGCTGGTCGCGATCGGCCACTGGGACCGCGCGGAGACCGACCGTGCCTTCGTCGCGGCTGCCGACCGCGCCTTGCAGGCCGCGCCCGCCACCTCCGGCGTGCGCTACTGGGCCCCGAGCGACGCCGCCATGCCCTCCGCCATCAACCGCATGCGGATCGAGGCGATGGAACGCGTGCGCCGGGCCGCGCCGCCGGCGCTGCCCCAGCAGCCCGCCTCCCCGACACAGAAGCCGCCGGCGGCCGTCCGATGATCCTCGGCTTCATCTTCCTGCTGGGCGGCGCGGCCATGATCGTCCTGGCGGCGCGATGGCTGCGCGCGGCCACGGACCCGGGCCGGCCGGGCGCCGCCGTCCTGCACCTGGTGGTCGCACCGCCCCCTGGCCAGAATGAGCCGCGGGTGACGCTCCGGCGCGGAGACGGCATCGTGCTCGGCCCCTACCGCGCCAGCTGGGATCCGCCCAAGGGCATGGAAGGCGTGCCGGCGCCGGTGTCCGGCAGCGGCCGGTTCCAGGTCGTCGGGGCCGTGGACCTCCGGGCCGAGGATGCGCTCGGCACCGGGGACCCGCGGCTGGCGAAGCTGCTGCGCGACGGGCTGGGCGCGAGCGCCCTTGTCCTGGCTCCGCTCGACGGAGACCGCCCGCTGCTGCTCCATGGCGGCCCGCGCGGCAGGCGCGGCAGCCTGGCCGGCATCGGCATGGAGCAGGTCCAGCTCGACGCCCTGATCGACACCCTGGGCGATGCGTCGGGTCTTCGCGTCGAGGTGCAGCGCCGGCGCGTGCAACGCATGGGCTGGGGTGGTGCCCAGGACCAGCGCCAGCGCTCGCGCCAGTGACGGCCATGGCAGCCGCCGGCGCGGCCATTCCTGCCTTGCTTGCCAGCCGGACCGGCCGCCCCCACCCTGCGTCACCGCGCCACGGAGATCCAGCCGCATGACCCAGGCCCGACCCTGCCAGTCAGGTCTGCACGACGCATGAGCAGCCTTCTCGGCCTGGCCGGCATCCTCGTCGCGCTCGCTGCCGCCGTGGGCATCGCTGTCGGGGGGTATGCGGCATGGCACTGGCGGTTCAGCCGCGGCCGCTTCCTGCTCTGCGCCTTCGGGGTCCTGGCCTGCCTCGCCGTGGTGTTGCTGCGCGTGACGGGCCTGGCGGGCCCGCCGCCGGGCGCACTGGCCGCCTGGCTGCGGCTTCTCGCGCATGCCGGCACGGCCATCCTGTTCCTGGCCCTGCTGCGCAACCTGGCCCGCCAGGACCGTGCTGCGCGGCGGGCCGCCTCTTCCGCCCTGCACAACGTGGTCACCAGCCTGCCCGCGCGCTCGGCCTTCATTGCCCAGATCGCACCCGCCCTGGCGCGGTGCCGGCGGGAGGGCTCGCCGGCCGCGCTCCTGGCCGTCGCCATCGACGGGCTCGGCGAGATCGAGGCCCTGCGCGGGCCGGCCACGGCCGAGGACGCGCTCCGCGACCTCGCCGCCACCCTGCGCGACACGGCCCGCGCCGGCGACCTCCCGGGCCATCTGGCGCCCACGGTGCTCGCAGCCCTGCTGCCCGGCACCTCGGCCGAGGCCGCCCGCGCTCTGGCCGAACGGCTGCGGGCGCAGGTCGGCGAACGCCTGCCGCATCCCTCGATGAACGGCAGCCGGATGACCGTCTCGATCGGTATCGCGGCAGTCGATTGCGGCGTCGGACGCGCGACGGTGGACGAGGCGATGGATGCCGCGGAGACGGCCCTCGTGCAGGTCATGCGGGAAGGCGGGGACGGTATCCGGCTCGCCCTCGCCCCGCCGGACCGCAATGCCGCGACAGCCGGCTGACGGCCTGCGCGAAGGAACGCGACTCGTGCCCTCCCAGGGAGTAGTGTTCCCGGCGTGAACCTGCTCGCTCCTCCCCGCGCCAGGCTGCAGATCGAGGTGGTCTTCGACCTCGTCTGTCCCTGGTGCTACCTCGGCACGCGGCGCCTGCGCCGCGCGTTGCGCGCGCGCCCCGACATCGTCGCCGACATCTTCTGGCGGCCCTTCCTGCTGAACCCGGACATCCCGGCTGCCGGGCTGCCCCGGCAGGACTTCCTGACGCGCAAGTTCGGTGGCGAGGAACGTGCCCGCCGCCTGCATGCGACGATCGCCGAACTCGGCCGGGCGGAGGGCGTGCCCTTCCGCTTCGATCGCATCCTGCGCATGCCCTCGAGCCTCGATGCCCATCGGCTGGTCCGCTTCGCGACGCGGGAAGGCCATGCCGAGCAGACCGTCGAGACGCTGTTCCACGGCTATTTCGCGGAGGGCGCCGACCTCGGCCATATCGAGACCCTGGTGCGCCTGGCCGGCCGTGTCGGGCTCGACCCGAAGGCCGTGCACCGCTTCCTCGATTCGGGCGCCGAGGCCGATGCGGTCCATGCCGAGAACCTCCGCGCGCATCGGCTCGGGATCAACGGCGTGCCCTGTTTCGTCGTCGCCGGACGCCATGCGATCGCCGGCGCGCAGGAGCCCGAGGTGATCGAACGCCTGATCGACGTCGCCCTTGTCGAAGCCTGAGCGGCGGGGGTTGCGCTCCTCGCGGACCGCGTCTAGTTAGGCGGCCCCGCAGGGACTGGGGGCGCATAGCTCAGTGGTATGAGCGCCTGCTTGACACGCAGGAGGTCCGTGGTTCGATCCCACGTGCGCCCACCATCTTCCTCGCATGTCGATCCCGTCATCCTCGGCACTTTTCACCCGCGTAATGCCGGGGGGAGCACTCGCCCCGCCGCAATGGCCGGGCGCACTGCGACGTGCGCCATGACGGCGCGCGTCATTGCGCGAGACCCCGTGCCGTTGCGCCGGGCTCATCTGCCATTGGGATGATCTCGGCGACGATCAGGGAGACGTTACCCCCTGCCTGCATCCCGCTGGCAGCCTTCAGGTGCCGCCCTGGTCGAGTTGCTTGAAGAGGGCGAGGTCGTCGACGAGACACCATTGCTCGACGATACGGCCATCGGCGATGCGGAAGATGGATATCTCGTCCACCCTCACCCGCGCGCCGTTCGGCAGGCGGCCGAGGAAGGCGCCGTCCTGCGTGCCGGTCGATACGTAGCGCACCACGATCCGGTCGCCCTCGAACACGATATCCTCGATGTCCTCGCGCCAGTCGGGGAAGGCGGCGCGGATGCGCGTCACCGCCGCGGCGATACCGGCATGCCCGTTCCGGTGGCCCGGAGGCTCGCCCCAGCCCTTGGGGAAGTGCGCGACGAAATCCGGCGCATAGACGGCCGGGATAGCGGCGAGGTCACCTGTGTTCCAGATCGCGTGCAAGCCCTGCACAAGGGCGACGGCGCCCGCCCGCGTCATCGTCAGAACCTGTACCGGAAGCCCACCACGAAGCTGTTCGCGCCTTCGTACACGCCATTGTAGGTGCCGAAGATGCCGCTGCGGTGCATGTAGCGCAGCGCCAGCTCGTATTGCGGATAATCGGGCAGCGCGAAGGTCAGCTCGGGCGAGAAGAAGTTCAGGAAGTGCGACTGGTTCGGCTCGGGCCGCTGGTCCGTGCCGCGTTCGACCTGCGGCAGCCGCGTCACGTAGTCCGGCCCCATCGACAGGCCGAAGGTCGTGTAGACGTAGTCGGTCCAGGGAAACCCGTCGTAGCGCAGGTAGCCGACCGCCCAGAACTCGCCGCCTTCCGTATCCCCGAAGCGATAGACGCCGCCAAGCTCGAGGTCGAGCATGAAGAAGCGCCAGAAGCGGGCCACGCGATACTGCACGGCACCGCCGAGCAGCGTGTCGTCGCCCCAGGATCCGGTCCATGGCTCGATGATCAGCTCGCGCAGGTAGCCGTCGGCCACCGAGGATCCGATGAACAGCGTGCCCGACCAGCGCCGCGCGTCGGCGAGCGCGCGCGCCCGGTCGCCCGGCGACAGGCCTGAGAGATCCGGCGCTGCCGCCATGGTCATGGCCGGCACGGCGGGCGCGGCCGGCGCAGGGC
>JAFADX010000217.1 GCA_023424475.1 Pseudomonadota bacterium
GCCCTGCGCCGAGGTGCCCGCGCCTCGGCCGAGAACCACCAGTCGAGGCTCGCGTCGCAGCCGTCGCCGGGCGGGGGCGGCGGCGGTGTGCCGCCGCACTGGGTCTGCCCGGCGGGGCAGGGCAGCCGGATGTGCATGTGCGAATCGTGGCCCCACCAGGGCCGCACGCGGCGCAGCCAGGGCTCGCCGGCATGGCGCCGGCAGAGCTCGCGCTTGATCGCGGCGTTCACCAGCAGGCGGTCGAGTCCCGGCTGTTCGGCGGCGAGCCGGATCAGTGCCGCGTGGCGCTCGGTGAAGCGGTGCGGATCGACGCCCGAGCCGCCCGGCAACACCAGGGAGGCCACCCGCACGCCCTCCCGCCGGGCCGGCGGCACCAGCGGCTTGGGCGAAAGATCGAGCCAGATGTCGGCGTCGATTCCCGCCTGGTGGCTGGCATGGCCGTAGCTCATCGGCCCGCCGCGCGGCTGGGAGATGTCGCCCATCCAGAGGTCGGGGAAGCCCGCCGCCCGCGCACGGGCGGCGAAGGCCTCCAGCCAGGCGATCATCGCCGGATGGCCCCAGTGCCGGTTGCGGGAGGTGTTCACCGCCTGCCAGCCCGGCCCGTGGTCGGGCAGTTGCACCGCCCCGGCGATGCAGCCGAGTCCCGCGCCGCCGATGATGCGCACCGGCCCCGGTGCCGGCGCCGATACCGCGCCCCACAGTTCGGCCCGCGTGATTCCCTGCGCCGTCGCGCCCCCGGCGAGAATCATCCACAGAAGCGCGAGGAGACCTGCCTTGCCCATGCCCGATTGCTAGAGCAGATCGCGCCGGGGCGGAAACGCCCTTCGTCGTCGGGGCGGAAACGCCCTTCGTCGTCACCGCGGTCCGGAGGATCGGTTTGGCCCGTTATCTCGTCACCGGCGGTGCCGGCTTCGTCGGCAGCCATGCGGTGCTCGCCCTGCTCGACCGTGGGCATGACGTCGTCGTTCTCGACAACCTGACCCAGGGGCATCGCGGCGCGGTGCCCGCCGCGGCAACGCTGGTGGAGGCCGAGCTCGCCGACACGAAGCGCGTCGAGGAGGTCTTCGCGACCTGGCGGTTCGAGGCCGTTCTGCATTTCGCCGCGCTGTCCATCGTCGGCGCCTCGATGAAGCAGCCGCTGCACTACATCGCCGAGAATGTCGGCCATTCGCTGCGCCTTGCCGATGCGGCGATCAGGGCAGGCTGCCTGCGCTTCGTGCTGTCCTCGACCGCCGCGCTGTTCGGCGACCCGGACCGCGTGCCGATCGACGAGGACTGCCGCATCGCCCCGTCCAATCCCTATGGCGACAGCAAGCGGATGGTCGAGGAGGGGCTCGCCTGGGCCGCACGCATCCATGGGCTGCGCTTCGCGACGCTGCGCTACTTCAATGCCGCCGGCTCCGACCCCGCCGGTCGTGCCGGCGAGGACCACGACCCCGAGACGCATCTCGTCCCGCTTGCGATCGATGCCGCGCTCGGGCGGCGGGCGGCGCTGACCGTCTTCGGCGACGACTATCCGACGGCCGACGGCACCTGCATCCGCGACTACGTCCACGTCACCGACCTCGCGGAAGCGCACATCGCGGCGCTGGCGCGGCTCGAGACGCATGGCTCCTGCCGCTACAATGTCGGCAGCGGCCACGGCGCCTCGGTGAAGGAGGTGGTCGCGGCCGTCGAGCGCGTCGGCGGCCGGCCGGTGCCGCACAGCATCGGCCCGCGGCGGGAGGGCGACCCCACCATCCTCGTCGCCGCCTCGGACCGGCTGCGCGCCGAGACCGGATGGGCGCCGGGGCATGGTTCGCTGGAGGAGATCGTGGGCACCGCCTGGGCCTGGCGGGAGGCGCACCCGAAGGGCTACGGCGACCGCGGCTGATCCCAGCGGTCGCAGAAGGCGGCGACGTCGTCCGACTGGAAGTCGGCGAGGCGTTCCATGATCGTCGCGAGCGGCCAGTCCCACCAGGCGATCCGCTGCAGCCGCACGGCGATGTCGCGCGGGAAGCGGTCGCGGATCACCCGCGCGGGCACGCCGCCGACGATGGCGTAGAGCGGCACGTCCCTGGCCACCACGGCGCCGGCGGCGAGCACCGCCCCGTCGCCCACCGCAACGCCCGCCAGCACCGTCACGCCATGGCCGATCCAGACGTCGTTGCCGATCCGCGTGCGCGCGGCCCGGCGATCGGCGAAGAAGGCGGCGTCGCGCGCCTTCGTGGCGTCGTAGTATTCGGGGCAGTAGGTGAAGCGGTGCTGCGCCGGCCGTTCCATCGGGTGATTCGGCGGCCCGATGCGCACATGCGCGGCGATGGCGCAGAACTTCCCGATCTCGGCATCCGCTACCTCGCAGTCATGGCCGAGGTAGGAGGCGTCGCCGATCGCCGAATAGGCGACGGAGGAGCGTTCGAGGATCTCGCAGCGCGCGCCGATGGCGGCCTCGCGCAGCTTCACGCTCGGGTGGATGACGGTCTCGGCGATCTTGGGGCGGGGCGGCTGGTCCATGCGCATGAGCAGGGCCGAAGCGGCCGGTCCCGGTCAATGCGGAGGACCCGCGGCGCCATCCGCAGTCCCGCGGGGTTTAACCCGGCCGTCATGACAGCGGCTTGCCACCCGGGCGGGCTGGACCCATCGTCACTCGGAAACCCCAAGGAGACCGCCATGCCTGCCCCGATCCAGGTCTGGACCTGGCCGACGCCGAATGGCCACAAGGTCCACATCATGCTCGAGGAAACCGGCCTGCCCTACGAGGTCGTTCCGGTCGCGATCGGCAAGGGAGAGCAGTTCCGGCCCGAATTCCTCGCCATCACGCCGAATCACCGCATCCCCGCCATCGTCGATCCCGAGGGCCCCGGCGGCGAGCGGTTCAGCCTGTTCGAAAGCGGTGCGATCCTGATCTACCTGGCCGAGAAGGCCGGCTCGGACCTGCTGCCGAAGGATGCGGCCACCCGCTACCGCTGCCTGCAATGGCTGATGTTCCAGATGGGCGGCGTCGGGCCGATGTTCGGCCAGTACAACCACTTCGCCAACTACGCGGCCGAGAAGCTGCCCTACGCGATCGAGCGCTACACCAACGAAGTTGCGCGCCTGCACCGCGTGCTCGACAAGCGGCTGGGGGAAAGCGCCTACCTCGCCGGGCCGGACTATTCGATCGCGGACATCGCGACCTTTCCCTGGATCCGCAACGCCGAGCGGCGCAACGTTGATCTCGGTCAATACCCGAACGTGAGGCGCTGGCACGATGCCATCGCCGCGCGGCCCGCCGTGCAGCGCGGCGTCGCGGTGCTGGCGGAGAACCAGCGCCGCGGCACCATGACCGATGCCGAACGCGAGATCATGTTCGGCAAGACGCAGTTCGCCGTACGCTGAGGCCCGGCCCGGGCCGCAGCCATCCGCAGACCGAGAGGAACGCCAGGAATCCCATGGCCGACATCGACCATATCGTCATCGGTGCCCGCACGCTCGAGGAAGGGGCCCGCTACGTCGAGGAAATGCTCGGCGTGAAGCCTTCCAAGGGCGGCGCGCACCCGGGCGTCGGCACGCACAACATGCTGCTCGGCATGGGGGCGAACTGCTACGTGGAGATCATCGCGCCGGACCCGGCGCAGTCGGACCCGCCGCACCCGAGGCCCTTCGACCTCGACGAGGCCTCGCTGAAGACCGCGCTCGAGGCCGAGCCCCGGCTGATCGCCTATGTCGCCTCGACGCCGGCGCTCGATGCCGTGGTGGCGCGTCTGGGGCCGTCGCATGCGGGGGAGGTGCGCGCGATGTCGCGTGGCAACCTGTCGTGGCGGATGGCCTTCCCGCCGCAGCGCCAGGACATGGACAACCTGATTCCGCCGCTGATCCAGTGGGACGGCGAACGGGCGGCGAAGCACATCCGCGATTCCGGCTGGCGTCTCAAGGCGCTCGAGGCCGACCATCCCGACGCGCAGGCGCTGCGCTCGGCGCTGACGGTCCGCGGCCTTGCCGATGCGGTGAAGGTGAACCAGAGCCCGCATCCGCGCCTGATCGTCCGTCTGCACCATCGGGACGGGCGGGACGTCACTCTCACCAGCGCTTGAGGCTGGCTCGATCACCGTTCTTTTCATACCTTGGTGTATGGGGGCGTGTAGGATCTTGCCGCGGCGCAGGGCGCCGCGGCATGCGGGGAGCGGCATGGCGCCTTCAGACGGCCGGACGATATTTCCAGACGCTGGCCGGCGGGAAATTCAGCGGGGTCCAGGCCTCCCGCCGGCCCATGAGGCGGAGCGCCCGCATCGGCAGCGGCGATGTCACGCAGTAGCTGTAGAGCAGGAATCCGCGCCCCGGCGCGACGGCCTCGACCGCGTCGACGAAACGGCGTTGCTGCGCGAGCGGCAGCAGCACGAGCGGGATGCCGCAGATCGCCGTGCCCACCTTGCCGTGCAGCGCCGCCGGCAGCGCCTCGGGCAGGGCGAAGGCGTCGCCCTCGATGACGGTGACGCCCGGCAGGCCCTGCGCCAGGTGCCGGGCCATCTCGGGCACGATCTCGACCACGACCAGCCGATCCGCCGGCACCCCGTTCGCAAGCAGGAGGCGCGAGATGGCGCCGGTGCCGGCGCCGAGTTCGACCACCACCTCGTCGTCCGCGCGTTCGATCAGCCGCGCCACGTGCCGCCCGAGCGCCGGGGAGGAGGGAATGACCGAGCCCATCTGCAGAGGATTCGCCAGCCAGCGGCGGAAAAACAGGGCCGCGCCGCCCGATGGGCGGCCTTCGGACCGATTCCCGAGTATGATCCCCGACATGCATGTCTCCATGACAAAGCGATGACGATTCAAGGGGTTGTCATCCATCAGGTCTTAGGTCCGCGATCCTGGGCGGGCCAGTTACCGTTCGGTGGCGCGGCGGGGACAGGGCGGTGACGGCGCGCATCCTCGTCGTCGATGACGTGCCGGCGAATCTGCGCCTGCTGGAGGCGAAGCTGCGCGCCGAGTATTTCGAGGTGGCGCTCGCCGCCTCGGGGCCGGAGGCGCTCGCGCTGTCCTCGGCCTGGGCGCCGGACGTGGTGCTGCTCGACGTGATGATGCCGGGCATGGACGGCTACGAGGTCTGCCGGCGGCTCAAGGCGCAGCCTGTCACGGCCCATATCCCGGTCGTCATGGTCACCGCGCTGGTGGATCAGGCCGAACGGGTCCGCGGGCTGGAGGCCGGGGCGGACGACTTCATCTCCAAGCCGGTGGACACGGCGCTGCTGCTGGCACGGCTGCGGGCGTTGCTGCGCGTGAAGCAGGTGCTCGACGCCTGGCGGCTGCGGGCGGAGACCGCGCGCGACCTCGGCGTCGATCCGGCCGAACCGCCGGCCGAGGTGATGTTCGGCGCGCGGCTGCTCTTCGCGGGCGGCCTGCCGGGCGAGAGCGAGGCCGTCGCGGCGGCCCTCGCGGCCGATGGCGTCATCGTCGAGCACGCCGTGGACGACGCATCCGCCTGGGAACGGCTGCAGGACGACGAGCACGACATCGCGCTGATCAGCCTGCCGCTGGAAGGCGGGGATGCGCTTCGGCTCACCTCCCGCCTGCGCGCGCGGGTCGAGAGCCGCGACATGCCGCTGATCATCCTGGCGGGCGAGGAACAGCGGCAGGCCGTGCTGCGGGCCTTCGACCTCGGCGCCAGCGACCACGTCATGCGCCCGGTCGATGCGCCGGAACTGCGCGCGCGGGTGCGCAACCAGCTCTATCGCCGCCGCTACCAGGACCTGCTGCGCGACAACCTCGACCGCTCGCTGGAACTTGCGGTGACCGATCCGCTGACGGGCCTGCGCAACCGCCGCTACGTCCGGCGGCACCTCGACCAGGTGCTGGGCGCCGGCGCCTCGGCGGCGGTGCTGCTGATCGACGTGGACCGCTTCAAGCCATTGAACGACCGCTACGGGCATGCCGTCGGCGACATCGCGCTGAAGGAGGTTGCCGCCCGCCTGCGCGAGCATATCCGCGCCGTCGACGTGGTCGCGCGCTATGGCGGGGAGGAGTTCATGGCGGTGATCGCCGGCGCGGGCGAGGAGGAGGCGCTGGCCGTGGCGGAACGCCTGCGCGCGGCCATCGCCGGGCAACCCTTCACCGCGCCCGGGCTGTCGCTGACGGTGACCATCAGCGTCGGCGCGGCCGTGTCGGAGGATGGGGTGGGCGCGGAGCGCCTGATCGCGGCGGCCGATGCGGCGCTCTATCGCGCCAAGGACATGGGCCGGAACCGCGTGGAGAAAGCGGCCCTCGAGGACCGCAGGGCCGAGGCCGGCTAAAGCTCTTTTCGATCAGACGGCACCGGCCCGCGCTCCCACCCGGCCGCCCATCCAGGATACTGTCGTTGGGTGGCCGGGTGGGAGTGCGGGCCAGTGCCGGTTCCGACAGATCGGAACATGCTCTAAAGCAGATCCTGATCAGGTGGAATCACCTGATCGGGTGGAGGTGCTCGCAAAGACAAATACCTAAAGCTTTGGAGGTGAACGCAAGCTCACCGGAAATGCTCCAGGCGCAGCCCCGGCTGCCCGTCACTTGATCTTGGCTTCGCGGAAGACGACGTGCTTGCGCGCGACGGGGTCGTACTTCCTCTTCTCCATCTTGGAGGTCATCGTGCGCGTGTTCTTCTTCGTCACGTAGAAGTAGCCGGTGTCGGCGCTGCTCACGAGGCGGATCAGGATGGTGTTGGACTTGGCCATGACAAAACTCCGTGGCCCGCAGGCCAAGGGGCCCCGGGTGCGAGGAGCGGGAAACTAGCGTCCGCCGCGCGCCAGTCAAGCGAAAGCGGGTCGCCCGGGGCGGCGAGGGCGCCTTATCGGGGCAGCGCCGCCTGCAGGGCACCCGGATCGGTGGCGAGGGTCCTGGCGGCCATCAGGCCCGAATCGGGAACCTCCCCCGGCGGACAGGCCGCGCGGATGCGGGCGACCTCCCTGGCGGGGACCGGGTAGCGGAACGCCCGTTCCGCCGCCTGCGTCGCTGCCATCGGACGGTTGCCGGCCTGCAGCGCCGCCAGGTTGGCCGCCGTCGCCTCCGGCCCCGCCGCCGTGCAGAGGCCCGGAATCACGCCCAGGCCCTGCAGCGGCCAGCCGGAGGGCAGGATCAGCCGCGACCACGAAATGAGCAGCTCGCCCCCGTCCGGCAGCGGGATCACGACCTGCACGGTGCCCTTGCCCATGGTGTCCGTGCCCACCACCGCCGCCCGCCCGCGGTCGGCGAGCGCGGCCGCCACCAGCTCGGCCGAGGAGGCGGTGCGCCCGTCCACCAGGGAGACGACCGGAAGCCCGTCCGACAGGTCCGGCCCCGCCGTGACGTAGATGCGGTTCGCATCGACATGGCGGCCGGTCGTGCGGAAGACCTCCCCGGCGCCGAGGAAGATGTCGGCGACCGAGGCGGCCTGGGATAGCAGCCCCCCCCGGTTGCCCCGCAGGTCGAGCACCACCCCCCGCAGCGGCTCCTGGGAGATGGCCGCGAGCAGCGCCGCCGCGACCTGGCGCTCGGTATGGGCCGTGAAGCCGGGGATGCGGATCACCAGGATGCCGTCATCCTCGCGCCGGGCGGTCACGGGGGTGCCGACCGGCTGGGTCCGCACCAGCCTGACCCGCTTGCGCGTGCGGCCCTGCAGGACGAGCAGCCGGACCTCGGACCCCGCGGGGCCTTCGAGCAGGCCCGCCGCCACCCCGGCATCCCGGGTGCGCAACGGCTGGCCGTCGATCGCGAGGACGTGGTCGCCGATGCGCAGCCCTGCCCGGGCGGCGGGGCCGCCGGGCGAGATGGCGGCGATGGAGGCGCCGGCGCCCCGGCGCCCCGGGGCGAGGCGCAGGCCGAGGCCGGCTTCCCCGATTCGCCGCTCGCGCGCCGCCTGGGCTTCCTCCGGCGTGATGTAGCGGCTGAAGGGATCGAGGTGGTGGAAGATCCCTTCGAAGCTTTCGGCGATCAGGCGCGGCGCGCCGGCCCGCCGCAGCAGTCGCGAATGCGACCAGGCGACCTCCTGGAAACGGGTGAGATCGTCGGCCGCGGCGCCGCCCACCCGCGTCGCGGCTTCGGGGCGGGGCAGGCCCGGCGCGGTCCGCCGGATCGCCACCTGCCCGTCGAGGAGCAGTTCCACCTCGCGCCCGCTGCGCCGCACGCCGATCGCCGGGTCGATGTCGGACAGTTCCGTCAGCGACCAGGCGAGCAGATCGGCCGGCGAGGCGGCCTCGAGATGCCGTTCGAGGATCGCGGCGAATCCGGCGCCGAGGACGAGACGCATTTCCTCGCGGGGGTAGGGGGTGATATGGGCATCGCCCTGCGCCGCGGCGAGGCCGGGCAGCAGGAGGATGAGGATCAGTGCCGCCGCCCGCGCGGCCGCCCCTTTGGCGCCGGTCGCCCGCGGCCGCGCCCCGGCAGACCCTGCATGAGGTGGAACACCATGCCGCCCGTGCGCGGCGTGGCTTCGTGGAGACGAGCCTCCACCGCCTGGCCGAGGGTGAAGGTGAGTCTCGTCCTGCGACCAGCCAGCGTCTGCGTGGCCTCGTCCAAGTCCCATCTGTCGTCCGGCAGTGAACCGAGGGGGACGATTCCGCTCGCCCCGTTCTCCTCCACCGTGACGAAGAGGCCGAAGCGAGTCACTCCGGAAATTCGCGCCTCGAACGACTCTCCGACACGTTGTGCCATAAAGGCCGCGAGGTAGCGGTCGACCGCGTCGCGTTCCGCCGCGGCGGCACGCCTTTCGGTTGAGGTGATGTGCTCGGCGGTGTCCGGGAATCGGGCTTCCTCGGTCTCCACCAGCCCGTCCCTGCCGAGCTTCAGCCCGCGGATCAGGGCGCGGTGCACGAGCAGGTCCGCATAGCGACGGATCGGCGAGGTGAAATGTGCGTAGCGCGTCAGCGCGAGGCCGAAATGACCGAGGTTGTCGGGCGCGTAGGCGGCCTGGGACTGGCCGCGCAGCACGGCTTCGTTCACCAGCCGCTCATGCGGGCTGCCGCGGACCTTCCCGAGCGCACGGGCGAAGTCGCGCGGATGCAGGCGGTCGCCCGGCGGCAGCGTGATGTCGAAGGTGGCGAGGAACTGCCGCAGCCCCTCCATCTTCTGGTCCGACGGCTTGTCGTGCACGCGGTACATGCAGGGCTGGCGCAGGCGCTCCAGTTCCTCGGCGGCGCAGACATTGGCCGCGACCATGAACTCCTCGATCAGCCGGTGCGCGTCGAGCCGCGGGCGCGGGACCACCGCGGCGACGCGGCCCTGCCTGTCGAGCAGCACCTTGCGCTCGGGCAGGTCGAGGTCGAGCGTGCCACGCTTCTCCCGCGCCGCGAGCAGGGCGCGGAAGGCGCCGTAGAGCCGCCCGACATGGCCCTGCGGCAGGGCGGCCGGATCGGTGCCGGCATCGGCCGCGGCCTGGACTTCATCGTAGGTCAGGCGCGCGGCGGAGCGCATCAGGCCGCGGCCGAAGGCATGGGCCTGCTTGCGGCCCCCGGCGTCGAAGCGCATCTCGACGAAGAGGCAGCCGCGATCCTCGTCCGGGCGCAGGCTGCACCAGCCGTTCGACAACGCTTCGGGCAGCATCGGCACGACGCGGTCGGGGAAATAGACGGAATTGCCGCGCGCCCAGGCTTCCCGGTCGAGATGGCTGCCGGGGGTGACGTAATGCGCGACGTCGGCGATCGCGACCACCACGCGCCAGCCGGCGCCGTCCGGTTCGGCGAAGACGGCGTCGTCGAAGTCGCGCGCATCCTCGCCGTCGATGGTCACCAGCGGGATGTCGCGCAGGTCGGTCCGTCCCCGCGCCGTCACGCCGCGCGCCTTCTCGGCCTGCTGCACGGCCTCGGCGGGGAAGACGTCGGGGATGCCGTGGGCATGGATGCAGACGAGGGAGACCGAGCGCGGTTCGCCCATCACGCCGAGCCGCTCGGTGATGCGGGCGGGCTTGGGGCCGAGGTGGCGGGCGGAGGGCAGGGGCTCGGCGAAGACGATCTCGCCGGGTTGCGCGCCGTTCTCCTCGCCGGGCGGGACGTGCCAGATGCCCTTCTGCCGGCGGTCGGTCGGGATGATCCGGCCTTCCTCGAAGACGCCGAGGATGCGCGCCGGGGCGGCGCCGCCGATGCGCTTGAAGGTGCGGCCCTCATACTTGCCGGGCCCGATCGGCTTCAGGCGGGCGAGGACGCGCTCGCCCGCGGTCAGCGCCGGATGACCCTTGGGCTCGGGGCGCATGTAGATGACCGGCGGACGGCCTTCGCCCTGCCAGGCGACAGGCCGCGCGATCGGGTCCCCGTCGGGATCGGTGCCGGTCACCTCGACCGGGGCGATCTCGGGCAGGCGGGTCGGGTGGATGACGGCGCGCTTGCCGGCCGGCGCGGACCCACCCTCGGCGGCGAGGTCGCGCATCAGCGCGCGCAGGGCCGGCCGCTGGTCGGACGTGAGGCCGAAATGCCGGGCGATGTCGGACTTGGTCACGCGCCCGGCTGCGCTGGCGAGAAAGGCGCGAAGGTCCGCCTTGCTCGGCAGGGAGGCCGGTTCGCCGGCGCGGCGCTTCGCGCTCGCGCGCGGGCCGGCGGCGGACTTCGCGGTGGCGCGGGGCGGCTT
>JAFADX010000233.1 GCA_023424475.1 Pseudomonadota bacterium
GGCATCGCCGCGCCGGGCGAGCGCCCCGAGGCCGTCACCCTCTTCCTCGCCGGGCAGCAGCGCCTGCGCGGCGGCCGCCGGACCGAGGCGCTCGAGGCCTTCCGCGCCGGTGCCGGCATCCTGCGCGCGCGCCAGATCGGCCTGCCGGTCCCCCTCGTGGTCCCCTACCTCGAGGCGCTGGACCAGGAGGCCCGGACCTATCCCGGCCAGTCCGCCGCCCTGCGCGCCGAGATGTTCGGCGCCGCCCAGCTCGCCCAGCGTTCGAGCACGGCGCGCTACGTCCAGCAGGCCTCGGCCCGCCTCGGCGCCTCGGAAGGCAACCCGGCGGTGCAGGGCGCGGTGCGCGGCCTGCAGGATGCCGACCGCGAGCTGCGCGAGCTCTTCTCCGAACGCGATGCCTCCGGCCCCAACAACGCCGCGCTCGACGCCCGCATCGCCGAGGCCCAGCAGCGGCGCGCCGAGGCCGAGAGCCAGGTCGCCGCGGCCGCCCCGGGCTACCGCCAGCTGCTGCTCGCCGCGGTGGATGCGGACAGCGTCTTCCGCACCCTGGGTCCGCGCGAATCCCTGCTGACCATGCTGCTCGGCCCGCAGAGCGGCTTCGTGCTCGCCATCCACAACGGCCAGGTGGTCACCCGGCGCATCCCGATCGGCGAGGAGGCCGTGGCCGATCTCGTGAACCGCGTGCGGCGGTCGAGCGAGATCGGCGCCGGCGGCGTGCCGGCCTTCGACACGGCCGCGTCGCTGCAGCTCTACGACCTTCTCGTCGGGCCGCTCGCCGGCGCGCTGGCCGGCACCGACACGCTGGTGGTGGCGCCGGACGGCCCATTGCTGGCCCTGCCCTTCGGCATGCTGCTCGCAGGTCCCGCGCAGCCCGACAACCTGATCGGCGCCCCCTGGCTGATCCGCCACTTCGCGATCGTCCACGTGCCGAGCCCGCAGACGCTGGTGACGCTGCGCGCGGCCGGCACCGGGTCCTCGGCGCCGCTGCCCTATATCGGGTTCGGCGACTTCGTGCCGCCCACCGCGGCGCAGTATGCGCGTGCCTTCCCCGCCGACCGCTGCGGCCGCGATGCCCGGCTCGCGACCGGGCTCGGCCGGCTGCCGGGCACCCGGGCCGAAGTGCTGACCTCGGGCCAGTTGCTGGGTGCGGGGCCGGACAAGGAGATCCTGGGCGCCGCCTTCACCATCCCGAACATGCGGCGCCAGCGGCTCGACCAGTACCGGGTGGTGCATCTCGCGACCCATGCGCTGCTCCCGGGCGAACTCTCCTGCCTGCCGGAGCCTTCGGTCGTCGCCTCCCCGCCGCCGGGCGCGGCCTCGGCCGACGCCGCCTTCCTGAAGGCGAGCGAGGTCCTCGACATCAAGATGGATGCCGACCTCGTGATCCTGTCGGCCTGCAATACCGGCGGGCCGGGCGGCGAGGGCGGCGGCGAGGCGCTCTCGGGGCTTGCCCGCGCCTTCTTCTATGCCGGCGCGCGCGGGCTGATGGTGACGCACTGGGCGGTGGATGACGCGGCGGCGGCGCTGACCGTCGCCGACACGCTGCGCCGCCAGCAGGGCGGCGCGAGTTCCGCCGCCGCCCTGCGCGGGGCGCAGATGCTCATCCTCGAGCAGGCGGGCAAGAGCCTGCCCGCCGCCTTCGCCCATCCGTACTACTGGGCACCCTTCGTGCTGATCGGCGACGGGCGCCGCGTCGCGCCGGGCAGCAGCGCCGCCGCCGCGCCCGCCCCGTCGCGGCTGTGAACCTCGCGCGCCACCGCGCTTCGTGACCGCAACTGCCCGGGATGCATTTGTGCGCGGCCGTGGTAACGACACGGGGCCGTCGAGGCTGTAGCATGCGGTCCAACCGGATGCGGGATGCCGGAGACCCCGAGGACCCATGCTGCCAGCCGAGCTGAACCAGAAGTACGAAGTCCGCGGGACGCTCGGCGCGGGCGCGATGGGCACGGTCTACGACGCCGTCGACCGCATCATCGAGCGCCGCGTCGCGATCAAGGTGGTGAACCGCCCCAACGAGAGCGACCCCGAGGCGGTCGAGGCGCATGCTCGCTTCCGCCGCGAGGCGCAGGCGGCCGGCCGCCTCTCGCACCCCAACATCGTCGGCGTCTACGACTACGGGGAGAACGCCACCCAGGCCTGGATCGTGATGGAGCTGGTCGAGGGCGGCAGCCTCAAGGGCCGGCTCGACAGGAACGAGCGCTTCACCGTCCCCGAGATCGTCCGGATCATGGGCGAGGTCTGCGCCGGGCTGCACTATTCCCACCAGCGCGGCGTCGTGCACCGCGACATCAAGCCCGGCAACATCATGCTGACGCCGGACGGCCAGGTGAAGATCGCCGACTTCGGCATCGCCCGGCTCGAGAATTCCTCGATGACGCAGGTGGGCACGCTGATCGGCACGCCCTCCTACATGGCGCCCGAGCAGTTCCGCGGCGAGCCGGTGGACCTGCGCGCCGACATCTGGGCCGCGGGCGTGATGCTCTACCAGCTGCTGACCGGGGAGAAGCCGTTCGAGGGCGGCTTCTCGGCCGTGATGCACAAGGCCCTGCATACCGAGCCGCCGCCGCCCTCGACCCTGTCGGTCACCACGCCGCGCGGCTTCGACGCGGTGATCTCGCGCGCCTTGGCCAAGCGCCCGGACGACCGCTACGCCTCCGCCGCGGACTTCGCCGAGGCGATCCGCGACGCCGCGAGCGGCAGGGTGCCCGAGCCGGCCGCCGCCCTGTCCGGCCTGCCCGGCCTGAACGAGGACGCGACCGTCGTCTCCTCCCGCCCGCCGGCGGCAGATGGCGGCACGGCGGCGACCTCCGCAGGGGGTGCGAGCGCGCCGCCAACCGCCGCTGCCGGGCGGAAGGGGCCGCC
>JAFADX010000246.1 GCA_023424475.1 Pseudomonadota bacterium
GGCGGCCCCGTGCGGGACCGCCGGCGGGCTCAGCGGTCAGCGGCGGCGGAAGAAGCGGCGGGCGCGGCGCTCGGCCTCGCGCGCCGCGGCTTCGGGCGTGGCCTGGCCGGACGCCACCTGGGCGCACATCTGCACCATGATGTAGTCGGCATTGGCCGCGGCCGAGGCCTGGCTGATCGGCCCCTTGTAGCCGATGTAGAAGTTCGTCCGCATGACGTCCTTGAAGATGCGGATCTTGGGGTCGCTGTCCCAGACCGCGCTGGCGGTATAGGCTTCGAGCGGCTGCGACCAGTAGCCGAGGTTGGCCTGCAGCCAGGGGTCGTACTGCTCCTTCTCGAGCAGGAAGGTCAGCAGCGCCTTGGCGGCATTCGGGTAGCGGCTGTGCTTGAACACCATGGCGTTGAGCGTGAGCCCGGCCATGGGCGAGGCATCGAGCTTGCCCTTCGGCAGCAGGGAATGCTGGGTGTCGTCGGCGATCGGGCGCGTCGCCGGATCCCGCTTCAGCGCGAAGTAGAGCGAGACGCCGTTCGCCGTCAGCCACACCTCGCTCGACGCATAGGCGCGGTTGTTGCTGATGTCGCCCCAGGCGATCGTGCCCGGCGCGAAGGTCGGGTAGAGATCCTTGAGGTACTTCAGCGCCTCGATGGTGGCGGGGCTGTTGATGGCGACCTCGTTGTTCTCGTCCACGAGGTAGCCGCCGTGCGACCAGATCAGCCAGTTGGCGAAGCCGTTGCCGTCGCCCACGGCATTGCCCAGCGCGAAGCCGGGCGGCTTGCCCGCCGCATGCAGCTTGCGGCAGAGGTCGAGGTACTGGCCGAGATCATCGGGCGGCGTCTCGAAGCCGACGGCGTTGACCGCCGACTTGCGCCATACGAGCGGGCCGCCCGACGCGCCGAAGGGCAGGCCGACCCAGTCGTTGGTGCCGTTCTTCTTGCCGTAGCGCTGCGCGAGGTTGAGCCAGCCGCCGTACTTCTTGCCGAGGTACTCGGCGACATCGGTCAGCTCGACGAGCTTGTCGGTGTAGATGTGCGGCGCCTCGTTGAAGCCGATGATGGTATCGGGGCCGGCGCCGGTATTCGCCGTGACGGCGGTCTGCTGGGTGATGTCCTCCCAGCCGACGAAGTCCACGCGGACCTCGACGCCCGTCTGCTGCGTGAAGCGCGCGCAGTTGGCGCGGAACACCTCCTCGTCCGGCTGGACGAAGCGCACCGGGCGGAGCATCCGAAGGCTCGCGCCGCTCTCGATCGGAAGGTTCGGCGGCGTCGCGGCCGCGGTCCGGATGTTCGACTGGGCGAAGGCCTGCCCGCTGGAGCCGAGGGCGGCAAGACCCGCGCCGGTCCCCAGAATGCTGCGCCGCGTGATGATGTTGGCCATGTTTCTCTCCCTTTCGGATTGCCGTGTCAGATGCGTTGCCCTGTCTTCTTGTCGAACAGGTGCACGAGCGAGATGTCCGGGCTGACCGGAAGCGCGCCGCCCGGCCCCTCCGCGACGCGCTCGCGGAAGGCGCCGAGCACCGAGGCCTCACCCACCCGCAGCAACACCTGGGTTTCGGATCCCGTCGGCTCGACCACCTGGATGGTCGCCGCCAGGCCGCCGGGATCGAGGCGCAGATGCTCCGGACGAATGCCGTAGATGACCTCGCCCGCGGCCGGCGCACCCGGCGGCAGGGGCCAGCGCACCCCGCCCGGACCATGGAAGACGCCGTCGGCGATGTGGCCGTCGAGCATGTTCATCGCCGGCGAGCCGATGAAGCCGGCGACGAAGATGTTCGCCGGCCGGTCGTAGAGTTCGAGCGGCGCGCCCTGCTGCTCGACGCGGCCATGGTTCATGACCACGATCAGGTCGGCCATGGTCATGGCCTCGATCTGGTCGTGCGTGACGTAGACGGTCGTGACCTTCAGCCGCTGGTGCAGTTCCTTGATCTCCGCGCGCATCTGCACGCGCAGCTTCGCGTCGAGGTTGGACAGCGGCTCGTCGAACAGGAAGACCTGGGGGTTGCGGACAATGGCGCGCCCCATCGCCACGCGCTGGCGCTGCCCGCCCGAGAGCTGCCGCGGAAAGCGATGCAGCAGCTGCTCGAGGCCGAGGATCTTCGCGGCCTTCTGCACCTCCTGCTCCATCACCTCCTTGGGCGCGCCCGCGAGCTTCATGGAGAAGGCCATGTTCTGGAACACGGTCATGTGCGGGTAGAGCGCGTAGTTCTGGAACACCATCGCGATGTCGCGGTCCTTGGGCGGGACGTTGTTCACCACCCGCCCGCCGATCGCGATCTCGCCGCCCGTGATGTTCTCGAGCCCCGCGAGCATGCGCAGCAACGTCGACTTGCCGCAGCCTGACGGGCCGACGAGGACGACGAACTGCCCGTCCTCGATCGCCACGCTCACGCCGTGCAGCACCTTCGTGCTGCCGAACGCCTTCCGCACTTCGCGGATATCGACCGTCGCCATTCAGCCTCCCCATCGCGGAGCCCTTCGGCCCCATGGTTTCCCGGCAGCGTTTCCCTCAGAGGCGGGATACGGCGGTTTCCTTGGACGTGATGAACTCGAGCAGCGCCGGCGTCCCGTTCTTCGTCTGCTCGATCCCGCGCTGGATCGCGGGGATGATGTCGGCGACCCTGCTCACCCTCTCGCCGTAGCCGCCGAAGGCGCGCGCCATGGCGGCATAGTCGCCGGAGATGTCGGTCGAACGGAACTTCTCCGTGCTGACCGGCATGACCTTCAGCTCGATCGCCATGGAGAAGTTGTTGAGCAGGATGGAGAGGATCGGGATGCGCTCGCGCACCGCCGTCTCGAAATCCATGCCGGTGAAGCCGATCGCCGCATCGCCCCAGACATTGATGCAGAGCTTGTCCGGCGCCGCGAGCTTCGCCCCCATCGCGAGCCCCAGCCCATAGCCGAGCTGCGTCGTCTTGCCCCAGCCGAGATAGGAGAGCGGCGTGCGCGCCACCCAGAAGGGCGAAAGCTGGTCGCGCGGCGAGCCCGCGTCATGCGTGATGATGGTGTTGTCCACATCCACCGTGCGCCAGAGGTCGCGCAGCACGCGGTAGGGGTTCAGCGGCTCGGCGTCGCTGTCCGTCTTCTCTGCCCAGGCGGCGAGCCATTCGGCGCGGTGCTGCTGGATCTCCCTGGCCACCGGCCCGTGGTCGCGCCTTTCCTTCACGCGGCCTTCCAGCTCGGCGATCAGCGCATCGAGCGTCAGCGCCGCGTCGCCGACCAGGCCGATGTCGCAGGCGACATCCTTGTTGAGATGATCGGGGTCGAGCGTGGCATGGATGATCTTCTTCCCCGCCGGCATCTTCACGCCGAAATTCGTCTCGGTGAAGGAACACCCGATGCCGAGGATCAGGTCGGCATTGTCCAGGAAGTGCCGCACCGGCTTCGGGATGGCGAGGCCGCCCGAGCCGAGCGCCAGCGGATGATCCTCCGGAAAGGAGGACTTGCCGCCGAGGCTCGTCGTCACCGGCGCCGCGAGCAGTTCCGCCAGCCGCCGCAGCTGCGGCCAGGCGCGCGCCCAGTGCACGCCGGTGCCGGCATAGACGACCGGCCGCTTCGCCGCGGCCAGCGCATCCGCCGCGCGCGCCACGTCGGCGGGGTCCGGCCCGTAGCGCGTGGACAGCACCGGCGTGTAGTTCAGCGGCTCCGGCACCTCTTCGTTCCACATGTCGGTCGGGATCTCGACCAGCACGGGACCGCCGCGGCCGTTCCTTAGCCGGGTAAAGGCCCGCCGCAGGATGTTCGGCACCTCGGCCGCCTGCACGATCGGCTCGGCGGACTTGGTGATGCCGCGCATCTGGATGGAGGAGTTGAAGTTCGGATCGACATGCGCGAGGCGCCGCGCATAGCCCATCGGCAGCACGAGGACCGGCACGCTCTCGCCGTAGCATTGCGCGACGCCGCCATAGGCGTTCTCGGACCCCGGCCCGTGCTGCATGCAGAAGGCGCCGATGGTCCGGCCCGACGTGACGCGGCTGATGGCGTCCGCCATGTGCAGGCCGATGCGCTCCTGGCGCACCATGACCGGGCGGATGTCGATCGCCGCCGCGTGCTCGATGAGGTGATTGACCGGATAGCCCGTGAGGATCTCGATCCCCTCACGCTTCATGATCTCGGCAATTGCCGCGCCCAGCTTCATAGTCTCGTTTCCTCGTTGCCGGCACTCTGATGGCCCGACTGCTATGGCAGCCTAGACAGCGCATCGCCGGGACGGCAACCCCCCGCTTGTGCGCTGCCTTTGCGAAGTGCAGGTTGCTTAATATGTCAGCGCGCGACCTCGACGTCCTTGCCCTCGAACGCCAGGTGGATGCGCTGCTCGCGCCCTTCTCCGCCCCGGGCACGCCCGGCTGCACCATTGGCCTGCTGCGCGACGGCGCCCTCGTGCTGCATCGCAGCGCCGGGCTCGCGAGCATCGAGCATGGCGTGCCCGTCGATGCGTCGACATGCTTCCGCATCGCCTCCGTCACCAAGCAGTTCACCTGCGCCGCAATCCTGCTGCTGGCGGAGGATGGCGCCCTCGCGCCGGATGACGAACTCGCCGCCTTCATCACGGAACTGCCGGACTTCGGGGCGCGCGTCACGCTCGACCACGTGATGCGCAACACCTCCGGCATCCGCGACATGCTGGAACTGATGCGCTTCGGCGGGCTCGACCTCGCCGGCACCTGCCGCACGGCAGACCTGCTCGCGGCCATCTGCCGCCAGGCGAGCCTGAACTTCGCCCCGGGCAGCCGCTTCCTCTACAGCAATTCGGGCTTCTTCCTGCTCGGCCTCGTGGTCGAGCGCGTCTCGGGCATGCCGCTCGGCGCGTTCCTCGAACGGCACATCTTCGGCCCGCTCGGTATGACCCGCACGCGGCTGACGCCGCGCACGGCCGAGGTGGTGCCGCACCTCGCCACCGGCTACCTGCCGGCGCCGGGCGGCTTCGTCCGTGCCGCGCACGGCTTTCCCTTCGGCGGCGAAGGCGGCCTCGTCTCCTGCGTCGAGGACCTCGCCCTCTGGGCCCGCAACATGGAGACCGGGCGGATCGGGGGACCGGCCCTGGTCGCCGCGCTGCAGGACCGCGCGCCCTTCGACAACGGCGCGCTGAACCTCTACGCGCGCGGACTCGAAGCAGGGATCCACCGCGGTGTCGCGACCATCGGCCATGGCGGCCTGTGGCCCGGCTACAAGACCGCCTTCCTGCGCGCGCCGGCCGAACGCGCCGGCGTCGTCGTCATCACCAACCACGGCGGCGCCGACCCGGGCGACATCGCCGCGCGCGTGCTCGACGCCGCGCTCGCGGGCACGCCGCGCCTCGCGCCGCCGCCATCCCTGCCGCCGGCCGAGGAGATGGCCGGCCGCTGGATCGCCGAGGACCAGGCCGCCTCCTTCGACCTCTCGCTGCACCCCGACGGCACGCCCGAGGTGCGCAGCCACGGCGTTTCCTTCGCCCTCGCGCCCCGCGCCGACGGCGCGCTCGAGGCACGGCGCGGCGTCTTCTGCTTCACGCTGCGGCGGGTCGCGGGCGGCCTCGAGCTCGAGGAGGATGCAGGCATGCGCACGCTCTTCCGCCGCGCGCCGGCCGCCCCCGCGCTGCCCGAGGGCCTGCCTGGCCGCTATGCCTGCGCGGAACTCGCGGCCGAGTGGCACATCGACACCGGGCACCACGTCACCGCGCGCGGCCCGCACGCCGTCGCCGGTCCCTGGCGGCTGGAGCCCGTGGCGCCCGGACGCTTCCGGCTGCACATGCCGGGGCCCCTCTTCGAGTCCTGGGCCGACCTGCGCCTGCTGCCGGGCGGCGCCATCGAGGCGAACGGCGCCCGCGCGCGCGGCCTGGTCTTCGAGCGCATCGGCTGACGGCCGAACGACAGGCTGGATTCGCGCGCCCGATGGTCTAGCCTTCGCATACGGCAACGCCCGTGGTGGGGAGACATCCAGGACATGCATCTGTCGGACCGCGTCACCGGTCTGTTCCTCGCGCTGCTCGGATCGCTGGCCTTCTGGGGCGGATCGCGCCTCCCGGACGTGCCCGGCCAGGACGTGGGACCAGGCGCCTTCCCGATCGTCATCGGGGCAGGGCTCGTCGTCTGCGGTCTGATGATCGCCTTCGGCATCGGCCATTCCTTCGAGATCGAGGAACCGGCGGAAGCCGGGGAGCAGGCCGGCCTTGCACGCCTGCTCGGCCGGCTCGACTGGCTCGCCGCCTTCCTGCCGCCGGTGCTGCTCATCTTCTACGTGCTCGCGGCCGAACGCCTCGGCTTCCTGCTGACCGCCGCGATCATCCTGCTGGTGTCCGCGCGCGCGCTCGGCGCCTCCTGGCGGCTTGCGCTCGGCGTGACGCTGCTGGCGCCGCCTTTCGTGCACCTCGTCTTCTTCAAGCTGCTGCGCGTCCCCCTGCCGGACGGCCTGCTGGCGATGCCGTGGTGAGCGCGCCATGAACGCCCTGCTCGAAGCCGTCTCGATGGTCGCGTCCGGCGAGGTGCTGATCGCGATCCTCGCCTCCGCGGTCTACGGCATGGTCATCGGCGCCCTGCCCGGCCTGACCGCCACCATGGCCACCGCCCTGCTGGTGCCCGTCACCTTCTACCTTTCGCCGATCGCGGCGGTGGCGACGATCATCACCTCCTCGGCGATGGCGATCTTCTCGGGCGACATCCCCGGCTGCCTGATGCGCATCCCCGGCACGCCCGCCTCGGCCGCCTATACCGACGAGGCCTATGCCCTGACGCGCAAGGGGCAGGCCGAGCTCGCGCTCGGCGCCTCGCTGTGGTTCAGCGCGCTCGGCGGCATCGCGGGCACCATCGCCCTGATGCTCATGGCGCCGGCGCTGGCCGAGATGGCGCTCTCCTTCTCGACCTTCGAGTATTTCTGGCTCTCCCTGCTCGGGCTGATGTGCGCGACGCTGGTCGCGCGCTCCTCGCCGATCAAGGCCATCGCCTCGGCGCTGCTCGGGCTGCTGGTCGCCTGCGTCGGCATCGAGAATCCGGGCGGCGTGCCGCGCTTCACCTTCGGCATGACCGACCTGCTCGGCGGCATCGAGGCGCTGCCCGCGCTCGTCGGCGTCTTCGCGGTCAGCGAGATCATGCGCGCGATGGTGAGCCCGCCGCCGCCGCCCATCCCCAACCGCAGGCTCGGCTCCATCCTGGGCGGCCAGTGGGACCTGACGAAGCGCTTCCAGAAGCAGATGTGGCGCGGCAACGTCATCGGCGTGCTGATCGGCGCCCTGCCGGGCGCGGGCGCCGACATGGCCGCCTGGGTCGCCTATGCGACGTCGAAGCGCATGTCCAGGACACCGGAGAAGTTCGGCACCGGCTATCCGGAGGGCCTCGTGGAATCGGGGGCGGCGAACAACTCCGCGCTTGCGGGCGGCTGGGTGCCGGCGCTGCTCTTCGGCATCCCGGGCGACACCATCACAGCCATCGCCATCGGCGTGCTCTACATGAAGGGCCTCAATCCCGGCCCCACGCTGTTCACCGAGAAGGCGAGCAGCATGTACGCGCTCTACATCGTGTTCATGCTGGCGAACATCCTGATGATCCCGCTCGGCATCCTGATGATCCGCGTCTCGCGCCACGTTCTGCGCGCGCCCCGCGCCGCGGCGATGCCCCTGATCCTGCTGCTCTGCGCCGTCGGCGCCTTCGCGATCGGCAACAACCCCTTCGCGGTGGTGCTGGTCGCGGTCTTCGGCATCATCGGCTTCATGATGGAGCGCAACGGCTACCCCGTCGCGGCGCTGGTGCTCGGCATCATCATGGGCCCGATGGTCGAGCAGAACCTCGTCACGTCCCTCATCAAGTCGGACGGCGACATCCTGCCCTTCTTCGAGCGCCCGGTCGCCGCCGGGCTCGCCGCCTTCACCCTGGCGGCGCTGACCTGGCCTGCTGTGGTCTGGCTGATCCGTCGCTTGCGGCCCGCCGCGACGGCGCGATAGCGTCGCCCCGCTTCGAGGAGGAAACAAGGCATGTCCCAAGTCACCCGTCGCGGCGCGCTCGCCGCGGGCGCCCTTGCCGGCATCGCGCCGCTGGCCCGCCCGGCTCTCGGCCAGGGCCGCTATCCCGCCCGCCCCGTGCAGGTCCTCGTGCCCTGGGGCGCGGGCGGCGGCACCGACGCGACGGCGCGCATCGTCGCCGCGCTGCTCGAGAAGGACATGGGCCAGCCCTTCAACGTCGTGAACCGCACCGGCGGCTCGGGCGTCGTCGGCCACAGCGCGATCGCGCAGGCCGCGCCCGACGGCTACACGATCGGGATGATCACGGTCGAGATCTGCATGATGCACTGGCAGGGCCTCACCGATCTCAAGCCCGCCTCCTACACGCCGCTCGCGCTGATGAACGAGGACCCGCCGGGCGTGCAGGTGAATGCGAGTTCGCCCTACCGCGACATCAAGGCGCTGGCGGAGGCGATCAAGGCGAGCCGCCCCGGCCAGTTCAAGGCATCGGGCACCGGCCAGGGCGGCATCTGGCACCTCGCGCTGGCCGGCTGGCTCGGCGCGATGGGGCTGCGGGCGGACCATGTGCGCTGGGTGCCCTCGAACGGCGCGGCGCCGGCCATGCAGGACCTCGCGGCGGGCGGCATCGACATCGTCACCTGCTCGGTGCCGGAGGCGCGCGCCATCATCGAGGCCGGGCGTGCGCGCTCGCTCGCCATCATGGCGCCGCAGCGCAACCCGCAATTCCCGAACGTGCCGACGCTGAACGAGACGCTCGGCATCAACTACAGCGTCGGCGCCTGGCGCGGCATCGCGGCACCGCTCAACCTGCCGGCGCCGATCGCGCAGCAGCTCACCGCGGCGCTGCACAAGGTCTGGAACAGCAAGGAGTTCAAGGACTTCATGAACGCCCGCGGCTTCGGCATGATCTGGGGCGACGCGGCGCAGTTCGCCGCGCACATGGAACGCACCGACGCGACGCTCGGCGCGGCGATGCGCGAGGCCGGGCTGGTCCGCGGCTGATGCGCGATGGCGGCGCCCGCGCGGCGCCGCCTACCGCCCCCTGAAGACCGGCTTGCGCTTCTCCGCGAAGGCGGCGAGCGCTTCCCTGGTATCCTCTGTCCTCGCCAGCGCCGCCGTCTGGGTCTGCTCGAAGCGGTAGCCCTCGTGCAGCGGCATGTATTCGCACAGCGTGAAGGCCCGCTTCATCGCCGCGACCGCGAGCGGCGCCTTGCCTGCGATCTCCTTCGCCATGGCCTGGGCCGCCGGCAGCAGCTCGGCCTTCGGGTAGCAGCCCGAGGCGACGCCCATGCGGAGGAGCTCCGGCCCCGGCAGGCGCCGCGCGGTGAACAGGAACATCCGCGCGTCGGACTGGCCGAAATGCCGCAGCACGTGCTGCACGCCGCCGGCCAGGCCCACCTCCACCTCCGTCATGGACATGAAGGACTCCTCGGCGACGAGGATGATGTCGCAGACCAGCGCGAGCACGCAGCCCGCGCCGATCGCCGGGCCGTTCACCGCCGCGATGACCGGCTTGCCGCATTCCATGACGCAGTCGAAGCCCGCCCGCACGGCGCGGCTGTGGCGCGGGAAGGCGCCGCGCCGCGCGGCATCGGGCCGGTCGCGCAGGTCCGCGCCGGCCGAGAAGGTCCTGCCCGCCCCGGTCAGGACGATCGCGCGCACCTCGTCGGACTCATGGAGCACGTCGAAGATGCGCGTGACCTCGTCGCGGAAGGCGCCGTTCTGGGCGTTGACGGGCGGGCGGTCGATGGTGACGGTGGCGACGCCCTCCGCCACCTCGACACGGAAGACCGAGAGTTCCTCGAGGCCGGGCAGGTCGGTCACGGCGTGAAGGCCACGCCCTTCTCGGGCACCACCACCTTCGCATTCGCGCCGTCCATCTCCTTCACGAAGCCGGAGGCATCGGGCAGCAGCAGGCCGAAGGTCGCGTAGTGGCACGGGATCGCCGTGCGCACGCTCGGCAGGAAGCGCTTGACCGCCAGCGCCGCGCTGCGCGGGCCCATGGTGAAGCGGTCGCCACAGGGCACCATGGCGACGGCCGGCCTGTAGAGCTCGTCGATCAGCGCCATGTCCGAGAAGATGTCGGTGTCGCCCATGTGGTAGACGACCGGCTCCGCCTTGTCCTTCGGCGTCACCACGATGCCGTTCGGCAGGCCGAGGCACTGGGAGACGCCGTTCCCGTCGAGTTCCGAGGAGGAATGGAAGGCGATGGTCAGCGACACGCCGAACTCGCCCTGGTCCGTCGTCCCGCCGGTGTTCATCGGGTCGAGCTTCTCGACGCCCTGCCGCGCGAGATACATCGCGAGGTCGTAGTTGGTGACGAGCTTCGCGCCCGTCCGCTTGCAGATGGCGACGGTGTCGCCGATGTGGTCGCCATGCCCGTGCGTCAGCAGCACATGCGTCGCGCCCGCGCTCGCCGCCTCGGCATCGCCGCCGAAGGCCGGGTTGCCGGTCAGGAAAGGGTCGATCATGACGACCGAGGTGCCGAATTCCAGCCGGAAGGCGGAATGGCCGAACCAGGTGATCTTCATCGGGGGTCCTCCGTCGATCAGGGAAAGGTCATGCGGATCGTGTCGGCGATCAGGGCGGGCTTGTCCTTGCCCTCGATCTCCATGGTCTGGCGCACCACGATGCGGTGCGTGCCGTTGGCGCCGTCATCGACGCCGACCAGGGCCTGGCGCAGCCGCACGCGGTCGCCGGCCTGCACCGGGTTGATGATGCGCACCTTGTCCGACCCGTAGTTCAGCGTGCGCGAGGGCCAGGTGACCTTGTACACGCCGGCGCCGAGCTTCGGCAGCAGCGAGAGCAGCAGGTAGCCGTGGGCGATGGTCTTGCCGCCCGGCATCTCCTTCTTCGCGCGTTCCACGTCCACGTGGATCCACTGGTGGTCGCCGGTGACCTCGGCGAAGCGGTCCATCATCTCCTGCGTCACCTCGAGCCAATCGCCGACGCCGAGTTCCTGGCCGATCAGCGCCTTCAGCGCCTCCGGCGTCTCCACCACGCGCATGCGTTCCTCCTCGCTAGAACAGATCCCGGTCCTGCGGATTCGCCCGACCGGCTGCGGAAGCCCGCCGCTCACGACGAGCCGGAGGCGCCACCGCGCACCGAGGCGGACGGCAACGGCTCCAGGGCCGCGGAGTGTCGGGCGGCGCGGCGCGGCGATCAACCCCGCTTCCGGCGCGGCCGGTCCAAGCCCGGGCTCGGGCCATGGCGCTCATCCCGGGCGTGCCCCGCGTCGTCGCCGCCATGGTGGGCGCGCAGGTGCTGACGCGGATCGGCGCCTTCCCCCTGCCCGCGCTGCTGCCGGCCTGCATCGAGCGCTGGTCGCTGTCGGGGCGAACGGCGCCGGGCGGGCCGCGTCCACGGCCCTCGGCGTCGCCGCGCGTGCTGCGGCGCCCGTTCAGGCGCTCGGCCCTCGGGGCCGCGGGCCGGACCTTCGTCCGCTCGGTATCAGGCCGCCAGGGCGAGGAGCAGGAAGGCGACGCCGGCCAGCGAGGCCGCCGCGCCGGCGAGCGGCCGGATCCGGCCCATCTCCATCCGCCGCGCCAGGACGGCAATCCCGCCCGCCACCACCGCCTGGATGACCGCCAGGCCCGCGAGGTAGGCGACGAGCGCGCCGGCCTCCGCCCCGATGATCGATTCCGCGAAGGCGTGGCCATGGAACAGCCCGGCCACCGCGAAGGCGGCAGGCAGGACGGCCGCCGGAACCCCGCGCAGCAGCGCCAGCCCCGCGGCCAGCACGCTCAGCGCGACCAGCGCCTCGACCGGCCCCAGGCCGATGCCCGCGACATGCAGCAGGCTGCCCAGGAAGCCGCCCGCCACGAAGGCGAGGACCGCAAGCATCCCCCGCCCGGCCGGCAGCGCCGCCGCCAGCACCCCGGCCGCCACCAGGAAGGCCAGGTGATCGGGGCCGATGACCGGATGCGCGAGGCCCGAGACCAGCCCCTGCCACGCCGTCGAAGGCGTCACGCCGCCCATGGCGTGATGGGCGAGGGCGGGCAGCGGCATGAGGGCGAACAGGGCGGCGAGGCGCTTCATGGCGATCTCCTTTCCCCCGATGCTCGCCGCTGCAGTCCTCCCCTGCAAGGGGCCGGCGGGCGCGCTACATCTCCATGGCATGCTCGCGCACGAACCCTTCATCCGTCTCGGCGCCTTCCTCGGCGTGCTGCTGGCGATGGCGGTGCTCGAGCACGCCTTCCCGCGACGGCCGCAGCGCCTGGCCTGGCGGCGCTGGCCGTCCAACCTCGGCCTCGTCGCGATCGCCTCGGTGCTGCTGCGCGCGGCCGCACCGGCGGGCGCGGTGGGCGTCGCGCTCTGGGCGGAGGCAGGGGGTCTCGGCCTGTTCCGCTGGCTGGGCGTGCCGGGCTGGCCGGCGGGGGTGGCCTCGGTGCTGCTGCTCGATGCGCTGGTCTATGCCCAGCACCGCGTCTTCCATGCGGTGCCGGCGCTGTGGCGGCTGCACCGCGTCCACCATGCCGACCCGGAACTCGATGCCTCCTCCGGCCTGCGCTTCCATCCCGCCGAGATCCTGCTCTCGCTCGCCGTCAAGGCGGCCGCGGTGGTCGCCCTCGGGGCCCCGGCAGCGGCGGTGCTGGTCTTCGAGGTGCTGCTCAACGCGACCGCCCTCTTCAACCATGCCAATCTCGCGCTGCCGGCGTGGCTGGACCGCGCGCTCCGCCAGGTGCTCGTCACGCCCGACATGCACCGGGTCCACCATTCGGAGATCCGGGCCGAGATGGACAGCGACTTCGGCTTCTGCCTGTCGGTCTGGGACCGCCTCTTCGGCACCTATGTCGCCGAGCCGGCGGCCGGCCAGCTCGGCATGGTGATCGGCGTCGAGGGCTACCGCGCCGCTCCGGAACAGCGCCTCGACCGCCTGCTCCTGCAGCCGTTGAAGGAGTGACCTGGCGGAAGGGAGCCTGCTTCTTCGCCCGGCCGGCCGATGCCGCCGGCCGGGGTCCGCTCCGGCCCCGGCATCCCGCCCCGGTACGAAGCGTCAGATCGGGCAGACCCCGGCCTCGCATTGCAGGCGCGCGAGGTCCACCTCCTCGCCGCTGCCGGGGTCGTGGATGCCGGCGAGGATGGCGCGGAACCGCGCCTCGTCCACCTCCTCCTCGGGCAGGTATTCGTAGCCGAGGTCGCGGTCGGGCCGGCTCGGCAGCACGGCGCAGCAGCGCAGGTGCGGCTGGTGGGCGCGGAGCAGGGCACGGAACGCCTCCAGCCCCACCCGGTCGGTCGCGATCTTCAGCGTGTAGGAGACCTGGTTGCCGCGATGCGCCCCGATCCAGTGGCGCTCGAGCAGCCGCAGCCAGTGGTACTGCTCCTCCGGGGTCGCCTCCGGTGCGGTGACCAGCCGCGCGCCGATGCCCAGGCGCTGGATCAGCGGCAGGGTCGGGAAGCCCACGATGGCGACGCCCGGGAAGGTTTCCAGGTTGCGGGTCGGATACCCGCGCGCCGCATAGTCGGCAACCAGCGGGTCGCCCTCCGCCCCGCCGCGGAACTGCACCCAGCGCAGGTACTGCCGCCGCGCCGGCAGGTGCGCGCCTTCGGTCAGGCCGAACAGCTTGCTCGTGGTGCCGGCCGGCTTGACGGTGGTGACGGTGACCGGCGGCGCCATGCCGAGGCTCGCGGCATAGGCCGTCGCCTCCTCCTTCGCCGTGGCCGAGAGGCGGGCCAGCATGTCCCAGAAGGGCCGCGACCGCGCCTCGTCGATCAGCTCGCGGAAGGCGAGGCCGAAACGCGCCCAGGCCCATTCGTGCAGCCCGGTCGGACCGATGCCGATGCGGTCGGTGCGCGCCACCTCCGCGGCGTAGAGCGCATCCATCCGGTTCACCCGGATCAGGAACCGCACGCCGAGGCGCACCGCGTCCTCCACCCGCGCATCCCAGGCCCGCGCGACATCCTCGGGCACGGCGCCGGGCGTCAGGCCCTCGAGCGGCACCGGGCAGGCGAGCAGCGGCGCGAAGTCCGAGATGACGCAATATCCGCCGGTGACGTGCAGCACCACTTCGCCGCACGGGTTGGTGGTGACCGGGAAATGCGTGCCGGCGGCGCGGCGCGCGACCTCGGCGAGCAGGCCCGCGCCGTCTCCGACGCGGTAGCGGGAGGAACCGGCCTCGGCCGTGGCGGGCTTCTGCCGCGCGAAGCCCGTCCGCGCGTCCTCGAGGCGGTCGCCGTTGATGAAGCCCGGCTCGCCATTGACATAGGCGCAGGAGGTCGCGGCGGCGAAGAGGGCGCGGGCATGGCGCGTCAGCGGCTCGCCGTCGTCGCGCCCGAGGCGCGCCCAGAACCCGGCATCGACCATCAGGGAATGGTTCGCCGTCCACAACCCGCCCTCGGCCTTCAGCCGCACGAAGCGCAGCGCGCCGGCGTCGCGCCAGGACTTGGTCGCCATGCGCGCCGCCCGGCGGGCGCCGCCGACCTGCACCTCGGTGGACAGGATATGGTCCGCCCGCAGCGCCTGTTCCCAGGGACGCATCGCCTCGCCCGCGGGGTCGCGGTCGCGGGCCGCCTCGATCACCTCCCGGCGCAGGTTGATGAAGGCGCGCAGCAGGGAGAGCGGCCCCGAGGCCGGCCGCCCCTGCATGCCGCGGATCGGGGCGCCGAGCGGCCGGATGTCCGACAGGTCCAGCAGCAGCGTCCGCCCGCGCTCGCGCCGGAAGGCCATGCCCTCCAGGATCTCGACCGCCTTCGCCCAGCCCTCGCGCGTGTCCGCGAGGCGGTGGCGGACCGCGTCGGCCGGCACGCGCGCCAGGTCGTGCACCAGCTCCCGCGCGAGGAAGGCGCGCACATCCGCTTCCTCGACGGCGCCGAAGGCCTCCGCCCCCATGCCCCAGCGGAGCAGGCCGGATTCCACGCCGAAGCGGTGCAGCGCCGCGCGGTCCTTCGGCCAGTCGGGATGCGCGGGCGAGAGGTAGAGGAGCAGCTCCGGCGCCTCGGCCCAGTCCACCGGGCAGAGGTCGTCGTCATAGGCCCGCCCGACGCCGGCGCCGTTCAGCAGCAGGTAGAACTTCGTGAAGCTGGCCCCGGCGGTGGCGCAGTTGGTGAAGACCTCCATGTTGCGGGACGCCTGGCGCGCATCGCCGTGCTGGAGGTGCCGGCCCGAGGTGATGAGCGCGCCGGTCGCGATGGCGTTGCGCAGCCGCGCCTGTTCGGCGCGCATCGCATCGTCCGGCGCACGGCCGAGCAGCGACATGTTCCCCGCCGCGACGCGGTCGGCGACCCGGCCGAAATCCTCGCCGTCCTCCGGCCGCAGGATGGTCCGGCGCGCCACCGCCAGGCCCATGCCGGGATCGAAGGCCCGGCACGGCACGGGCGTCTCGCCGAAAGCGGCGCCTGGCACCGCAGGTGAAGCGGCCGGGGTGAATCCGTCCATCCTCTCCTCCCCCGCCGGTCATGCAGGACCGCGGACCCACGGAATATAGGGGGTCCGCGGGCGGGATTCACACCACATCTCGGAGACAACCTGCGGTGGACAGGCCAGGCGCGGCTGCGCACCCTGCCGGGCCCATGTCCGACCCCCCCGCACGCCGGCGCCGGCGTCCATGCCCGCGCCGTCCTCCTCGGCGAACGCCTCGATCATCGCGGGCTGCCGCGCGAGGGCGCGCCGGCCGCCGATCCCGTCCCGCTCGCGACGCCGGTGGGCTTCACCGCCTTCGCCTTCCGCTGGGGCGCCGTGGTCTTCATCGGCGCGACACCGGCGCAGGAAGCCGCGATCGTGGACATGCTGCGCCCGCGCCTGACCAACCCGTTGCCGAAGCCGGTGGAGGAGGAGACGCTGATCGCGACGGGCGCGGAACAGGACACCGTCGGCCCCGACGGCGTCGTCCGCCTGCGGGACCTGTCGGTGCCACGCCTGGCCGTGGTGGCGGACGCGCTCGCGAAAAGCGCGGCGCTCGCCCACCAGGAAACGCTGCTGACCCAGGCGCTCGACCGGCTCGAGCCGGTGGTGGCGACGCTGCGACGGGAAGGGCGGCTCGCCGTGCCGACCCGCGCCCTGCACCGGCAGATCGGCCACGCCCTTTCGGCCCGCAGCCGCACCACCGTGCGGGTCGAGGCGGAGGAGAAGCCCGAGATCCTGTGGGATCACCCCGGACTCGAACGGCTCCACGCGCGCCTTGCCGACGAATACGAACTGAAGGAACGCTCGGCGGCGCTGGACCGCAAGCTGGCGCTGATCGGGGACACCACCGAAGGCCTGCTGTCGCTGATCCATGGGCGCCGCGCGCTGGGCCTCGAGATCGCGGTGGTGGTGCTGGTCGGGATCGAGGTTGTCTTCACGCTCTGGGAATACGTGGTGAGGCCGCTGATGCGGTGAACGGAAGAGGGGGGGGGGGGGGGGGGCGGCCCGCCCCCCCCCCCCCCCCCCCCCCCCCCCTCTTCCGTTCACCGCATCAGCGGCCTCACCACGTATTCCCAGAGCGTGAAGACAACCTCGATCCCGACCAGCACCACCACCGCGATCTCGAGGC
>JAFADX010000061.1 GCA_023424475.1 Pseudomonadota bacterium
GCGGAACTGGGCGCGCAGGCCACCGCGGCGCTGCGGGGCCTCGACTTCGCTCGGCACCGCCGCGCCGGATTGCGCCGCCGCCGGCTGCGCCGCGAGGATCCAGGCGAGCGCCATGCTCGCCAGCGCCACCGTGCCCTTGAAGCGGACCGCCATCTTCCGTCTCCCGTCCTGTCGTGCCATCACCAGACCAGCGCCGGGTGACGCCCGTTTTTCCGGCCAGCAACGGATTGCAACGCATGACGCCCCGCAGGATGCGCCACGGGACGCGAGGCACGGAGATCACTGCCGGGACCGCGACCGGGCGGCGGGCCCTGCTCGCGGCCACGCTGACCCTGCCGGTGCTGGCGCGGCCCGCCGGTGCCTGGGCGCCGGCCGGGCCCGTCCGCCTCATCGTTCCCTATGCCCCCGGCGGCACCAATGACGAGGTGATGCGCGTCCTCGCCGCCGGCGCCGCCACGCGCCTCGGCCAGCCGATCGGGATCCGCAACAAGGCCGGCCGGGCCGGGGTGCGGATGATCGCCGCCCTCGTCTCCGCGCCGGCGGACGGCCTGCTGCTCGCGCAGTTCCCCGCCTCCGCGATCCGCACCGCCCTGCTGCAGCAGTTGCCGATCGACATTCCCGGCGGCCTCTCGCCCATCCTCGGCGTGGCAGGCGGGGCCTATGGCACGATCGCGAAGAAGGACCGCTTCCCCGGCGGCTGGCGCGGCTTCGTCGCGGAAGCGCGGGAGAAGCCCGGCGTGCTCGCCTATGGCAGCCCGGGGGCGAACTCCAACGCGCATCTGGCCATGGCCCGGCTGCTGCTGCGCGAGCGCGTGCAGGTCGTCCACGTGCCCTTCCGCGGCGCGGCCCTCGGCGCCCGGGCGCTGGTTGCGGGCGACATCGACGTGATGGCGGGCCCGGCCAGCATCGGCAGCGCCGTCACCGAAGGCGAGGCCGTCTGGCTCAATGTCTGGGGCGCCCAGCGCCTGCCGCGCTGGCCCGACGCGCCGACGCTGCGCGAACTGGGCTACGACCTGACCGTGACCGCCCCCTTCGGCATCGTCGGCCCGCCCGGCCTGCCCCCCGGGATCGTCGCCGCCCTCCACGGCGCCTTCCGCGCCGCCATGCAGGACGAGGCCTTCCGCGACGTGCTCACCAGGAACGACATGACCGAAGACTACCGGGACGGCCCCGCCTATGCCGCCTTCCTCGCCAATTCCGCCCGCACCGAGGAGATGCTCATCGGCCGCCTCGGGCTGCAGCCGTGAGCGCGCCGGACGTCCTCGCGCTCGAACGCGCGACGCTCGGCACCGTTCCCGCCGCCCGCCTCGCCTTCGACGGCCCCTTCGTCGTGCGCGCCTTCGCCGGCGGCACCGGGCGCGCCAATGCGGCGAGCAGCCTCGACCCTTCCCCCGATCCCGGCCTCGACGCCCGGATCGGACGCATCGAGGCGCTCTATGCCGCGCTCGGCATGCCGCCGCGCTTCCGCTCCACCCCCCTCGACCCGCCGGGCCTCGCCGAGGCGCTCACCGCGCGCGGCTATGTCGCAAAGGACGAGACGGCGGTCCTTCTCGCCCCCATCGCGGCGCTGGCGGCGGCCGACCCGGCCGCCGGGGCCAGACCCGCACCCGACGCCGACTGGATGGCGGTGACCGCGACGGCCGAGCACCAGACCCCGGCCCGCCGGCGGGAGAAGGAAGGCAACCCCGCCCTGCTCATGGTCCCCGGCGCCTGGATCACGCTGCGCGAGGGGGACACGGCCGCAGCGGTGATCTCCGTCGTCGCCGCGGGCGAGGTGGCGGGCTTCTTCGACCTCGCGGTGCGGCCCGAGCACCGGCGGAAGGGCCTCGCCGCCCGGGCGGTGGGCGCCGCCGCGCACTGGGCCGCGGAACGGGGCGCGGCCTGGATGTTCTGCCAGGTGGCGGTGGCCAATGCGGCCTCGCTGGCGCTGAATACCGGACTCGGCATGACCGAGGCCTATCGCTACCGCTATTTGGTCCGCGCCGCCGACGCGATGCCGGCGATGCGCTTCGGGTAGAGGCGGCCCGGGCGGCGGACCGGCGCCGGTGCCGGTCCGCGCCGGGAATCAGCGCCGCGGCGCGGAGGCACCCTGCGCCGGCGGCCCGGCCTGCGCGTCCGCGTCCGCCGGCGGTTGCGGCTGCGATTGTGGCTCAGGCAGCACCCCCGGCCGGCTCGGCATGGCGAGGCCATGGCCCGAGGCGCGCGGCGCCCGGTCGGTGGGCGTATCCGGCTGCTCGGCCGGGAAGCCGCCGGCATTGGCGACCACCGTGCGCACCCCTCCCGCCGCCTCGTTCGCCGCAGCGAAAGCCACGTCGCCCCAGAAGCGTTCCAGCACGCCCTGCGGCACCTCGTTCAGCTGCAGGACGCGCCCGAGGTCGTAGCCATCCTGGCGCGACACGGTCCAGAGGATCTCGACGCGCTGGGTCCGGGTTGCGGGCTGGTCCACCACGTCCACCTGGCCGGTGACGGCGAAGCGGGCGCCCTGCGCGGTGTCCTGCACCACCATCCCGCGCTCGCCCAGCGCGTCCCGCAGGCGGGCGGTCAGGGCCAGGTTGCCGTCGCCCGGCGCGCCGCGGACCATCGGGACATAGATGCGCGGCGGGCCATGGACGGCAAGCGCCGCCGGATCCATGCCCTTCCGCACGGCTTCGGCCCGCAGCAGCAGATCGGCGATGCGCGGCGCCGCATCACGCGCGACGCGCGCCAGCAGGTCGGCGCTCGGCTCGGACCAGGCGCGGGCGGGCACGCGGGCGCCCTCCGTGCTGCCCTGCCGCTGCCCGTCCGGATCGGTGAGGACATAGCGCGGCACGACGGAATCGCCCTGGATCGAGGCCTCGACCGTCAGTCGCCAGTCGAGCGGCAGTGGCTCGGTGGCCGAGGCCGGCACCTCGTTCGCAAGCAGCGCGGTGGAGAGCGCGGCCGCGAGGTCGTCGGCCAGTTCGTTCGTCAGCAGCGCGGCCGCCGGCCGCGGAATGGCCAGGCGATAGGCCGGCGGCGCCGCGAGGACCGCCGCCTGGCCGCCCGGATTGCCCCGGAAGGGCTGCGGCAGGTCTCCGCAGCCCGCGAGCGCCACGAGGACGAGCACCGTCAGCGCGGCGCGGATGCGCTCAAATGACCGCAAGGCAGGACACCAGGAGGGTGAACAGCATCAATGCTCCGAACATCAGGATGTAGGGCATGGCGTCCTTATTGGGCGCGGGCCGCCGATTGAACAGGGGTGAGCAGAGGCTTGTCCGGGTGCGGCGGCGCCGGCCCGCGCCGCGCGGCGCATCTCCGGACAGCCTCTCAGGGCGCCAGCGCGATGGCGGAGAGTTGATGCCCGATCGGCCCGCCGCCCGCGAGGGTGTTGCGCCGGTGGCTGAAGAACGCCTCCTCGAGCGCCAGCGTGTCGTGCGGCGTGACCTCGACGCCGACGCCGGCAGCCGCGAGCCGTCCGGCGCAATAGCCGGCGAGGTCGAACTGCCAGCGCCCCTCCCGGCGCCCGTCGCCGAAGAAGCGGGCATCCGCCGCATCCCGCGCCAGGACGGCATCGCGCAGGTCCGCCGCCACCTCGTAGGAGGGCT
Organism: Pseudomonadota bacterium; assembly: GCA_023424475.1. Taxonomy (GTDB): domain Bacteria; phylum Pseudomonadota; class Alphaproteobacteria; order Acetobacterales; family Acetobacteraceae; genus Neoroseomonas. Next base: position 3,564 of record JAFADX010000061.1, read on the forward strand.
GGCGGATGCAGGGGCCGACCGCGGTGACGATCCGCTCGCGCCGCGCGCCGAGGGTGAGCATCGCCTCGATGGTCGCCTCCAGCACGCCGCCCACCGCGCCGCGCCAGCCGGCATGGGCCGCGCCGATCACCCCCATCTGCGGGTCGGCGAACAGGACCGGCGCGCAATCCGCGGTCACGATGCCGAGGGTCACGCCCCGGTGCCGCGTCACCATCGCGTCGGCCTTGGGGCGGCGGTCGTCGGGCCAGGGCGTCTCGACCACCGCGACATCCGGGCCGTGCACCTGGGTCAGCGCCGCCAGCGACCGTGCCGGCAGGCCGATCGCATCGGCGGCCCGGCGGCGGTTCTCGCGCACCGCATCCGGGTCGTCCCTGCCCGACAGCGAGCAGTTCAGCGCCGCGAAGGGGCCGGTGGAGACGCCGCCCCGGCGGGTGAAGAAGGCATGCGCCAGGCCCGGCTGGGCGGCAAGGGTCTCGGCAGTGACGAACTGGGCCATCAGGTGTCCTCGAATCCCGGCAGCGTCGTGAGGCCGGGGTGGCAGAGGCAGATTACCTTGAACAGCCGCCCCATGTGCTCCGGCGCGGCGAGTCGCTCGGCCGCGGTCAGGTGCCGCGCCGCGCCCCCGGGGTCCATGCGGGCAAGGATGGCGGCGCGGCTGAACAGCCCGAGCCGGCCGAGGAAGACCCCCTGCGGCAGCGGGCCCAGCACCCGCGCCCCGGCGCCGCGCGCCGCCGCGCCGAAGGCGGCGAAATCGACATGGGCGGTGACATCGACGCTGCCCGGTTCGCCCAGCGGGTCGGCGGCGCCCTGCCGCGTCATGGCCTGCAGGCTGTCGCCGAAGCCGCTCTCGGCAGGGCCGTAATCCAGGAACAGCGCCGCCCCGCCCTGCGCCGCGATCCGCGCGCCGAGCGCCGCGCCGATGGCGCGGGCGGGGGCGCAGACTTCCCGGACCGCGCCTTCAGGCGCCCCGTCCGGCAGGGGCGGCGCATCCTCCGCCGGGGCCTCGAGGAAGGCGCCGCCGGCGACGAAGCGTTCCATCCAGGCGCCACCGCGGCGGACGAACTGGCGGATCGGCAGGGCATCGAGGAATTCGTTGCCGAGGACGATCGCGGGGCCGGCCGGCAGGGTCCCGATGCCGTCGTGCCAGGCCGCGACCGCGGCGCCGAGCCGTTCGGCCTGCACCGCCCGCAGCCGCGGCGATGTCTCGACCAGGTGCACCCGCAGCGCGGCGCGGAAGGGCGGCATCACCTCGGCGACGGCGCGCAGCGCATCGGCCATCAGCGTGCCGCGCCCGGGCCCGAATTCGACCACCGGCACCGGGTCGGGACGTCCCATCGCATCCCAGGCGACGGCGGCCCAGAGGCCGAGGCATTCCCCGAAGGCCTGGGTGATCTCCGGCGCGGTGATGAAGTCGCCGCCGGCGCCGAAGGGCTCGCGGCCGGCGTAGTAGGCGGCGGCGGCCCGCTGCAGGAAATGGTCGAGGCGTTCCGGCGGCGGGCTACCCTGCGGCACGCAACGCCCGCCCGCGCAGGATCAGCCAGCCGCCGACCAGCACCATCGGCAGCGACAGCAACTGCCCCATGGTCGCGCCGGCGACGAGGAAGCCGAGATTGGCGTCCGGCTGGCGGAAGAACTCGCCGATGATGCGCGCGACGCCGTAGCCCGCGAGGAAGCTGCCCGAGAGCATGCCCGGGCTCGCCCGCACCTTCTCGCTGCGGGCGAGCAGCATGAGCAGGGCAAAAAGGCAGATGCCCTCGAAGAAGGCCTGGTAGAGTTGCGAGGGGTGACGGGGGATCGGGCCGCCATGGGGAAAGACCATGGCCCAGGGCACGTCCGGCGCGATCCGGCCCCACAATTCGCCGTTGATGAAGTTCGCGATGCGCCCGAGGAAAAGCCCGATCGGCACCACGCAGACGATGCGGTCGGAGAAGCCCACGAAGTCGAGCCTGTTCATCCGCGTGAACAGGAACAGCGCCGCGATCACGCCGAGCGCGCCGCCGTGGAACGACATCCCCCCGTGCCAGAGATAGAGGGCCTCCCACGGCGCGGTGATGTAGTAGCCCGGCCGGTAGAACAGCACGTAGCCGAGCCGCCCGCCGAGGATGATGCCGAGCGTCGCCCAGGTGACGAAGTCGTCCACCTGCTCGGGCGTCGCGGCCTGCGGCGGCCGCTGCACCAGCACGCGCGCGAGCCGCCAGCCCAGGACGATGCCGACGATGTAGGCCAGCGCATACCAGCGGATGGCGAAGGGGCCGATCTCGATCAGCGTCGGGTCGATGGCGGGGAAGGGAATGGCGAAGAGCATCAGGCGAAGGGATCCTCGGCGTTCGTCAGCACATCGCGCACATAGGAGCGCACGCCGTCCTCCAGCGTCGTCGGCGGCTGCGTGAAGCCGGCCGCGCGCAGGCGCTCCATCCGGGCCTCGGTGAAGTACTGGTACCTGCCCTTGAGGTCGTCGGGCATGGGAACGAAGCGGATCTCGGCATTGCGGCCGAGCGCCGCGTAGATCGCGCGGGCGAGGTCGAGGAAGGTCCGCGCCTGGCCCGAGCCGATGTTGTAGAGGCCCGGCGCCTGCGGGTGCCTCTCCAGCCACAGCATCGCGGCGACGCAGTCCCGCACATGGACGAAGTCGCGCTTCTGCTCGCCATCCGCGATGCCCTCGCGGTCCGAGGCGAAGAGCGTCGCCACCTCCCCCTTCATGATCTGGTTGAACTTGTGCAGCACGACCGAGGCCATGCGCCCCTTGTGGTGCTCATTCGGGCCATAGACGTTGAAGAAGCGCAGCCCGGCCCACATCGGCGGCCGCGGCCGGCCGAGGGCCAGCATCTGCGCCACCCGCCGGTCGAAGGCCAGCTTCGACCAGCCATAGAGGTTGAGCGGCCGCAGCCGGGCCAGCGCCTCGGGCCGCAGGTCGTCCTCGAAGCCGAGCGCGCCGTCGCCGTAGGTCGCGGCCGAGGAGGCGTAGATGAAGGGCACCCCGGCCCCGGCGCACCAGTCCCAGAGCATCTGCGGCAAGGCGAGGTTGGTCGCAGCCACCAGGTCGCCGTCGGTTTCCGTGGTCGCGCTGATCGCGCCCATGTGGAACAGCGCCTTGACGGGCGGCCTGCGCGCCAGGAAACCAGGCAGGTCGTCGGGCGCCACGATGCCGGCGATCGGGTGCTTGGCGAGGTTTCGCCACTTCGGGCCCTGGCGCAGCCGGTCCACGACCACCACCTCATCACCGCGCGCGCACAGGGCCGCGACGAGGTTGGAGCCGATGAACCCGGCTCCGCCGGTGACGATGTGCATGATCGAATTCCGCCCGGCAGGCCTTGAGAGGGGGGCGCGGGCGGTATAGGCCCCGGCGGGACGGCCCCGCAAGGCAAGCGGGCGAAGGAGACGACCGATGGCAGGCGAAGGCGGCCGCGCGAAATTCATGGACGACCTGGCCGGCGTGGCCGGGGGTGCCTTCTCGGTGCTGGCCGGCATGCGGGCCGAGATCGAGCAGATGGCGAAGTCCCAGGCCGAGGCGATGGTCCGCCGGCTCGACCTCGTGAAACGCGAGGAACTCGACGCCGCGATGGAGGTCGCCCGCCGCGCGCGCGAACAGGCCGAGGCGCTGGAAACACGCCTGGCCGCGCTGGAACATCGCGTGGCGGAACTCGAGGCTGGCACGGGCTCCTCACCCGAAACCTGAAGATCCTTTTGCAACTTCTGCGGGCTTGCGGCGCGATTCCGCGTCTGCGTAGTCTGCCTATCGTATCCCGCCGGCCGATTCGCACCCCATATCTTGTGGCGCGACCCTCGGGCGGCAGAACAGGGCAAGGAGGTGCCGCATGTCCGCCTCTCTCCAGTTGGACCGCGACCGTTCCTCGAACCCGCTCGACATCCTCGAACAGATCATCGCCGCCAACGAATGGGCCTTCGAGCGCCGTTCCGATGGCGAGATGGCCGCCGAGGCGCCGGGGAAGTGGTGCGACTACGGCCTGCATTTCTCCTGGTCGCACGAGATCAGCGCCATGGCCTTCACCTGCGCCTTCGACATGAAGGTGCCGGCGGACCAGCGGGAGAAGCTCTACGAGCTGCTGGCCCTGGCCAATGACCGGCTCTGGATCGGCCATTTCGGGATCGAGGTCGAGGACGGGGTGCCGGTGTTCCGCCATTCCGTGCTGCTCCGCGGCTCGCCCTCGGCCTCGGCCGAGAGCCTCGAGGACATGGTCGACATCGCCATCACCGAGTGCGAGCGCTTCTTCCCGGCCTTCCAGTTCGTCCTCTGGGGCGGCAAGGCCCCGGCCGAGGCGCTCGCCGCATCCATGCTGGACTGCGTCGGCGAGGCCTGAGGGACCGGCCCGCACCCCGCCGGTGGGGCCGAGGGGCGGCCGGCGGTGACCACGGGGCCGGGTCCCGGCGCCCCGGGGCGGCTGTGCCTTGCCATCCGGGCCTCCCCCGCCGGTATCGCCGAGGCGCAGCCGCGCCTGCGGGGCTTCCTCGACGCCCGGGGCCTGCCCCCCCGCCTCGGCGACCGCGCCGAGCTGCTGGTCGAGGAAGCGGTCATGAACATCGCCATGCACGGCTTCGAGGACGCCACCGGCATCGTCGTGGACCTGGCGCTGGAGGCCGGTCCGGACTCCTGCACCCTGGTCTTCGAGGACGGCGGGCGCGCCTTCGACCCCACCCGGGGGGAACTGCCCGGGCGGCCGCGCAGCCTGGCCGAGGCCGAACCCGGCGGGCTCGGCCTCGTCCTGATGCGCCGCCTGGCGCGCGAACTCGTCTATGAACGCCTGCCGGAGGGCCGCAACCGGCTGCGGGTGGTCATCGCCTGACGCCGGCAGCGCGCACCCTCCGCGCGCTTGCCGCCGGCGGCCGCAGGCGGCACGGTGCCGGCATGAGCGAGACCCTTCCCGACCTTCTCCTGATCGGCTGCGGCAAGATGGGCGGCGCGATGCTGTCCGGCTGGCTGGAGCGCGGCCTGTCGCGCGCCGTGGTGGTGGAACCCTTCGCCGGCGCCGCCGAGGCCTTCGCCGGGCGCGCCGCCATCGTCCCCGACGCCGCCGCGATCCCGGACGATTTCCGGCCTGCGGCGGTGGTCTTCGCGATCAAGCCGCAGGAGGCGCCCGCCACCCTGCCGGCCTATGCACGCTTCGCCGGCGCCGGCACGCTCTTCGTCTCCATCATGGCCGGGCGTTCGGTCGCGTCCATGCGCGCCGCGCTCGGCGACCAGGCGGCGGTGGTCCGCGCCATGCCCAACACCCCGGCAGCGGTGCGGCAGGGCTTCACCGCCGCCTATGCCGCACCGGGCGTGACCGAGGCCCAGGCGGCCCTGGCCGACGCCCTGCTCCAGGCGGTGGGGGAGGTCGCCTGGGTGGCCGACGAGGACCAGATCAACCCGGTCACCGCGGTCTCCGGGGGCGGACCGGCCTACGTCTTCCTGCTCGCCGAGGTGCTGGAGAAGGCCGCGATCGAGCAGGGCCTCCCCGCCGACCTCGCCCGCCGGATGGCGCGCGCGACGGTGGCGGGCTCGGGCGCGCTGCTCGCGGCCAGCCCCCAGGACGCGGCCGACCTCCGCAAGGCCGTGACGAGCCCGAAAGGGACCACCGAACGGGCGCTCAACGTGCTGATGGCCCCGGACGCCTGGCCCGCGCTGATGTCGAAGGCCATCGCCGCCGCGACCGACCGCGCGCGGGAACTGGCGGGCTGACGCCCGCCTCCCATATCGTCACGGCATGAACGAGACGAAAGACGAGGCCCTGGTCGCCGCGCTCTGGCGCATCGTCGCGGCGCATGGATGGGAGGGGCTGACCCTCGGCCGCCTCGCCGGCGAATCCGGCGTGCCGGCGGCGGCCCTGCGCGAACGCTTCGCGAACCGGTTCGACGTGCTGCTCCTGCATGGCGAGGTGGTGGACCGGGCGGTGCTGGACGGCACGGTGCCGGGCCAGGGGGGCACGACGCGGGACCGCCTCTTCGACGTGCTGATGCGGCGGCTCGATGCGATGCAGCCGCACCGCGCCGGGCTCCTGCGCTTCCTGAAGGACCTGCGGCGGGAACCCGGCCTCGCCGCCCTGCTCGCACCGCACCTCGCGCGGTCCATGCGCGCCATGCTGGATGCCGCGGAGGTCGGCGGCGACGGCTGCCGCCGCCGGGCGATGGCGGTCGGGCTGGCCGGCGTCTGGCTGGCGGCCGTGCGGGGCTGGTCCGAGGACGAGAGCGAGGACCTCGCGCACACCATGGCCGCGCTCGATCGCGCCCTCGACCGGGCGGAGCAGGTCGCGCGCTCCTTCGGGCTGATGCCTGGCGGGGCGGAAGCGCCGCCGGCGGATGCCGGGGCGAACTGAGCGGTTACGCGAGAGACGCCGCGCGCATCGCGCAACACGCCGTCACCAGACTTCCTGTATCGCCGCCAAGCGGTTCTGCACTACGCTCCCCCCGGCAGGATTGGGAGAACACGATGTCTGATCGTTTCGGCTTCAAGCCCGACATGGACGTCTTCAAGATGCTCGCCGACTTCAAGATGCCGAACATGCCCGCGATGCCGGACATGGAGGCCCTGGCCTCGGCGCAGCGGAAGAACATCGAAGCCCTTTCCGCCGCCAATCGCGTCGCGCTCGAAGGGGCGCAGGCCGTGGCGCGCCGCCACATGGAGATCATGCAGCAATCGGTCGCAGAGATGACCGAAGCGATGAAGGAACTCGCTTCCGCCGACGCGCCGCAGGACAAGGCCGCGAAGCAGGCCGAACTCGCCAAGTCGACCTACGAGAAGGCGGTGGCGAACCTGCAGGAGATCGCGGACCTGATCCAGCGTTCGAACAGCGAGGCGATCACCCTGCTGAACAAGCGCTTCACCGAGGCGATGGACGAGGTGAAGAACCTGATGGGCAAGCAGGCGACGTAGGCCCCCCGCCGCCCGTCCTCCCTGCACGTCATGGCGCCGCCAGCCGTTGCGGCGCCGTCCGGTGCGGCCCTGGCCGCACCTCCGGGGGTCGAGGATCCGGCCCGTATCGACGGACGGTGCGCCCCGGCCGGGCGGCCCGCGGAGCCGCAGCGGCGCACCGCGCCGCCCTGGCATTCGCTCCGCCCCCTGCCATTGCCCGGGCGAGTCGTCCTCCCGTCTGATGGCGCCGCGCGTCGCCGACCGGCCAACCTGCCGGCCCCGGGCGTCGCAGTGCCGCATCGCGCCCGGGACCCGGGTGGTGCGGCCTGGATCCGTTCCCGTTCTCCCTGGCTCCCGGCAACGTCTCCAGCCCTTTGTTTCTGCGGGCATCTTCACCCGATCAGGTGATTCCACCTGATCGGGATCTGCTCTAGGAAGCGGCCCGGGCGTCGTGTTCCCGGGCATCCGCGCCCGCCGCGCCGATGGCGAGGGCAACGAGGATCGCCGCGGTCAGGTGCATGGCGCGGCCGGCCTTTCCGGGCAGCCGATGTGACGCTGGTCCGCGATGAACTCATGGCAGTGCGATTTACACATCTTCGTCACGTTGCTACGAACCCCGCGCCCTCCCGATATCGCCAGCGCCACGGCGCCCGGAGCTCCCGGCCATGAAGATCGTCGCCTGCAACAGCAATCGTCCCCTGGCCGAGGCTGTGGCCGCCTCCTGCGGCATCCCGCTCACCAATGCCGCCGTCCGCCGCTTCGCGGACATGGAGGTCTTCGTCGAGATCCACGAGAACGTGCGCGGCGAGGATGTCTTCGTCGTCCAGTCCACCTCGTATCCGGCGAACGACAACCTGATGGAGCTGCTGATCACGCTCGACGCGCTGCGGCGCGCCAGCGCGCGGCGCATCACGGCGGTGATCCCCTATTACGGCTATGCGCGGCAGGACCGGAAGTCGGGCTCCCGCACCCCGATCAGCGCCAAGCTGGTGGCCAACCTCATCACCGAGGCCGGCGCCGACCGCGTCCTGACCATGGATCTGCATGCCGCGCAGATCCAGGGCTTCTTCGACATCCCGGTGGACAACCTGTTCGCCGCGCCGCTCTTCGCGCGCGACATCCAGGAACGCTACGACGGCCGCGAGCTGATGATCGTCTCGCCCGATGTCGGCGGCGTGGTGCGCGCGCGCGCCATCGCGGCGCGGCTCGGCGTCGATCTCGCCATCATCGACAAGCGGCGCCCGCGCGCCGGCGTCTCCGAGGTGATGAACGTCATCGGCGAGGTCGAGGGCCGCCACTGCCTGCTGGTGGACGACATCGTCGATTCCGGCGGCACGCTGTGCAACGCCGCCGAGGCGCTGCTGAAGAACGGCGCCAAGTCGGCCGGCATCTACGTGACGCACGGCGTCTTCTCGGGCGGGGCGGTGGCGCGAATCGGCGCCGCGCCGATCGAGATGATGACCGTGACGGATTCCATCCAGGCGACCGAGGCGGTGCGCCTGTCGCGCAACATCCGCCAGCTCACCATCGCGCCGCTGCTCGCCGAGGCGATGAAGCGGATCAGCGAGGAATCCTCGGTCTCCTCGCTGTTCAATTGAACGAGGAGGAGGCCGGCAGGATCGTCGGCCTCTATCGCCGCCATGCGGCCACCTGGGCGGCGGCCCGCGGCACGCGGCTCGGTGCCGAGCAGGCCTGGCTCACGGATTTCTGCGCGGCGCTGCCGCCCGGCGGCCGCGTCCTGGACCTCGGCTGCGGGCCTGGCCGGCCTATTGCCGCGCATGTCGCCGGGCTTGGCCATCCGGTCACCGGCGTCGATTCCTCGCCTGAAATGATGGCCATGGCGCGCGAGGCGCTGCCCGCGCAGGAATGGATCCTGGCGGACATGCGCGGCCTCGCGCTCGGGCGGCGCTTCGATGGCGTGCTGGCCTGGGACAGCTTCTTCCACCTGCGCCAGGACGACCAGCGCGCCATGTTCCCCGTCTTCGCCGCCCATGCGGCGCCGGGCGCCGCGCTGATGTTCACGAGCGGCCCTGCCCGGGGCATCGCCATGGGCACCCTCGGCGGGGAACCGCTGTTCCATGCGAGCCTCGCCCCCGAGGAATACCGGACCCTGCTGGCGGCGACCGGCTTTTCCGTCCTGCGCCACGTCGCCGAGGACCCCGCCTGCGGCGGCCACACGGTCTGGCTCGCGCGGCGGGGGTGAGCGGCTTGCCAAGCCCCGGTGGCCGGCCGATCCTCGGCCGCGACTGTCGCCCCAGGGCGGAACGGAAGGACGTCGAAGCATGAAGCTCTACTACTCGCCCGGTGCCTGCTCGATCGGCATCCACGTGCTGCTCGAGGAGATCGGCGCGCCCTACGAGGCGGTCCTCGTGAACCTGCGCGAAGGCGCGCAGTTCAAGCCGGAGTTCGCCGGCGTGAACCCGAAGTCCAAGGTGCCGGCCCTCGAGCGCGACGACGGCTCGGTCCTGACCGAATACCCGGCCATCGCCTTCTGGCTCGCCTCCCGCTTCCCGACCGCCGCGCTGATGCCCTCGGGCATGGATGCGCAGGCACGGGCGCTGGAATGCACCGACTATTGCGTCGCGACTCTGCACATGCAGGGCTTCTCCCGCATGTTCCGCCCCGTGAACTTCGCGCCCTCCGAAGGCGACCACGAGGCCGTGAAGGCCCGCGGCGCCGAGATCTTCCAGCGCGGCCTCGCGCTGATGGACAAGGCGCTCGACGGCAGGGACTGGCTGGTCGGCACCTATTCCTTCGCGGATTCCGCGCTGTTCTACGTCTCCTTCTGGTGGAACGGGCGGATGGGCCGGGAACTGCCAGGCAATGTCGCGGCGCATTACGCGCGCATGCAGGCGCGCCCTGCGGTCCAGCGGACCCTCAAGGCGGAGGGACTGGCCTGATGAAGCTGTTCTATTCGCCGGGTGCCTGCTCGGTCGGCATCCACGTCGTCCTCGAGGAACTGGGCAAGCCCTACGAGCTTTCGCTCGTCGCGCTGAAGGACGGCGCGCAATACAAGCCGGACTACATGGCGATCAACCCGAAGTCCAAGGTGCCGGCGCTGCTGCGCGACGACGGCAGCCTGCTGACGGAATTCCCCGTCATCGCCATGTGGCTCGCCAGGGCGAACCCGGAGGCGAAGCTCGCGCCCACCGACCTCGAGGGCGGGACGCGCTGCGCCGAGATGCTCGACTATGTCTGCGGCACCATCCATCCGCAGGGCTTCACGCGGCAGTTCCGCGCCGCCAGCTTCACCCCGCGCGAGGAGGACCAGCCCAGGGTCGTCGAGCAGGGCAAGGCACTCGCCGCGCGCTACTTCGACACGCTGGAGAAGGGCTGGGCCGGCGGCACCTGGGTGCTGCCCTCGGGCTATTCGGTCGCCGACGCCGCGCTCTTCTTCGTCGAGTACTGGGCGACGCGGCGCTCGGGCATGACGCTGCCGCCGCATCTCGACGCGCACCTCAAGGCGATGCTGGCGCGGCCGGCCGTGCAGCGGGCCCTGGCGCAGGAGGGGCTGGCGGCTTGACCGCCCCCTTCGACATCTTCCTCCCGCCCGGGCCGGGGGAAAGGCGGCCCTTCAGCCGCGCCACCCGGGCCGGCGGCCTGGTCTTCGTGTCGGGGCATTCCGCCCCGCACGATCCGGCGCGCGGCATCGATCGCGGCGCGACCGCGGCCGAGCAGACGCGCAACGCGCTCGCCATGGTGGACCGCATCCTGCGCGAGGCCGGATCCTCGCTCGATCGCGCGGTGCAGGTGACGATGCTGATCACCGACCCCGCCGACTACGACGAATGCAATGCCGAATACGTGAAGCACTTCCCGGACGGCCTGCCCGCGCGCCATACCGCGCGCTTCGGCGTGCCGACCGAGGCGAAGGTCGCCTTCGCCTGCGTCGCCCTGGCCGCGGAGAGCGCGTGATTGCGCGGGGCGACGCCCGTGAATCAGGAGATCCGATGACCCCCGCCCTGAATCCCATCCCCTTCTGGTTCCTCCGCCACGGGGAGACCGATTGGAACGCGCAGGGCCTGAGCCAGGGGCGCACCGACATCCCGCTCAACGCCATCGGGTTGATGCAGGCCGCCCGCGCGGCCGAGGCGATGCACGGGCGCGGCATCGCGACCATCGTCGCCTCGCCGCTCGAACGCGCGTTGCGCACGGCGCAGATCGTCGCCGATGCGCTCGCCCTGCCCGTCTCGACCGACGACGACCTGCAGGAGGTCGCCTTCGGCGAGCAGGAAGGCCTGCCGATGGGCGACTGGTACGACGACTGGATCGAGGGCTCCTACACGCCGGCGGGCGGGGAGACCTTCGCGGGCCTGGTCGCGCGCGGCGTCGCCGCCATCAACCGCGCGACCGCGCTGCCGGCGCCGGTGCTGGTGGTGGCCCATGGCGCGCTGTTCCGCGCCCTGCGGCTTGCGCTCGGCCATGAGCCGAACGTCCGCACGCCGAACGCGCTGCCGATCCTCTGCACGCCGCCTTCCGTCGGTCACGCCTGGGACGTCAGTCCGGTGGCGCTGCCGCCCCTGCCGGCGTAGCGGGCTTCGCCATCACGAAGCGCCGGTAGATCGCGCCGAGCGCGATCAGCGCCAGGCCGAGGCCGAGGAAGGACAGGACGCGCCAGAGCCCGACCAGCGCGTCCATGTCCACCAGGAAGACCTTCAGGGTGGTCAGCGCGATCACGCCAAGGGCGGCGAGGCGGATCTCCTTCCGCCCGGCCCGGATGCCGATGGCGAGCAGCAGCGCGCCGAGCAGCAGCCAGGCGCCGGAATAGGCGTACATCTCCGCTTCCCCGATGCCGCCCCAGCCGATGTCGTCGGGGTGGAAGGCGCGACGAACCTCGAGCGTCACCCAGGCGAAGGCGCTGACAAGGGCATAGAGGGCGAGGACCTGCGCCACGCCCTGCGGCTGCCGGGCCTCCGGCGCCCGCGCGACGGCGAGGGCGGCGAGCAGCGCCGGCAGGGCATAGGCCGGCAGCAGGGCATTGAGGACCAGCGGGCCGGGCACCGCCTCGCCCACCGTCCAGGGGTTGTTGGCGATGAGGATGGCACCGAGCAGCAGGCCGGCACCCCCGATCGCGCGCGCCGCCCAGAGCATCGCGATGCGCCCGCCGCGCCGGTGCTGCAGCAGCGCCGCCCAGGCGCAGGCGAAGAGCGCGGTGGCCTGCCAGGCGGCCTCGTCGAAGCCCCAGCGGCTCGCCCCGATCCTGCCGTCGGTGAGGCCGTGTCGGATCTCGAGCAGCACGAGCAGCACGGCGAAGAGGGCGGCGCCGCATTCCAGCAGCCGCACCACGATGCCGTCCCGCATGCGCAGGAAGATCCGCGCCGCCCAGGCGAAGCAGAGCGCCGGCACGCCATAGGCGAGCAGCAGCCCGTTCAGCACCGGCCAGGCCCCGAAGTCGTAGCCGAGCACGAAATGATTCGCCGCGAGCCGCACCAGCACCACCACCGCGACCACGACCGCCACGCGCCGCAGCGCCTCGAGCCCCGTGCGGCGGGCGATCATGGCGAGCGGCGGCAGGAAGAGCGCGACGGCGAGCGTCAGCCACTGGTCCCGCAACACGAAGGCGCAGCCCAGCGCGAGCGCCGCGGTCGCCGCGGCGGCATGGGCCCCTGCC
>JAFADX010000068.1 GCA_023424475.1 Pseudomonadota bacterium
GTCCCGGGCTGGCCCTCGCGCCTCGGCGGCGGCGCGGCCGCGCGTCCGGACGAGACGCCGAACCCCGCCGAAGCCTTCCTCAACGCCGCCCGCGAACAGGTCCGCGCCCGCACGCAGGACAGCCGCGATGCCGGCCTCTACGATTCCGAATGCGACCTCTTCCCGCTCGCCGAGGCCCTGCCGCCCGCCGCCGAGGCACTCTCCCGCGCCCTCTTCCGCCTCGAGGAACCCGCCCGGGCGTTGCGCGACCGCCTCGCCGCGCGGCTCGAGGAGGAAGCCTCGGACCTCGAGGTCGGCGACCGCATCCGCATCGAGGCCGCCTGCCGCGCGCTCGAACGCCGGGTGCTGATGCCGGTCCAGGCCTGGCAGGGGATGCTCGCCACCCTCCAGGCCGACCCGCCCGAGCTCGGCACGCGCCCGACCTTCGTGGACTGGCTGAGCCTGGAACGGCGCGGCGGCGCCGACACCGATGCGGGGATGCACCGCCACCACCTCGACCCCACCGAGCCCTTCGCCCGCGCCGTCGCCGCCCCGGCCCACGGCCTGCTGATCACCTCCGCCACCCTGCGCGACGAGGCGGAGGCCGACGGCGAGGACCCCGAGGCCGCCTGGCGCGAGGCCGAGGCCCGCACCGGCGCCACCCACCTGCCGAACCCGGCGATCCGCGCCGCCGTCCCCTCCCCCTTCGACTACGCGGCGCATACGCGCTGCCTGGTCGTCACGGATGTCGGCCGCGACAATCCCGGCCAGGTCGCCGCCGCCTTCCAGGCACTGTTCCTCGCGGCCGGAGGCGGGGGCCTCGGCCTCTTCACCGCCATCCGCCGACTGCGGGAGGTCCATGGCCGCATCGCCGGGCCGCTCGAGCAGGCCGGCATCCCGCTCTACGCCCAGCATGTCGATGCGATGGACAACGCCACCCTGGTCGATGTCTTCCGTGCCGAGGAACATGCCTGCCTGCTCGGCACCGATGCGATGCGCGATGGCGTGGACGTGCCCGGCCGCGCCCTGCGGCTGCTCGTCTTCGACCGGGTGCCCTGGCCGCGCCCGACCATCCTGCACCGGGAACGCCGCCTGCATCTCTCGGGCGGCCGGCCGAAGGACTACGACGACCGCGTGGCCCGCCACCGGCTGCGCCAGGCGTTCGGGCGGCTGGTCCGGCGCGCCGACGACAAGGGCGTCTTCGTGATGCTCGACGCGCGCTGTCCCTCCCGCCTGCTCGCCGGCCTGCCGCCGGGGGTGCTGATCCGCCGCCTCGGCCTCGCCCAGGCGGTCGCCGAGACCCGCGCCTTCCTCGACGAGGCCTGAATCCATCGCCCTGGGCCGCGTGGCGACGACGGCCGAACGGCATCACCCCTTTCGCCAGGGCCCGCACAGGAGCATTCTTTCCCCCCGAACGAGGCGGGAGGAGAAAGCCCATGCCCATGACGCTCGATGACTTCGTGCAGCGCGCCCGCTCTGCCCTGAAGGACAACCCCGGCACCGCGGGCCGCCAGAAGCTTTGCGACCTGGTGCGCGAGGCCCTGAAGGATCCCGCCTTCGTCGCCGCCCACATCAACGACAAGACCCCCGAGCGCCAGGTCCTCTACGAGGATCCCGACCTCGGCTTCACCGTCCTGGCGCATGCCTACCACGATGCCAAGACGAGCGGCCCGCACGATCACGGGCCCTCCTGGGCGATCTACGGCCAGGCGGCCGGCGAGACGGTCATGACCGACTGGGAATGCCTCGCCCGCCCGACCGAGGGCACGCCCGGGAAGGCCAGGCGCATCCGCGACTACGCGATGAAGCCCGGCGACGCCTACCTCTACGAGCCCGGCATCCTGCACTCCCCGCGCCGCGACGGCCCGACCCGCCTGCTGCGCATCGAGGGGCTGAACATGGACCGCGTGAAGCGCCTGCCCTACCAGCCGGTCGACGCGGCCGCGTGAACCGCGGCGGGGGTGGGCCTGGCCCATCCCCGGCCGTTCGAGGCGCCGCGCAACGGGCCTTCCGGCGGCCGCCAGGCACGGCACCGATCTCCGGAGCGTTCCGGCCGTCGCGTTACCGTCCAGCCGCGGCGGCGGATGCTCCGGTCACGCCACCAGTGCCCCGTTGCGCGCCACGACGCGCCCGCCCGCAACCACGAGCGCCCGCACCGGCCGCGCCACCACCGATTCGGCGAGGCTCCGAGCATCCACCAGGACGAGGTCCGCGCGCGCCCCGGGCGCCAGCCCATGGTCGCCGAAGCCGCATCCCTTCGCGCCGGCGGCGCTGACGCAACCGAGGGCCAGCGCGACCTCGTCGTCGCGCCGGAAGTTGTTGCGCAGGCCGATCAGCATCGCGCGCTCGAGCATGTCCGGCGAGCCATAGGGCGTCCAGGTATCGCGGATGCCGTCATTGCCGCCGAAGATCGTCACCCCCGCGGCACGGCATGGCGCGACCAGCGGCACCGGACGCGAGGCCGGCGCCGTCGTCGCGATGGCCACGCCGAGCGCCGCCATGCGCGCGAGCAGCGCATCGCGGTCGCGCTCGGGAATGTCGCCCAGGCAGAAGGCGTGGCTGACCACCACCTTGCCGTCCATCCCCAGCGCCCGCGTCCGTTCGAGGATCAGGTCGAGCGAGAAGGCCCCCATCGTCCCCGGTTCGTGCAGGTGGATGTCGACCGGCTTGCCGTGCTTCCCGGCCAGGCCGAAGACGATGTCGAGGTGCTTCACCGGATCGCGCTCGATCGCGCAGGGATCGAGCCCGCCGACGATGTCCGCGCCCATGGCAAGCGCGGCATCGAGCAGCGCCTCGGTGCCCTGGCGGCCGAGGATGCCCGATTGCGGAAAGGCGACGATCTGGATCTCCTGCATCTCGCGCATCGCCTCGCGCGTCTGCAGGACATGCTCGACATGCCGCGTGCCGCCCGAAGTATCCACGTCCACATGGCTGCGGATGCGCGTCGTTCCCGCCGCGAGGAAGGCCCTCGCCAGCGCGAGAGAGGCCGCGCCCGCATCGTGCCCGGTCCGCGCGCGCCATTCGCGCTCGGTGTCGATCTTGTCCTCGATCCGCGGCCCGACCTCGTTCACCAGCCAGTCCGGCAGATGGAAGGTCGTCTTGTCGAGATGCGTGTGCCCCTCGACGAAGCCCGGCAGCAGCAGCAGGTCGCGCCCCTCCTCGACGGCCACGCCCTCCGGCGCGGCGAGGTCCGGCGCCATGGCGGCGATCCGCCCGCCCTGCACCAGGACATCGACCGCGGCTCCGCCCATCGGGCGGACGCCGCGCAGAAGAAGGTCGTTCATGCCGCCCCCAGCACCCAGTCGCGGAAGAGATCGAGGTCGATATTGCCGCCCGACAGCACGAGCCCGACACGCCGGCCGCGCATCGCCTCGCGTTCCGCCATCAATGCGGCGAGCGGTGCCGCCCCCGCGCCCTCGGCGAGGTTGTGCGTGTCCTGCCAATAGGCGCGGATCGCCGCGGCGACGGCATCGTCATCCACCGTCACGATGCGCGACGCGCCGGCGAGGATGATGTCGAGCGCGCCGGCATCCGGCACCCGCGTCGCCATGCCGTCGGCATGGGTCTCGGCCCGCTCGGTCGTCACCACATGGCCGGCGGCGAAGGACAGCGCATAGGAGGGCGCGCCGGCCGACTGCACCCCGATGATCTCGGTGCGAAGCCCCAGCAGGTCGCGCGCCAGGATGCATGCGCAAATGCCCGAGCCGAGCCCGACCGGCACGTAGAGCGCATCGAGCCGCGGGCTGCCGCGCAGGAATTCGAAGGCGCAGGTCGCCACGCCCAGCACCAGGTCGCGCGCGAAGGAGGGCGCGAACTCCAGCCCCTCCGCCGCGGCGACGCGCATCGCCTCTTCCCGCGCCGCGTCGAAATCGGCGCCATGCTCCACCAGGCGCGCCCCGAAGGCACGCATCGCCGCATTCTTCTCCGCACTGTTGCCGTTCGGCACGAGGATCGTGACGGGAACGCCGTGCCGCTGCCCGGCATAGGCGAGCGACTGCCCATGATTGCCGCGCGTCGCGCTGACCACGCCTTTCACCTGCGGGCGCTCCCGCTTCAGGCGCGCCATGTAGACAAGGCCGCCGCGCACCTTGAAGGCGCCGGTCGGCGTGTGGTTCTCGTGCTTGACCCAGACCTCGGCGCCGGTCCGCGACGCGAGCAGAGGCCAAGCCCGCTGGGGCGTGGGCGGAAAGGCGCCGTGCACGAGGCCCGCCGCCGCCTCCAGTTCCGCGAGGGTGAACATTCAGCGGTCCGGCATCGTCTACCGGTGGAACCTTCGCACGTCGCTGCCGTGGCGGAGCACCGCCCCGGTCAGACCGGCTTCAGGTTCACGGCGGTGGCCTTGCCGCGTTCGGTGGCGACGTCGTAGCTGACCTTCTGGTTCTCGTTGAGGCCCGTCAGTCCGGCCTTCTGCACGGCGGTGATGTGCACGAAGACATCCTTCCCGCCGTCCTGCGGGACGATGAAGCCGTAGCCCTTCGTCGCGTTGAACCACTTCACGGTGCCGATCGCCATGCGATCCTCCCCAAGATCCGCAGGCGCGCATGTCGCGCCTGCCATATCGCGGCCGACCCGGTATCGGCTTGGAGGCGACCGGGTCTCCGGAGGCACGGCAAGGCGAGGCAAGGTGCGGTTCGACGCTGAATCAGGCTCATATCGCGCCGGGGGCGTCAACATGCCGAACGCGGCGCGGCATCGCCCCTGCGTGGGCGCCCGGCATGCCTTGGCGTCGGGGGCTCTGCACATCGGCGCGATCGATGACCCACGGCAAAAGAAAAGGGGCAGCCCCGAAGGACTGCCCCCATCCGCTTTGGATCGGCTGGACCGATCAGAAGCCGTCGCGCGGCAGGCGCTTAGAAGTCCATGCCGCCCATGCCGCCCATGTCGCCACCGCCGGCCGGGGCCGCGGCCGGCTTCGCCGGACGCTCGGCGACCATCGCCTCGGTGGTGATCAGCAGGGAGGCGACCGAGGCCGCATCCTGCAGGGCCGTGCGCACGACCTTGGTCGGGTCGATGATGCCGTCGCCGACCAGGTCCTTGTACTCGTCGGACTGGGCGTCGTAGCCGTACTCGTACTTGTCGTTGCGCAGCACCTCGCCGGCGACCACGGCGCCGTCCTTGCCGGCGTTCTCCGAGATCTGGCGGACCGGCGCCTGGATCGCGCGGCGCACGATCTCGATGCCGACCTGCTGGTCGTTGTTGTCGCCCTTCAGGCCGGCCAGCTTCTGGGAGGCGCGCAGCAGCGCCACGCCGCCGCCCGGGACGATGCCTTCCTCGACCGCGGCGCGGGTCGCATGCAGCGCGTCATCGACGCGGTCCTTGCGCTCCTTCACCTCGACCTCGGTCGAGCCGCCGACGCGGATCACCGCGACGCCGCCGGCAAGCTTCGCCAGACGCTCCTGCAGCTTCTCGCGGTCGTAGTCCGAGGTGGTCTCCTCGATCTGCGCCTTGATCTGTTCGCAGCGGCCGGTGATGTCCTCCTTCTTGCCGGCGCCCTCGACGATCGTGGTGTTCTCCTTCTCGATCCGCACCTTCTTGGCGCGGCCGAGCATGGCGAGCGTCACGCTCTCGAGCTTGATGCCGAGGTCCTCGGAGATCACCTCACCGCCGGTCAGGATGGCGATGTCTTCCAGCATCGCCTTGCGGCGATCGCCGAAGCCCGGCGCCTTCACGGCGGCGATCTTGAGGCCGCCGCGCAGCTTGTTGACCACCAGGGTGGCCAGCGCCTCGCCCTCGACGTCCTCGGCGACGATCACCAGCGGACGGCCGGACTGCACGACGGACTCGAGCAGCGGCAGCATCGGCTGGAGCTGCGACAGCTTCTTCTCGTGGATCAGGATGTAGGGGTCATCCATCTCCGCGATCATCTTCTCCGCATTCGTGATGAAGTACGGGGAGACGTAGCCGCGGTCGAACTGCATGCCCTCGACGACGTCGAGCTCGGTCTGGATGCTCTTGGCTTCCTCGACCGTGATGACACCCTCGTTGCCGACCTTCTCCATCGCCTTGGCGATCATCTCGCCGATCTCGGTCTCGCCGTTGGCGGAGATGGAGCCGACCTGCGCGACCTCGCCGGAGGTCGTGATCTTCTTGGTCTTGGACTCGAGTTCCTTGACCACCTCGGCGACGGCCTTGTCGATGCCGCGCTTGAGGTCCATCGGGTTCATACCGGCGGCCACAGCCTTGGCGCCCTCGCGGACGATGGCCTGGGCCAGCACGGTCGCGGTGGTGGTGCCGTCGCCGGCCAGGTCATTCGTCTTCGACGCGACCTCGCGCACCATCTGCGCGCCCATGTTCTCGAACTTGTCGGCCAGCTCGATTTCCTTGGCGACCGTCACGCCGTCCTTCGTGATGCGCGGGGCACCGAAGGACTTGTCGAGCACGACGTTGCGGCCCTTCGGGCCCAGCGTCACCTTCACGGCATCGGCCAGGATGTCCACGCCGCGCAGCATCTTGTCGCGCGCCGAGGCGCCGAACTTCACGTCCTTAGCAGCCATTGCTCTCTACCTCTGAATTCTGTGTCGGATCGGGTGCGAAGCGGCGCCTCAGGCGGCCTTCTTCGCCTCGGTGCCGGTCTCGAGAATGCCCATGATGTCGCTCTCCTTCATGATGAGGAGATCTTCGCCATCGAGCTTCACCTCGGTGCCCGACCACTTGCCGAACAGGATGCGGTCGCCGGCCTTCACGTCGAGCGGGCGGATCTCGCCCTTCTCGTTGATGGTGCCCGCGCCGACGGCGATCACTTCGCCTTCCTGCGGCTTTTCCTTCGCGGTGTCGGGAATGATGATGCCGCCGCGGGTCTTCTCTTCAGCCTCGATGCGGCGAACGAGAACGCGGTCGTGCAGGGGACGGAACTTCATGAAGCTATCCTCTCCTGAGCCTCGGGTTGAGACGGCTCGCCCTGGGAAGTCTGGCCGGTCGCCGGAAGAACGCCCCGGCCGTTAGCACTCCCCCCAGAGGAGTGCCAGCGATCTAAGCCCCATGCCCGGCGGCGTCAAGCGTTCGGCAGCACTCAACGAGTGAGAGTGCTAATGATTTGATATTCAATAATTTTTCTTGCCTTCTGCTGCGCCGCACATGTCATGCTCGCGTCATCGAGCCGCCCGGAAGAGGCCGGCCAGGGCCAAGGAACCGTACGGCTCCATCCATCGGGGAAGGACAGAATGACGGTGCTGCAGGGACTGGAACCTATCGTCAGGATCCGCGACTGGCGGATGACCACAGCCGAACTGCTCTACCACATGCCGGACCACCCCCACGTCCTGCAGAGTTACGTCTGGCAGAAGGTCGACCATGCGCCGGACTTTCCCGAACTCCACCGCTTCCTCGACTTCTGGCGCCGCGAAATCGACGGCCCTTTGCATTCGGTCCGCGTCGCCTCCGTCTGCCTCGCGCACCCGGCAGAGCTTCGCTACGCGAACGGGGTCTTCACGCTTCACTGACCTTCGGCCCCACCCGGGCCTGCCGACGCGGCGAATCGCCGCGCCGACCCGGAGGGACCTGGGCCGTCATGCCTGCAGGTGCCGGTATCCTTGCCGGCGGCGCGCTGCACGACCAGGCCGTTTCGGCCGAACCCGGCACGATGTTTGACGGCGGCGACGACCTCATGCCGCGCGGCGCGCCGGCCGTGCGGGAAGCCGCCGCGCGGGATGGACGAGCAAGGAGCGCGGTGGATTTCGGAGCTGGCGGCGGCAGCAGTCATCAGGCGAACCCGTCTCGGGCAGGAATTCCCTGCCAACAGGGAAAATACTGGGAACTTCGAGCTGAGGGCCCGATCTCGTCATCAATGTGAGCTTCAAACCTGGGGAAAGCAGGCCCCGCAGCCCGGATTCCAGCCCGGCCTCCAGCCATCACAGGCGGAGCGATGGGGCCGGATCACCTCACATCCAGAACTATCCGCTCCCTCGCCGCCTCGTCCTCGCCTGCGGCCCGAATAGATCCGATGGATCGACCGGCCGTGCCGCGATGAGGTGGACGATCGGAACCCCGGCGTGCTCGCCCTAGGCCGTGTGGACAGTTATCTCAACCACAGGATGGTGGCGGCGAGGGTGACGATGCTGAGGTAGTTCCTGGCGGTCTTCTCGTATCGCGTCGCGACGCGGCGGAACTGTTTGAGCTTGCTG
>JAFADX010000070.1 GCA_023424475.1 Pseudomonadota bacterium
CCACGGGGGGAATCCGCGCCGCGCCTCGCGGGCGAGGCCGATACGCTGCCGCGTGTGGGGATCGGCCCGCTCGTCGCCGCGGCGCAGCCGCTGCTCGACCTGCTCGGCCGGCTCGCCAATGCGAGCATGACGGCCCCGCCGCAGGGGCAGGAACTGCGCGAGCGGACGCTGCGCGCCTTCGCGCAGTTCGAGAAGGACGCCCAGGAACTCGGCGTGAGCCAGGAACAGGTGCGCGCGGCGCACTACATCCTCTGCGCCAGCCTCGACGACGTGGTGCTCTCCTACAACTGGGGGCAGGGGAGCGTCTGGTCCGTGCAGTCGCTGGTCGCGACCTTCCATCAGGAAGTGAAGTCGGGCGACCGCTTCTTCGACGTGCTTGCCGGCATGCAGAAGGACCCCGGCCGCTGGAAGGACGCGCTGGAGGTGACCTATTTCTGCCTCGCCCTCGGCTTCCAGGGGCGCTACCGCCTCTCGCCGCGCGGCGCGTCGGACCTCGAGCGCATCCGGGAGGGGCTCTACCAGCTTCTCGCGCAGGTGCGCCCGCCCTGGGAGAGGGAACTCTCGCCGCGCTGGAAGGGCGTGGACGCGCCGCATCGCGGGCCGCGCAAGGGCATCCCGTCCTGGGTCGCGGCCTGCGTCGCCGTGTTCGGCCTCGGCATGGGCTACGCCTGGCTCGCCAATGCGATGAACGAGGGCTCGGACGGGCTCTATGAGCGCATGGCGAAGCTGCCGCCGGGCACGGTGCCGGAGATCGTGCGCTCCGCGCCGCCGCAGCCGCCCGCGCCGCCGCCTGCACCGCCGGCCTTCCTGCCGCCGCCGCGCCCCGACTTCCTCGTCACCCTGCGCGAATTCCTCAAGCCGGAGATCGACCAGGGCCTGGTGCGCGTCTTCGGCGATGCGCGCTCGGTGACCGTGCGCATCCGCAACCGGGGCATGTTCCCTTCGGGCTCCGCGACGGTGGAATCGCGCTTCATCCCGGTGCTGCAGCGCATCGGCCAGGCGCTGAAGGACGAGCCGGGCCGGGTGATGGTGATCGGCCATTCGGACAACCAGCCGATCCGCACCGTGCGCTTCCCGTCGAACTACCAGCTCTCTGCCGCGCGGGCGGAGGCGGCGGAGGCGATCATCGCGCAGGCCGCGGGCGATGCCTCCCGCTTCACCACCGAGGGCCGCGCCGATTCCGAACCGATCGCCGACAACCGGACCGCCGACGGCCGGGAGCAGAACCGGCGCATCGAAGTGACCCTGATGCGGGAGACCCGCTGACCATGCAGCTCCTTTCGGTCATGCGGCCCTTCCTGAAGGGCCGCGCGCTCGCGGCGCTCGCCGGCGTCATGCTGCTGATGCCGGTCATCTGGATGTTCGGGCCGCTGCTGAAGGTGAACGGCATCTCGCCGCTGGCGAGCGAGATGCACCGCATCATCCTTTGCGCGGTCCTGTTCCTGCTCGCGCTGATCGTCCTCTGGATCGCGGACCGGCGGAAGCGCCGGCGCGACGCGCTGCTGGTGCAGGGCATCGCCGAGCCCGACCCCGGCGCCGACCGCGCCGCCGAGGAAGAGGCAGAGATGCGCGACCGCCTGACGGCGGCGCTCGACAAGCTCAAGTCCACCTCGGGCAGGAAGGGCGGCTTCCTCTACGAACAGCCCTGGTACGTCATCATCGGCCCGCCGGGTTCGGGCAAGACGACGGCACTCGCCAATTCCGGCCTCGAATTCCCGCTGACCGACGGCGGCAAGCTCCAGGGCGTGGGCGGCACGCGGCTCTGCGAATGGTGGCTGACCGACAATGCGGTGCTGATCGACACCGCCGGGCGCTACACCAGCCAGGATTCCGACGCGGCGGCCGACAAGCAGGGCTGGGAACGCTTCCTCGCGCTGCTCAAGAAGGCGCGGCCGCGGCTGCCGCTGAACGGCGTCCTCGTCACCTTCGGCGTGGACATGATCTCCCGCCTCGGCCCCGCCGAGCGCGAGCAGCACGCCCGCAGCGTGCGCCGCCGCGTGAAGGAGCTGGAGGAGAAGCTCGGCCAGCGCCTGCCGGTTTATTTCATGATCAGCAAGGCGGACCTCCTGGCCGGCTTCATGGAGTTCTTCGACGACCTCGACAAGACGGCGCGCGAGCAGGTCTGGGGCTTCACCTTTCCGGTGCAGGGCGCGGGCGAAGTCGGCCCGGCGGCGAAGTTCTCCGAGGAGTTCCAGGCGCTGCTCGCCCGCCTGCAGGACCGCACGCTCGAGCGTCTGCAGCAGGAACGCGGGCCGCAGCAGCGTGCCGCGCTCGAAGGCTTCCCGGTGCAGTTCGCCTCGCTCGAGGCGCCGCTCGCGGCCTTCGTGACGGCGGCCTTCGGCGGCACCCGGCTCGATCCCGCGCCGATGCTGCGCGGCGTCTACTTCACCTCGGGCACGCAGGAAGGCAGCCCGCTCGACCGCCTGGCCGGCGCGCTGTCGCGCTCCTTCGGCTTCGATCCGCGCCGCCCGGCCGCGGTGATGCAGCAGAAGGGCCGCGCCTACTTCATCACGAAGCTCCTGAAGGACGTCATCTTCAACGAGGCGCGCCTCGCCTCCGGCGACCGCGTGGCCGACAAGCGCCGGCGCGTCGTCGCCATCGCCGCCTGGTCGATCGCGGCCCTCGTCATGGCGGGCGGCGCGGCCTATGGCTGGATGGCGTGGAGCGACGAGCAGGCGCGCGAGCGCCGCCTGACCGAGCAGATCGCGAAGGCCGAGCAGGCGAGCCAGGGCATCCCCTTCGAACGCATCACCGAGGCGGAATTCCGCCGGGTGCTGCCCTACCTCGACGCGGCGCGCGACCTGCCGCCGGCGGCGCAGGGCGAAGGCGGCGCCCTCGGGCTGAGCCAGGAGGGCAAGCTGGTCCAGGGCGCGAACTCGGCCTATCGCCGCGCGCTCAACCGCACCTTCCTGCCGCGGCTGCTCGCGCGGCTCGAGCAGGAGATGCGGGCCTCCTTCCAGCAGCCGGACGCGCTCTACGATGCGACGCGCGCCTACCTGATGCTGGGCCAGGAGGGGCCGCTCGACCCCGAACTGGTGAAGTCCTGGTTCGCGCGCGACTGGCAGCGCACCTTCCCCGGACAGGTGAACCAGCCGGTGCGCGATTCCCTGATGGCGCATCTCGAGGCGACGCTTGCGCAGAACTACACGCGCTACCCGGTGGACGGCGCGCTGGTGGACGCCTCGCGGCGCATCTTCTCGCGGCTGCCGCTCGCGCAGCGCGTGGTCTCCCGCCTGCAGACCGCGGCCGCGTCGGCGAACATCCCGCCCTGGCGACCGGCCGACGCGCTGGGCCAGGCCGGACAGCGCTACTTCGCCCGCGCCTCGGGCGCGCCGCTGACCGACGGCGTGCCCGGCCTCTACACCGTGGACGGCCTCTATCGCGGGCTGCTGCCCGTGCTGGGCCAGGCGGTGCGGCAGGGCGTCGCGGAATACTGGGTGCTGGGGCCCGAGGGCGCGAACCTCGGCACCGACGACCCGGTGAAGCTGGAACAGGAAGTGCTGCGGCTCTACGCCGAGGAATACGTGCGGCAGTGGGAGAGCATGCTCAACGACCTCAACCTGCTGCCGCTGCCGCCGGCGCTGGCGCAGCAGGCGGAGGCGCTGAACATCCTCGGCGCGCCGAATTCGCCGATGAAGGACCTGCTGCGCGCGATCGCCCGGCAACTGACGGTCGGCACGCCGCCGCAGGGCTGGGCGCCGCCCGGCCAGCAGCCGCGGCCGGCGCCGCAGCCCGGCCAGCCGGCCCAGCCGCAGGAGCCGACCGGCGCCGAGC
>JAFADX010000145.1 GCA_023424475.1 Pseudomonadota bacterium
GGCGGCATCAGCGACGCCGACCCCAACGACCCCCCCGGCCGGGGTCGCGGCGGTGGGCGTGGCGGCATCAGCGACGCCGACCCCAACGACCCCCCCGGCCGGGGTCGCGGCGGCGGGCGCGGCGGCATCAGCGATAGCGACCCCAACGACTCGCCTGGACAGGGCCGCGGCGGCGGGCGCGGCGGCATCAGCGACGCCGACCCCAACGACCCGCCTGGCCGGGGCCGCGGTGGGCGCCGGGCGCCGACGGGTCCCTCCGACAACGACCCCAACGACCCCCCCGGCCAGGGCCGCGGCAGCCGGGGCCCGATCAAGACCTGATTCACGCCCTGGGGCGCGTCGCGAGACGCGTCCCATCGGTTGATCCATTTTTAGGGGCGGACCACTAGGCTCCCGACCTCTGACGCAAAAGGCGTCGGCCCAGCACGGGAGCCGCCGCCATGTCCGTCACCCTCGATCCGGCCGCGCCGAACGGCGAGACCGTCGCGCCCTTCGACCAGCTGACGGGCGGGGAGGCCGATGACTCGGTTACCGTGACCGGGGCGCTGGCCGATGCCCTGGTCGACCTCCGTGGCGGCGCGGATCTCCTCTGGCTGTCCCACGCCGGCAACAGCCTTTCCGTCCTCGGCGTCGAAACCGTGATCGGCGGCGGCGGCGCCGACATCCTGCGCGTCCTCTCTCCCCTGATCGGCGGCCGGATCGACCTGCGCGACGGCATCGACGTGCTCCATCTGGCCGACGGCGCCAACCGGCTTGTCGTGCTCGGCACCGACAGCGTCTTCGGCGGCAGCGGCGACGACGACGTGACCTATCCCTGGGGCACGGCCGCCGCCTTCTCCCTCGGCGCCGGGCAGGACCGGCTGACGCTGCTGCAGGCGAGCGGCCAGGCAGCCACCGTCGCGGCCGACATCGAGACCGTGGTCGGCAGCGTAAGCGGCGACGACGACGTCACGGTGGCCGGCGCCGCCGCCGGGATGCGGGTGGACCTGCGTGGCGGCGCCGACCGCCTGACGCTGTCCGATGCCTCCGACCGCATCCTGGCGATCGGCATCGAGGCGCTGGCCGCCGGCGCCGGCGCCGACACCATCGTCATCGGGGGCGCGGCCCTCGGCCGCTACGACCTCGGCGACGGGGCCGACATCCTGCAACTCGGCAATGGCGGCAGCGCGCTGACCGTCGCAGGGGCCGAAACCATCCTCGGCGGCGCTGGCCAGGACCACATCTTCCTCGAGGCGCCGACAGCGGAGACCTACCTCTCCGGCGTCGAGAGCGTGAACGGAAGCGCCGGATTCGACGCCATCCGCCTCGCCGACGGCACCCATGCGCTCGTGCTGCGGGGCATCGAGCAGGTCGCCGGCGGCGCCGGCGCCGACAGCCTGCTCCTGCTCGACGGCGGAGAGATCTCGCTCAGCGGTGTCGAGACGGTCACCGGCAGCACGGAGGCCGACCGCATCACCCTGCGCGACCGGATCCTCGACAGCCTCTTCGAACTCGGCGAGGGGGCGGACTCGCTCATCCTCGCCGACGGCGGCAACCGCCTGCGGGCCGGCGGCACCGAATCCCTGCTGGGCGGCGACGGCGCGGACGAGGTGACGCTGACCGGCGCGATCGCGGGCGGGATCATCGACCTCGGCCCCGGGGCCGACCGCCTGGTCATCCGCGGCGGCCCGGTCACGGCGCGCCTCGTGGACATCGAGACCATCGAGGGCGGCGGCGGCGACGAGGACCTGATGCTTGCCACGGTGGCGCCCGGCTTCGTCGATCTCCAGGGCGGGCGCGACCGGCTGCGCCTGGCCGATGGCGGCAACCGCCTGGCCGTCGCCGGGGTGGAGACGCTGGACGGCGGCAGCGGCGACGAGGACCTCGCCCTCGCCACGGGCGTTGGCGGCATGGTGATCGACCTCGGCGGCGGGGCGGACCGGCTTGTCCTTGGCGGCCGCGCCAATGCCGTGCGCCTTGCCGGCGTGGAGAGCGTCACCGGCAGCGCCGGAGACGATGACGTCACCTTCACGGCCCCGGCCGATGCGCTGCTCGTGCTCGGCGCCGGGCGCGACCGCGTCTTCCTGTCCGACGGCAGCGACACCGTGCGGCTGCGCGGCGTCGAACTGCTCAACGCGGGCGGCGGCGGCGACACCGTGGCGCTGCTCGAGACGGTTGCCGGCGCGCAGTTCCATCTCGGCGGCGGCCTCGACCGCCTGCTGCTCGCGGATGGCGGCAATGCGCTCGCCGCCATCGCGGCGGAGACCGTGCTGGGGGGCAACGGTACCGACCGGCTGATCCTCGGCGGCATCATGGGGCAGGCGATGGTCGATCTCGGCGCCGGCAACGACGTGCTCTCCATCGTCCGCGGCGGCAACCGCATCGCCGTCGCCAATACCGAGTTCGTCATCGGCAGCGACGGCGCCGACACCATCGACCTCGCGGGCGGCGCGGATGGCGTCGCCATCCGGCTCGGCGCCGGGATCGACCACCTGCTGCTCGGCCCCGGGGCGAACCTGGTGAGCGTCGCGGATGCGGAGGCGATCACCGGCAATGCCGGCGACGATACGGTGACGCTGACGCGCGGCCTGATCGGCGGGACGATCGACCTCGGCGAGGGCAACGACCGGCTCGTGCTCGGGCCTGGCGCGAACCTCGTCACCGTCTCCGACGTGGAAATCCTGGTCGGCAGTGGCGCCAGCGATGTCGTCACCCTCCTGCGGGCCACCGGCACCGCCTCCGTCGCGCTCGGCGCCGGGCGGGACATGCTGACGCTCGGGGATGGCGGGCTGCGGGTCTCGCTCGGCGGCACCGAGATCGTGCATGGCGGCGCCGGCGCGGACTCCGTGATCCTCGCCGCCGGCAATCCGGCCGCCCGGATCGAAGGCGGCGGCGGCAACGACACGTTGGGCGGCGCGGAGGGCACGGATACCCTCCTCGGCGGCGCCGGCGCGGACCGGCTGACCGGCGGTGCCGGGGCGGACCTCTTCGTCTATACGGCGGCCGGGCACAGCGGCGCCGCGGCGCCGGACACCATCATCGGCTTCAGCCCTGCGGCGGGTGACGCGATCCTGCTCGTCGGCATCGCGGAGGGCGCCGACTGGCGCGGCGGCCTCGGCTTCAGCGGCCATGGCGGCGCGGAGGCACGCTACGACGCGGCCATGCAGACGCTCGGCATCGACCTCGACGGCGATGCGCAGGCCGACATGGCGATCGCGCTGCCCGGCCTCGCGGCGCCGACCGGGCCGCCGGACTGGTTGCTCTGGATCTAGAGCTCTTTTCGATCGGACGGCACCGGCCCGCACCCCCACCCGG
>JAFADX010000165.1 GCA_023424475.1 Pseudomonadota bacterium
GCCGGTGCCGGTTCCGACAGATCGGAACATGCTCTAGTCTGCTCCCGGCCCGGGGCGGGGGCCCCCGGGGAGTGGCTGCGCGATGGGTTTCCTCAGGCTGTACTGGCGCGTGCTCTGGATGCTCGGCGCCGACCGGCCGATGGCGGCGGGGCTCGCCGTGGCCGCCCTCGGCCTCGCCGGGCTGCAGTTCCTCGAACCCGTGCTGTTCGGCCGCGTGGTCGATCTGCTGGCGCGTTCCGAGCGGATGGCGCCGGCGGAGCTCTGGTCCGAGGCGACGGCGCTGCTCGGGGTCTGGGCGGTGGTCGGCCTCGCGGGCATCGCCGCCAACGTCGCCGTCGGGCTGTTCGCCGACCGCATGGCGCACCGCAACCGGCTCCGCGTCATGCACGACTACTTCCAGCACGTGCTCGCGCTGCCGCTCTCCTTCCACGGGGACACGCAGTCGGGCCGGCTGATGAAGATCATGCTGGTCGGCTCGGACAACCTCTTCGGCCTGTGGCTCGGCTTCTTCCGCGAGCACCTGGCCACCTTCGTCTCGGCCGTCGTGCTGCTGCCGCTGACGCTCGCGATGAACTGGCGGCTGGGGCTGCTGCTGATCGTCCTCGTCGCCGTCTTCGCCGTGGTCTCCGGCTACGTGATCCGGCGCACCCAGGACGCGCAGGAGAAGGTCGAGCAGTTCCACTCGCGCCTCGCCGGCAGCGCGCAGGACGCGCTCTCGAACGTCGTCGTGGTGCAGTCCTTCACGCGGCTTTCCTCGGAAGCGCGGATGTTCGGCGACATCGTGCGCCAGGTGCTCGACCACCAGTTCCCGGTGCTGAACTGGTGGGCGATCGTCGCGGTGCTGACGCGATCCGCCTCGACCGTCTGCGTCATCGCCATCTTCGTGCTCGGCACGGTGCTGCACCTGCGCGGCCAGGCGAGCGTGGGCGAGATCGTCTCCTTCATGGGCTTCGCGACGCTGCTGATCGGCCGGCTCGAAAGCGCGGTCGCCTTCGTCTCGCACATGGTCTTCGTGCGCCCGGCGATCGAGGAGCTGTTCGGCGTGCTCGACGCCCGTTCCTCGGTGCCCGAGGCGCCGGACGCGGTCGACATCGGCCGCGCCCAGGGCCACGTCGCCTTCGAGGCGGTGGCCTTCGCCTATCCCGGCGGGCCGCCCATCCTGCGCGACGTCTCCTTCGGCGCCGCGCCGGGCAAGACCATCGCGCTGGTCGGCCAGACCGGCGCCGGCAAGTCCACCGCCATGGCGCTGCTGCAGCGGCTGTGGGACCCGGTGGAGGGCCGCATCACCCTCGACGGGCACGACCTGCGGCAGATCAGCCTCGAATCGCTGCGCCGCAACATCGGCGTGGTGTTCCAGGAATCCATGCTGTTCAGCCGCACCATCCGGGAGAACCTGCTGGTCGGCCGCCCCGAAGCCACCCAGGCCGAGATCGAGCAGGCCTGCCGCCAGGCCGAGGCGCATGACTTCATCCTCCGCCAGCCCCAGGGCTACGAGACGGTGGTGGGCGAGCGCGGGTCGAACCTTTCGGGCGGCCAGCGCCAGCGCCTCGCCATCGCCCGCGCGCTGATCAAGAACCCGCCGGTGCTGATCCTGGACGAGGCGACCTCGGCGCTCGACGCCGCGACCGAGGCCCGCGTGCAGAAGGCGCTGGCCGCGCTGATGGCCGGGCGCACCACCTTCATCATCGCCCATCGCCTCTCGACCGTGCGCGAGGCCGACGAGATCCTGGTCTTCGAGGGCGGCCGCATCGCCGAGCGCGGACCTTTCGCCGAACTGGTCGCCCAGGACGGGCGCTTCGCGGAGCTGGTCCGCACGCAGCTCGCGGGCGGCGCGGCGCCCGCGCACTGATGCCGCGGCGCATCGAGCGCTCCCGGCTCGTGCTCGCCGGCATCGGGACGGCTCCGGGGGCCGCTGCCTCGATCTCTTCCTGCGTGCCGGTGGCGCCTTCGGCTTCCAGGAGGTCCGCCGCGACCGCCGGGGATGGCGGTGCGTGGAGGCCGGCCGCCCGGTCCTCCGCCGCCGCCCGCGCCTTGCGCGCCGGGGCCGGAGCCGCCGCGCGATCCCCCGGTTCGCCGCCCTTCATTGATCTGCGAGGTTCCACGCTTCTTCCTTGCATCGCGCCGGGCCGCCCTGGCAGGCTCGCGCATTGGTTGCGCGGACGGGTGAGCCGGACCCTTCGCAAGACAGGATCTCCCGGCGGCCCCGATGCCGCGCCCCCGCGGGTCCCCCGGCCTGCGGCGGAGCAGGAGAGGAAGCACGCATGACCATCGAGTCCATCCTGCGTCACAAGGGCAGCGACGTCTTCTCGGTCGGTCCGGGCGACGACGTGACCGGGATCTCCCAGGCCCTGGCCCAGCACCGCATCGGCGCCGCGCTGGTACGTGACACCGATGGCGCGGTGCTCGGCATCATCAGCGAGCGCGACATCGTCCGCGCCGTCGCGCGGGACGGCACCGCCGCGCTCGCCCGCACGGCGCGGGACCTGATGACGTCCGAGCTGGTGACGGTGACCCCCGCGACCACCCTGGTCGAGGGGCTCGAGCTGATGACCAACCATCGCTGCCGGCACCTGCCGGTCATGGACCATGGCCGGCTGGCCGGCATGGTCTCGATCGGGGACCTGGTGAAGGCCCGCATCGCCCAGGCGGTGGAGGAGGCGGAGTCGCTGCGCGCCTTCGTCACCGCCGCCTGAGCGGCCGGCCGGGCATGCGC
>JAFADX010000169.1 GCA_023424475.1 Pseudomonadota bacterium
AGCCGTGCCTGCCCCGCCAGCGGATGGGTCGGCGCGGCGCGGATCGCCCGCCACAGCGCCTCGTCCACCGGCTCCGGCAATCCCTGCAGCACGACGTGCCCGTTCGGCGCCGCGGCCAGCACGCGCAGCAGTTCCGCCGCCGCCGGGATGGTGCCGCCCGCGCCGATGCCGGCCGCGATCGTCATCTCCGCCGGGGGATCCCGCTGCCAGGCCGCCGCCTGCGCCGCCAGCGCCTTCACGCGCCGCACGCCGATGTCCAGCAGCCCGCGCGCCTTCAGCCAGCCGTTCCAGTCCGTCGCGACCGCGCGCAGCACCCTGGTCGTGATCTGCCAATGCGTCGCGTGCTTCTCCGGCACCAGCCCGTCGAGCCGTGCCAGCCACGTCTCCGCGAAACGCTCCGGCGGGTCGCGTTCGAGCATCGCGACATCGGGTTCCTCCAGCGCGATCTCGTCGAACAGCCGCGCCAGTTCGCCCGCCAGGAGCCAGGCCTGCTCCGGCGTCGCCGGCCCGCCGGCCCGGGTCGGGATCCGCTGTGCCATCGCCGCCAGCACCGACTGGCGCGCCAGCGGCGCCACCGCCGGCGGCAGGTCGAGCAGGTCGGGCAGCGCCAGTTCCTCCGCCTCCTCGGTCGACAGGCCGGCCAGCGCGCGCATCCGCGGCAGCAGCAGGGCCCGCCCGGCCGCCACGCGCAGGAACGCCTCCCGCAATCCGCGCGCGGCGCGCCGCGTCGGCAGCAGCACCGTCACCCGCGCCAGGGCCTCGCTGCCGCCGGGGATCCGCGCCAGCACGCCGAGGGCGAGTGCGTCGAGGAACGGGGCCTGCGCGGGAATGGCGTGGAGCGTCATGGGGGCAGGGCCGCGGCGGCTGCGGGGAGGGGCCCCGCCCCTCCGCGGACCTCGTCCCGCCAGAGGCCGAAAGGCCTCCGGCGGGAGAGGGTTCGGGGGAAGTTCATGCCCCCTTATACCGAACTCGCCCGGGGAGCGGACAAAGGCGGGCTTCTCGCCGGACGTCGACAGGCTGCGGGTTCGGACCCCGGGCGCGCATCGGCAGATGCCGGATGCACCCTGGATGATCGGGCTTTCGGACACCGGCGCGGATCCGCGTCAGTGGATCAGCCGGGATCATCGTGACGAGGGGCTTCTGGAGGTCCCCATCCGCACCCTGCGCTATGTCGATCGCGCCAGCGCCCGCACCGCGGCCTCGCAGCGCCGCGCCGTTTCCTCCCACCCGGCGCGGGTCGCCGGCAGGTCGGCGGCCCCGACCGGCGGGCCGATGGCCAGGCGCAGCTTGCCGGGGCGGGGCCGCTTGCGCGTGGGCGGCCAGGCGGCGAAGGCGCCATCGAGGTAGCAGGGGACGACCGGAACCTCGGTGCCGGCGACCAGCGCGCCGATGCCGGGCTGGAAGGCCGCCATGACGCCGTCGCGGCAGCGCGTGCCCTCGGGGAACAGGATGTAGACGAGGCGGTCTTCCAGCAGGCGTTCGCGCAGGGTCGCGATCTCGCTGGCGCGGGTGCGCTTGCGCCAGATCGGCAGGGCGTTGACGGCATAGGCGGCGAAGGCGGAACCGAGGGTGGAGGTGAAGAAGGTATCGCCGGCGGCCAGGGCATGGGCGCGGCGCGCGGCCTGCCCGCGCAGCACGGCCGAAAGCGTCAGCGCGTCGAGGTGGCTCGAGTGGTTCGCGATGATGACGAAGGGCGGCGGCGGCAGGTTCTCGCGGCCCGTGACCTCGAGCCGGTGGAAGGCGCGCATGTAGCCGCGCAGCATCATGCGCCAGGCGTGGCCGAGGATCAGGCTGCCGAGGCCGCGCTCGCGCGAGAGGCTTTTCAGGCGGTCGGCGCCCTCGAGACCGTGGTCGCGCGCGGGGCGGAGGTCGAATTCCATCAGGGGCCCGTGATCAGCCGCGCCGGCTGCCCGGTGCCGAAGCCGACGAAGAACTGGATGAAGTGGAAGGCGGCCGGCGCGACCAGCAGCAGCGAGTTGAAGCGGTCGAGCACGCCGCCGTGGCCGGGCAGGATGGTGCCCATGTCCTTGATGCCGATGTCGCGCTTGATGGAGGACAGCATCAGGTCGCCCGCCTGCGCGCCGACGCCGACCATCAGGCCGAACAGGATCAGCCAATGCGGCCGCGCCATCGGCGTGCCGGCGAAGATGAAGGCGGCAAGGGCGGCGACCAGCAGCGTGGTGACCGTCAGCGCGCCGAGCGCGCCGGAGACCGACTTGTTGGGGCTGGTCGCCGGGCAGAGCTTCGGCCCGCCGATCAGCTTGCCGAAGGTGAAGGCGGCGACGTCGGACAGCGCGACGGTCGTCAGCAGCATCAGGAGGACCGGGCGGTAGCCCGGATCGTTCGTCATGAAGGACAGGTGCGCGAGCCCCGCGCCGAACAGCATGTAGGCGAAGATGCCGAGCGCGGTGCGCTGCACGTAGCCCGCCGGTCGGTCGAGCGGGATGGTGCCGATGGTGATGACGCCGACCGTCAGCGGCCAGAGCGCGACGAAGAGGCCGTACCAGTGGTCGAGCGCGGCGAAGTTGGCGAGCAGGATGCCGAGCACGACGAGGCCGGCGACCAGCGGTTCGCGGAACAGGCCGGTGGCGCGGTCGAATTCGCGCAGGCAGGCGAGGCCGAGCAGCGTCACCGCGCCGATCACCCATTCGCGGCCGAGCAGCACCGGGCCCGTCATCAGCGGCAGCAGCAGGCACCAGGATCCGGTGCGCAGCCACAATTCGCGGCGGAGTTCGGGCGTGCCGCGGCCCATCAGCGTCATCGCGCCGATGACAAGGCCGGCGAAGGCAAGCACGCCCGCCGTCGCGCCGGTGATGGCGACGGTGACGGGATGGTCGAAGGCCGCCTGGCGGATCATCGCTTCGCCTCCAGCGCGGCGGCGGCGCGGGCGAGGCGCCGCCAGGCGGTGAACGCCGAGCCGAGGGTGACGACGACGAGCACCGCCCGGACGGCCGAGGCGCCGCCCCAGCCCCCCGGGATCACGGCGCACCAGACCGCGAGGCCCGTCGCCAGCGCCATGCGGTGCTGCTTCGCCATCGGCCCCGCGAAATCCATCGGCGCGCCGGCGGCCCTGGCGGTGGTGCGGACATAGGCCGTCAGCATGGCGGCGAGCGCGGCGCCGAGGCCGAGCGCGAGCGAGCCCGCCGCGACGCCGAGACCCATCAGCACGGCGGTGTCGGAGACGCGGTCCGGGACCTCGTTGTAGAGTTCGCCGACCGGGGAGGCGACGCCGCGCCCGATCGCGACCATGCCGTCGAGCAGGTTCGCCATCAGCCGCGCCTGGACCAGCAGGGCGCCGAGCAGCCAGAGCGGCGTCGCCCCGCCCGGCCACCAGGCGGCGGCGGCGAAGGCGAGGCCCGCACCCATGCCCGCGAGCATGCCGGCGACGGAAATCCCGTTCGGCGACGCCCCGCGCGCCACCAGGGCGCCCGCCATGCGCTGCGTCGCGCCGAGGTTGCGCGCCGCGATCGGCCGCCGGTCCGCTTCGTTCACCATGCCGTGGTCCTTCGTTCCGCGCAGACCATGGCAAAGCCCGGGCCGCGCCGGAAGGAAGCCCTGCAGGGCGGGGCGTGCTATGGGTCACCTCATGGACTCCGTCCCCCCGGCCGAGTCGCGCCCCCGTCCGGCGATCCGCCGCCTGCCCGAGACCACCGCCAACCGCATCGCCGCCGGCGAGGTGGTGGAGCGCCCGGCCGCGGCGGTGAAGGAGATCGTGGAGAACGCGCTCGATGCCGGCGCGTCCCGCGTCTCGGTGGCGCTCGAAGGCGGCGGGATGGACCGCATCCTGGTCGAGGATGACGGCTGCGGGATGTCGGCGGACGACCTCGCCCTGGCGGTGGAACGCCATGCGACCTCGAAACTGCCGGAGGAGGCGACGCTCTTCCGCATCGCGACGCTGGGCTTCCGGGGGGAGGCGCTGCCCTCCATCGGCGCGGTGGCGCGGCTCGCCATCACCTCCCGGCCCGAGGACGGGGCCGCGCATCGCATCGCGGTGGAAGGCGGGCGGGTGAGCGAGGTGGCCCCGGCCTCGGGCGCGCCCGGCACGCGGGTCGAGGTGCGCGACCTGTTCTTCGCCACGCCGGCGCGGCGGAAGTTCCTGCGCCATCCGCGCACCGAGGCCGAGCACGCGGTCGAGGCGGTGCGCCGCCTCGCCCTCGCCTGGCCCGGCGTCGCCTTCCGCGTCGAGACCGAGGGACGCGAGGCGCTGAACCTGACCGCCACGGACTGGGAAAGCCGCATCCGCCAGGTGCTGGGGCCGGATTTCGCCGCCGCCGCGGTGCCGGTGGAGGCGGTGGGCATCGCGCTCGATCTCCGGGGGCTGGCGGCGCTGCCTTCCTACACGCGGCCGACCACCATGGCGCAGCATCTGGTGGTGAACCGGCGGCCGGTGCGCGACCCGCTGCTGCGCATCGCGCTGCGCGTCGCCTATCGCGACGTGATCGAGGCCGGGCGGCATCCGGCCGCGGCCCTGTTCCTCGACGTGCCGCCCGAGAGCGTGGACGTGAACGTCCATCCGATGAAGACGGAGCTGCGCTTCCGCGAGGGCGATGGCGTGCGCGGCACGCTGATCAACGCGCTGCGGCGCGCGCTGGCGGTGGGCGCCGGGGCGGCGGTGGCGGTGCCGGCGCTGGCGCCTGCGGCGCCCCCGGAACCGATGCCGTCCATGGG
>JAFADX010000176.1 GCA_023424475.1 Pseudomonadota bacterium
GCCGGTGCCGGTTCCGACAGATCGGAACATGCTCTAGTCGAGCCGCCGCCAGCCCTCGTAGACCGTCTCCTTCGCGATGCGCCCCTCGCGCATCGCGAAGAGGTGCATCAGCCTGAGTTCCACCCGGCTGCCCACCGGCAGCGGTGCATTCGCGACGCCGTCCCCGGTCAGCCGGAAGCGGGCGATGCAGTCGTCGACCACATGGTCCTCGGTCGCGAAGCGCGTGCCGGGCACGATCTCGACCTCGGCCATCGATCCGAACATCGCGCGGTAGTTCGCCTCGATCGCCGCCTTGCCCGTCAGCGTCAGGTTTCGCGTCGGCATCTCGAGCACGATGTCGTCCGTGTAGAGATCCATGACCGCGGCAGGATCGCGCGCCTCGTCGCGGATATGGGCGTCGACCACGGCGAGGTTGCAGGCGATGGGATCCATGGAGGCATCTTTCGTCAGTTTGACTGACGATCACTGGACAGACAAACTGACGATCTGTCAAGAAGGCGCATGGACACCCGCCCCGTGACCGAGCGCCGCCGCACCCTCGGCGCCCTCCTCCGCCTGCCCTACGAGGCCCTCCAGAGGGAGGTCTATGGCGGCCTCGCCGCCCGCGGCTTCCCCGAGATCCGCCCCGCCCATTCCGCCGTCTTCCGCCATATCGGGCCGGACGGCGCGCGGCCCACCGCCCTTGCCGACCGGGCGGGAATGACCAAGCAGTCCATGGCCTATCTGCTGGACGGGCTGGAGGAAGCCGGCCATCTCCGCAGCGCCCCGGACCCCTCGGACGGGCGCGCGCGCATCGTCCGGCTCACCGCCAAGGGCGAACGCGTGCTCGATGCCCTCCTCGCCCTCAGCGCCGAGACCGAGGCCCGCGTGGCGGAACGGATCGGCCGGCGCCGCGCCGCGAAGCTGCGCCGCGCCCTCGAAGAATGGGTGGACGCGATCCAGGCCACGGAGGACTGAGCGCGCGCCGGAAGACCCGCTGCGTCGCTCCAGTCCCGCCCCGCACGGGGCCAGCCCGGGCGGAGGCGATCGTTCCGCATGCGCCTCGCCCCGGCAGGAAACCTCGGCGGCCCGCGCGCGTTATCCGACAGCCGGCGCACGACGCTCCGGCATAGCGACGCTGCGGCATAGCGACGCTGCCGCGCAATGTGGAGACCGCCCCCACATGAAGACCCGTCCGCCGCCTCGATCCCGCCATCTGCTGTCGGCACTCGCCGCTTGCGGCGCATGGGCGGCAGGGCCGGCCTTCGCCCAGGCGCCCGGCGCCCCCGCTGCGCCGCCTCCGGACCCCGTCGGAACGCTCAACCTGTCCATCGAGAACGACGTGCTCGGCGGCACGGACCGCTACTACACGAACGGGCTGCAGATCGCCTGGCGCTCGCCCTCGGCCGACCTGCCGGCCCCGCTCGCCTGGCTCAACCGGCAGCTCGACTTCCTCCAGGGCCCGGGCGAGCTGCGCTGGGGCCTCGCCTTCGGCCAGTCCATCTACACGCCGGAAGACACCGAGCGGCGCAACCCGGACCCGACGGACCGGCCCTATGCCGGATATCTCTACGGCGCGCTGTCCTTGTCGCGCGGGACGGCGACGAGCCTCTCGGTGCTCGAGATCCAGGCCGGCATCGTCGGGCCGTCGGCGGGCGGGAAGTTCGTGCAGAACGGCTTCCATTCCCTGATCGGCGATGCGCCGGCGCGGGGCTGGGACTACCAGCTTTCCGACGAGCCGGTCGCGGCGCTGATCCTCGAACGCAAGTGGCGGGTGCCGCTGGCGGGGGACCAGTCCCTGGGCCTCGAGCTGCTGCCGTCGGTCAGCGGCAGCGTGGGCAATCTCCAGACCTACGCCGCGGCGGGCGCCATCCTGCGTGTCGGCCGCAACCTCGCGGCCGATTTCGGGCCGCCGCGCATCCGCCCAGCCCTGGCCGGAAGCGCCTTCTTCCAGCCGCGGGGCGACGATTTCGGCTGGTATGTCTTCGGCGGGGCGGAAGGGCGCGCGGTGGCGCGCGACATCTTCCTCGACGGCAATACCTGGGCCGACAGCCGGAGCGTCGATTCACGGCCGCTGGTCGCCGACCTGCAGGCGGGCGTGGCGATCATCTGGCGCGGCGTGCGCATCGCCTACACGCAGGTGTGGCGGACCGAGGAATTCTACGGCCAGCAGGGCGGGATGCAGCAGTTCGGGTCGCTGAGCGTGTCGTTCAGGTTCTGAGGACGCGGCACGCGGAAGATGTCGGAGGAGGGAACGCCCCCGACTCCCCCCTCCTGCTTTGATGACCCGGCGGGGCGCTTCGGTGGCGGCCGGTGCCGATCGATGCGATCTCGGCGCGCAGGGTCCGGAGTTCCGCCGCGAAGGCTCCTCCCGCGCTATGCCTGCTTCCGCTCGATCAGCTCGTGCCGGATCTTCCGTCCGCGCCGGATGCGGTCCTCGATGAATTCCGCCTGCCCATAGCGCACCGCGCGTCCAAGCGCATGCGCGTCCTCGCTGAACCGCGCCAGCATCTCGAGCAGCGCCTCGCGGTTGTTGAGGAAGATGTCGCGCCACATGTCGATGTCGCTCGCCGCGATGCGCGTGAAGTCGCGGAAGCCGGACGCGGCGAATTTCAGCACCGCCTCCTTCGTCTCCTCCGCCAGGTCGTCCGCCGTGCCGCAGATGGTGAAGGCGATCAGGTGCGGCAGGTGCGACACC
This sequence comes from Pseudomonadota bacterium, assembly GCA_023424475.1. Taxonomy (GTDB): domain Bacteria; phylum Pseudomonadota; class Alphaproteobacteria; order Acetobacterales; family Acetobacteraceae; genus Neoroseomonas. Next base: position 2,678 of record JAFADX010000176.1, read on the forward strand.
ACGGCGACGATCTTGTCATGCGTCGCGGGGTCCAGCGTCTCGAGCATCGAGCCGCAGCGCCGCCACATCTCCCGCACCTTCTCGACCGCCGCGGGATCGGACCCGGGCAACGGCGTGACGATGGTGTAGCGGCCCTCGAACAGCTCCGCGAAGCCGGCGTCCGGCCCGGAATACTCGGTGCCCGCCATCGGATGCGCCGGCACCAGGTGCACACCCCCGGGCAGCAGCGGCAACAGGTCGCGCACCACGCTGCCCTTGGTCGAGCCCACATCCGTCAGCACGCAGCCCGGCGCGAGATGCGGCGCGATCCGCTGCATCACCGCCGCATAGGCGCCGACCGGCACGCAGAGCACGACGCAGTCGCAGCCTTCCACGGCCTTGCCGAGGTCGTCCTCGACCACGTCGACGATGCCGAGTTCCCGCACGCGGGCCAGCGTCTCCGCCCGGCGCGTCGTCGCGACGACGGTGCGCGCGATGTCGCCGCGCTTCTTCGCCACCCGCGCGATGGACGACCCGATCAGCCCGATCCCGACCAGGCAGAGCCGGTTGAAGACGGGCTCACCCATGCATGAAGGCCGTCAGCGCGTCGATCACCATGGTGCATTCCTCGGCGGTGCCGATGGTGATGCGCAGGCACTGCGGCAGCCCGTAGCCGCCCATGGCGCGCACGATCAGCCCGCGCTGCTTCATCGCCTCGTCTGCCGCCTTCGCCTTGGCCGGCGTGCTGAAATCGGCGAGCACGAAGTTGCCCTCGCTCGGCCAGACCCTGATGCCGGCTGTGGCCAGCGCGGCCGCGACCTTCGCCCGCCATTCCGCATTGTGCGCGACCGACTGCTCGACCCAGCCCTTCTCGGCCAGTGCCGCGACCCCCGCGGCCATCGCCGCCGCGTTCACGTTGAACGGTCCGCGTACGCGGCCCAGCACGTCGACGATCGGTGCCGGCGCATAGGCCCAGCCGAGCCGCATGCCCCCCATGCCGAAGATCTTCGAGAAGGTGCGCGTCATCACGGTCGTGCCGGACGCATCCACCAGCTTCGCGCCCGCGTCGTAGTCCGGCCGCGTGACGTATTCGGCATAGGCGCTGTCGAGCACCAGCAGCACGTCGTCGCGCAGGCCCGCGCGCAGCCGCTCCACCTCCGACTGCGGCAGGATGGACCCGGTCGGGTTGTTCGGGTTGGCGAGGAACATCAGCCGCGTGCGCGGCCCCACCGCGGCGAGCATCCCGTCCACGTCGGCGGTCAGGTTCTTCTCCGGCACCTTGATGATGCGGCAGCCGGCCCAGCGGCCGGTGATGTCGTACATCATGAAGCCGTGCGCGCTCATCACGAGCTCGGTGCCCTCCCCGCCATAGGCGAGGATGAGCAGCGCCAACAGCTCGTCCGACCCGTTGCCCACCACGATCCGCGCGGGATCGAGACCGAAGCGCGCGCCGATCGCCTCGCGGATCGCCTTGCCGTTGCCGTCCGGGTAGCGATGCGCCTCGGCGGCCATGGCGCGGATCGCCTCGATGGCGCCGGGCGGCGGGCCGAAGGCGCCTTCGTTGGACGACAGCTTGATGATCCGGTTCACGCCCGGGATCTTCGACTCGCCGCCGACATAGGGCTCGACCGACAGGATCGAGGGGCGGGGCATCACGCTCATGCTGCGTCTCCGGGAACCGGCGCGGCATAGGCGCCGAGGATGGTGCGCTGCGGCCAGGGCAGCGCAGCAAGGCGCGGATCCTCCGCGCGCAGGAATCCGTCGACCTCGACGAGCGCCACCGTCGCCGCCGGCGTGCGTGCGAGGACCAGCGTGGTCGCCTCGAAGCCCGCCGCGGCGAAGCCCTGCGCGATGCGCGAACGCTGGCCGTCGGCTTCCACCTCCACCGCCAGCAGGCTGCGGTCCGCGCCGCTGGGGTCGGGGGCGACCGGCGCCACCACCAGGGCCGCGGAATCGGCCGGCGCCGCGGCGATGAAGGGCAGCCGCGCGACCACCTGCAGCCGCGGCACCTCGAGCCGCGTCCACCAGGCCTCTTCCTCCGCCTCCCCGTCCTGCGGCAGCGGCAGCACGGCGACCGAGGCTTCCCCGCCGGTCACCGCCGCCAGGGCCCGCGCCGGGGTGGGATGCACGCGGATCGGCGTCGCCGGCCCGAACTGCTCGCGCGCCGCGCGCGCGGCGGCGCCCTGCGCGGCGGGGACATAGGCGGCGACCGAGAAGGCGCCCTGGATGGCGGTGCTCGCCATGAAGATCTCGCGCCAGATCCGCACCAGCCGTGCCGGCGCGAGCGGCCCCGCATGCCGCGCCAGCAGGCGCCGCAGCACCGCGGCCTCGCGGCCCGCGCGCAGCGGGATGGCGCTGCCCTTGGCCCGGCTGGCGGCGAGGCGGGCCACCACCTCCGCCCGCCGCATCAGCAGGTCGTGCATGGCGTCGTCGATCGCATCGATCTCGGCCCGGAGGGCGTCGATCTCGGCCTCGGCGGGGGCGGGCGGGGGGCTGTCGGGCATGGGAAGCCATGCAATAGACGGCGCCGCCCCCCGCGCCAAGCGTCCGCCCGTTGCGGCCGGCGCGCGGCGGCCCTAAGGATCGCCCCCCATGTCCCAGGCGATCGCCCCCTTCCCGGAGGTCGAGCACCAGCACGCCGTCTTCCCCGACGGCCTGCCGCTGGATTGCGGCGCCGTGATCCTGCCGCTGACCGTCGCCTACCGCACCTACGGCACGCTCAACGCGGCGAAGACGAATGCGGTGCTGGTCTGCCATGCGCTGACCGGGGACCAGTACCTGGCCGAGCCCCACCCCGTGACCGGCAAGCCCGGCTGGTGGGAGAGCATCGTCGGCCCCGGCAAGCCGCTCGACACCGACCGCTACTTCCTGGTCTGCGCCAATGTCCTCGGCGGCTGCATGGGCTCGACCGGCCCGCGTTCCGAGATGACGGATGCCGAAGGCCGCGGCCTCGGCCGCCCCTGGGGCACCGATTTCCCGCAGGTGACGATCCGCGACATGGTCCGCGCGCAGAAGCGGCTGATGGACCACCTCGGCATCGGGCGCTGGCTCGCCGTCATCGGCGGGTCGATGGGCGGGATGCAGGTGCTGGAATGGGCCGCGACCTACCCCGGCGCCGTGCTGGCCGCGGCACCGATCGCCTGTGCCGCGCATCACTCCGCCCAGAACATCGCCTTCCACGAGGTCGGCCGCCAGGCGATCCACGGCGACCCGGACTGGGCGGGCGGACGCTACTGGGAAGACGGGCGCATCCCGGCGCGCGGCCTCGCGGTCGCGCGCATGGTCGCGCACATCACCTACCTGTCCGAGCAGGCGCTGACGCGCAAGTTCGGCCGCCGCCTGCGCGGCGCGAGCGCGCTGACCTTCCTCGAGGACGTCTTCGAGGTGGAGAGCTACCTGCGCCACCAGGGCAGCACCTTCGTCCGCCGCTTCGATGCGAATTCCTACCTGACCATCACGCGAGCGATGGACTTCTTCGACCTGGCGATGGAGCACGAGGGCGACCTCGCCGCGGCCTTCCGCGGCACGGCGACGCGCTTCTTCCTCGCGAGCTTCAGCAGCGACTGGCTGTTCCCGACCAGCGAAAGCCGCGCCACCGTCCGCGCGCTGAACGCGGCCGGCGCGAGCGTGTCCTTCGTCGAGATCGCCTCCGACAAGGGGCACGACGCCTTCCTGCTGGAGGAGCCGGAGTTCCACGCGGCGCTCGGCGGCTTCCTGCGCGGCGCGGCGGAGAAGGCGGGGCTGTGAGCGCCTGGCCCGCCACGCGGTACTTCCTCGCCATGGCGCACAACAACGCCTGGGCGAACCACCGGCTGCTCGCCGCCTGCGCCGGCCTCTCCCAGGCGGAGTTCGAGGCGCCGCGCGCCGGCTTCTTCCCCTCCCTGCGCGCGACGCTGAACCACATCCTGATCGTCGACCGCTTCTACGTGGACGCGGTCGAGGGCGGCACGCTCGGCCCCGCCGCCTGGGCCGATCCCGAGCCCTGCCGCGATGTCGCGGCGCTGGCCGAGGCGCAGGCCGGCTGCGACCGCCGGCTGATCGCCGCCTGCGCGGCGCTGGACGAGGCCGGGCTCGCGCGGATCGTCGAGGCGCATCGCGGCACGCGCATCCAGCGCGAACGCGCCGACCGGCTGCTGCTGCACCTCTTTCAGCACCAGATCCATCATCGCGGCCAGGCGCATGCGATGCTCTCCGGCACCTCGGTCGCACCGCCGCAGCTCGACGAGTTCTACAGCGTCGGGGAAGCGCCGCTGCGCGCCGCGGAATTCGCCGCCCTCGGCTGGACGGAGGCGACCGTCTGGCCCGACACGACGTGAGGAGGCCCGCCATGCCCGAAGCCCCCTCCGACATCCGCTACGTCGCCAAGAACATGCGTCTCGACCTCCGCCTGATCGCGGAGATGATCCCCCATGGCGCCAAGGTCCTCGACATCGGCTGCGGCGACGGCGCGCTGATCGGCCACCTCGCGCGCGAGAAGGATGCCGACGCCCGCGGCATCGAGATCGACATGGCGGAGGTGACGAAGGCCGTCTCCGCCGGCCTCGCCGTCATTCACGGCGATGCCGACAACGACCTCGCCTTCTATCCCGACGGCGGCTTCGACTACGTGGTGCTCTCCCGCACGTTGCAGGCGGTGGAACGGCCGCGCGAAGTGCTGCGCCAGATGCTGCGCATCGGCCGGCACGCCATCGTCTCCTTCCCGAATTTCGGCCATTGGCAGCTGCGCTGGCGCCTGCTCGTGAACGGCCGCATGCCGGACACCGAGACCTGGAACCGCGCCTGGTACGAAACGCCCAACATCCATCCCTGCACGATCCTCGACTTCACCGCGCTCTGCGCGAAGGAAGGCTATGAGGTGGAACGCTGGCTGGCGGTGGATGAACGTGGGCTGAAGGCGCCCTGGAAGCGTTCGCTGCGGCTGGCGAACCTGTTCGGCGAGCAGGCGCTGTTCCTGCTCCGGCGCGCGGGCTGACGCGGGCTGTTCAGTGCAGCGGCAGGCAGCGCGGGGCGCCGGGCTGCGGCGCGCAATCAGGCGACTTGGACACCTGCACGAGGGTCAGGGCGACGGCGGCATGACGCGCCGCCTCATGCTCGCCAAGACGCCTGCATTCCGTTTCGACATAGGACAGCATCATCAGGATCGCGGTTCGATCGGGGTCTTCCTGCTTCTGCTCGGGCTCCAGTAGCTGGTGATCCATGACCTTCTCTCGTCGCGGCCCGCCGGACGTGCCTGGCTCTCACTTCAGGGTGAAGACACGTCTATCTAACGGTTCATTGGCGTGAACCGACAGTGGCTTCACGGGCGAAAGCCGCGATTGACGTGGATTTCACGACACCTTCGCGCCATCAGGACGGATCCGGCCAAACGCATCACGCAGCGTTAATAGCTCGTCGGTCCTGCGTGTGACGGGCGGCGGCGCATCACGTCGCCTCACGGCCACGCCAGCGGCCGCAGATGCAGGAGCGGGATATGCGCGACGCTGAAGCGTCCCTGCTCCACCGCGATGGGAACCGTCACCTCCGCCGGTCCGCCATCCGACGGCATGCGCGACATCAGCGCGACCACGGCCTGCGCCGCGCGCGCCGTCGCGCGCGGCAGCAGCCGCGCCTCCTCCGTCGCGGCGATCGCACGCGACGCCCCGATCAGCCGCAGTTCGCCCATGCCCTGCGGCTGCAGCGCCGCGTCGAGCGTGACCTGCATCCGCGCCTCGCCATCGAGCGGCCCCCAGCGCAGGGCGGCGCTCTGCACGTCGAGCACGCCGCCCGCATCCCGCCAGAGCCGTGCGCGCCGCGCGGATGGCGGCAAAGGCGGCGGCCCCGTCAATGTCAGGGAGACGCGCACCGCCTCGACCAGCGGCCCGAAGGCCGCGACCGCGGGCGCCGAGGTCGCCGGCGGCAGGCGCAGCCCTTCGGCCTGCAGGTCGAGCAGCAGCGCCGGTTCCTGCGCCACCGCGCCGGGCTCGAGCCGCAGTCGTGCCCGGCGCAGTTCCATGGGCCCATCCGGCGGCACCGCCGCGATGCCTTCGCCCAGGATGTCGATGCCGCGCGGCAGCGGCGATGGCTCGAGCGGCACCTGCGCTTCCAGTCGCGCCGCCGTGAAGGGAACCTCCAGGGCGCCGAGCCGCAGCCGCTGGGCACCTTCCCACCGCAGCGCGAGGCGGCCGAGATGCGGCGGCGCCACGCGCAGCACCAGGCGCTCGGCGACATGGGTCACCGGCTCCGCCAGGCCGCGGCCGCGCGCCTCGACCTGCAACGCCGGCACGACGAGTTCGGCCGCGAAAGGCCAGCCCGCGCGATGCGGCGGATCGTGCTCGATGCTCCAGCCCTCGGCGCGGCGCACCGTCGTCCAGTCCGCGAAGCCTGCCGCAATCAGCCCGGTCATCCACCACCAGGCCAGGCCATGGACCACCAGGGCGAGCAACGGCAGCAGCAGCAACGCGAGGAGGGATCGCCGGCGGCGCGAAGGGCCGGGCGACGGCTTGGCGGTGGTCACGCCGGGCGGTATAGCGCCACGCCCGCCGCGCCGCGATGCCGCAGGTCCGCGAGCCGGGCGCGGATCGCGACATGCATCACCCGTCGGCTGTGCCGCGCGAGGTTCTCGACGCGGATGGCCATTTCTACGTCTTCGCCTATGGCTCCCTGATCTGGCGGCCGGGCTTCGTCCATGCCGCGGCGCATCCGGCGCTGCTGCGCGGCTTCCACCGGCGCTTCTGCCTGTGGTCCCACCGCTATCGCGGCACGCCCGAACGGCCCGGCCTGGTGCTGGGGCTCGATCGCGGCGGCGCCTGCCGCGGCCTCGTCTTCCGCGTGACGGCGGCCGAGGCGGCAGGAGTCCTCGCCTATCTCGACGACCGCGAACTGCCCGACGGGGCGGAGGTGGTCTACCATCGCCGGATGCTGCCGGTGCGGCTGCTCGACGACGGCCGGGCGGTGCGCGCCGTCGCCTATGTCGCGAACCGGGGCTGCCGGCTCTATGCCGGGCGGCTGGCGCCCGACCGCGCGGCGGCGGCCATCGCCGCCGGCCATGGCCAGATGGGTCCCAACCGGGACTATCTTCTGAACACCCTCGGCCACCTCCGGCAGATGGGCGTGCGCGATGCCGGCCTCGACCGCATCGCGGCGCTGATGCCGGGGGGCTGAGGACCGTCCGCAACCGCCGGCAGCGCCGGCCGGCGCCCGGAGGAGGCGGCGGCGAAGCAGCCCCCCTCGTGGCCGGCACCGTGTCGGGGCATACGCATCGCCCCCGCAACGCAAGGCTGGAAGATCCCCTTATCCACAAATGCCGGCCGGGGAACCAAATTCATGTGTTTTCAATTGATTGACTGGCTGGTCTGAGGGTCAGGCTCAATTGCCGGAGACTCATCTTCCCCAGGTTTATCCACAGGCCGGGATATCCCTGCGAGGCGATCGCTTTCGCCCTCGATCGCCTCGGCCAGGGCGGCCATGAAGGCCGGCCGCGGCAGGCCCGACGGCACTGGCGGCAGCACCGCGACATGGATGGTCCCCGGCCGCTTGTGGAAGGCGCGGCGCCCCCAGAGCAGGCCGCTGTCGGTCGCCACCGGCACCACCGGCACGCGCGCCGCCACGGCGAGCGCCGCGACGCCCGGCTGGTAGGCCCGCCGTTCCCCGGGCGCCGTCCGGGTGCCCTCGGGGAAGATCACCACCGGCCGCCCCGCGGCGAGGACGTCCTGTGCCGCCCGCACCATGGACTTGAGCGCCGAGGCGCCGGCCCTGCGATCCACCGCGATGTGCCCGCAGCGCCGCGCGAGCAGCCCCCAGACCGGGATCGACAGCAGTTCCTTCTTCAGCACATAGGCCGGTGCCGGCAGCAGCACCAGCCAGACCACGGTGTCGAAGGCCGACTGGTGCTTCGCGGCGATGATCGCGCCGCCCGGCGGCAGGTGGTCCCGCCCCGCCACCTCGACCCGGATGCCGCAGACCAGCCGCAGCAGCGCGACCATCGCCCGCGCCCAGGTGCGGACATAGGCGATCAGCATGGCGGGCGGGGCCAGCAGCAGCGGCAGCGCCACGACCGCGGCCGCCGCGCTGCCGCCCAGGAAAAGCGCGTTGAACAGCGCCGAGCGCAACAGGATCAAGTCTCGCGTGACTCCCGACCGGATGCGAAGAGGCCGGACAGCCCGGCCCGGGCAGCGAGGTAGCGCGCATACTCGCCGATGAGGAGCGCCCAGGACGAGGGGCGCAGCAGCGCCCCCGGCGCCCGCAGCGCCCCGGAGGCGACCGGGTAGGGCACCAGGTCGAGGTCCGGCATGGCCCGGCGCAGCTCCAGCATGGCGCGCGGCATGTGGTAGCCCGCGGTGACGACGCGGATCGAATGCAGATGTTCGGCACGCGCCCAGGCGGCCGTCTCGGCGGCGTTGCCCCGGGTCGAGGCGGCGGCATGACCCACCGCGACGCGGTCGTGCAGCCCGCTGGCATCGACCCCCGCCGCGGCGGCGATCTCCGGCAGTCCCGCGGCGTGATGCGCGCCCGAGATCAGCATCAGCCGCGCCTGGCCCCCGGCGAGCAGGCGGAAGCCGGTGGCCACGCGTTCGCTGCCTCCGGTGAGCACCACGATGCCGTCGGTCCGCACCGGCGGCGGCTCGGACTGGTCCAGCACCACCGCCAGGAAGGCCCCGAACCCGGCAAGGAAGGCGACGACCGGGGCCAGCAGGATGAATGCGAGGCGACGCCGCCGCCGCCGACCGGGCACGGGCGGGGGGGGCGCGTTGTCGCTCACGGCAGGCGCCTCAGCCAGCGGCGCACCGTGGCCTGGGTGGCGACCCAGCCGACCGCGGCCGCGGCAAAGGGCAGGGCCAGGAGGTCGAACCAGGGCAGGGAGGTCCAGGAGGTCTCGCCCGCCAGCGGCCCCGCCAGCCGCACCAGCCCCGCCAGGGCCGGCACGGCCGCGCCGGTCC
>JAFADX010000177.1 GCA_023424475.1 Pseudomonadota bacterium
GGACGCGCGTCACTGCCGGCCGGCCAGCCTCCCCGCATCACGATGCGACAGGAGCCCGGTCTTCAAACCGGCGAGGGTGCGCAGCATCTCGCGCCGCAGCCACGGCACCAGCTTCATCCGATCGAACACCAGGTCGCGCAGCACCGGCAGGCTGCGGGAGTCGGCCTGGAAAAAGGGCGTCATGAGGGCGCTGGCGCGCTGGTAGAAGCGGACATGCGCGCGCCGCGCGGCGGCATAGAGCGGGAAGGCCGCGCCGGGCGCCGGCGCGGCGGCGAGCGCATCGGCCAGCGCCAGCGCATCGAGCAGCGCGGAATTCGCCCCCTGCCCCAGTTGCGGCGAGGTCGCATGCGCGGCGTCCCCGATCAGCACCAGCCGCCCGCGCCAGGGACGACGCGCGGTGAACTGGACGTAGCGCGCCGGCATGAAGGCCTCCGGCCCGCGCAATGCGGCCAGCACGGGCGCAACCGGAGGCCAGAGGGCTGAGGCCTCGTCGCGCCAGGCGTCGAAGCGCGCGGCCCAGCCGGGATGGTCCCCGGGCTTGAGCGACCAGAACAGGGCGGCGAGCGGCGGCCCGCCGGGCTCGGCGCGCCCCACCGGCAGCCAGCCCAGCATGATGCGCGCGGCGACGTAGCGTTGCAGCAGCATCCCCGGCGCGAGGCCGGGATCGGGCACGCTGGCCCATACCGCGCCGTAGGCGAAGGCCCGTGGCGCGCCCGCTTCGACGAGGCCGCGCAGCGAGGAGCGCGCGCCGGAGGCGTCGATGGCGATGTCGGCCTCGGCGATCGGGGGACCCTGCGCGCCGAGGAGCCGGATGCGGCTGCCGTCATCCTCGACGCCCCGGACATCGCAGCCCGTCGCGATGCGCGCGCCCGAACCCGCGAAGGCGCGCCACAAGGCGCCATGCAGCGCCGCGCGATGCACCGCGACGGCGTGCAGGCCGGGGGCGAGATCCCCGTAGCCGAGGTCGAAGACCGTCGCGCCGCGATCCGTCGTGCCGTGCAGCCGCGTGATGCGCGCGCCGAGGGCTTCGATCTCCTCCCGCAGCCCCAGCCGGTCGAGCGCCGCGAGCCCTGTCGGCTGGATCATCAGGCCCGACCCCACCGGGCGGGATTCGCCGAACCGTTCGTGCACCGTCACGCGATGGCCGGCGCGCGCGAGCAGCGTCGCGACGGCGAGGCCGGCGACGCCGGCCCCGATCACCGCGACCTCGAGGCTCATGCGGAAGGCGCGAAGGCGAAGCCTTCGCGCCGCCCGAACGCCGGCCTCGGCGTCACCGCACCGGCGGCGGGCCGCGTGCCAGGATTCACGCGATGTCGCCGCGCCGGCGCAGGGCGAGGACGGCCTCGGCGACGACCGCCGGCGGCTCCGGGCCGACATCGAGGTCGATGACGTCGCCTTCCGCGCCCGGCGGCTCCAGCGTCGCGAACTGGCTCGCGAGCAGCGAGGCCGGCATGAAATGCCCGGTGCGCGCGGCCTGGCGCGCCATGATGAGCTCCGGCGCGCCGGTCAGGTGCAGGAAGCGCAGATCGGCATGGCCGTCGCGCAGCACGTCGCGATAGGCGCGCTTCAGCGCCGAGCAGCCGATGACGACCGGCGCGCCCGCCGCCCGCGCCTCGCCGATGCGCGCGGCGATGGCGCGCAGCCAGGGCCGGCGGTCCTCGTCGGTGAGCGGCGTTCCGGCGGACATCTTCGCCACGTTCGATGCGGGGTGGAAGCCGTCGCCGTCCTCGAAGGGCCAGCCGAGGCGTCCGGCGAGCAGCGTGCCGATGGTCGTCTTGCCGCTGCCCGAGACGCCCATCACGACGATCGCGGCGAGGCTCATCCGTTCTTCGGCTCCAGATGCCCGCCGAAGCCCGCGCGCATGGCCGAGAGCGCCTTGCCCGCGAAATGCCCCTCGTCGCGCGAGGCGAAGCGGGAGAACAGCGCCGCGGTCAGCACGGGGGCGGAAACGGCGGTCTCGACCGCCTGCTGCACCGTCCAGCGCCCTTCGCCGGAATCGCCGACGCGGCCGGAATACGCCGCCAGGTCCGGATCCTCGGCGAGCGCCGCCGCGGTCAGGTCGAGCAGCCAGGACGTGACGACCGAGCCGCGCCGCCAGACCTCGGCGACGTCGGCGATGTCGACGGCGATACGCTGCGCCTCCGGCAACTCCGGACTGTCGGCATGGCGGAGCAGGTCGAGGCCCTCGGCCAGCGCCTGCATCATCCCGTATTCGATGCCGTTGTGGGCCATCTTCACGAGGTGGCCGGCGCCATGGCCGCCGCAATGCAGCCAGCCTTCCTCGACATTCGGCGCGCGGCCTTCGCGGCGCGGCGTCGCGGGAATCCCGCCGCGGCCGGGCGCGAGGGCGGCGAAGACCGGGGCCAGCCGCGCGACGGGCTCCGCCTCGCCCCCGATCATCAGGCAATAGCCGCGTTCGAGGCCCCAGACCCCGCCGGAAGTGCCGATATCGAGGTAGTGCACGCCCTTCGCCTTCAGCGCGGCAGCGCGGCGGACGTCGTCCTTCCAGTGGGTGTTGCCGCCGTCGATCGCGACGTCGCCCGGGGACAACAGATCGCCGAGGGCGGCGATCGCATCCTCGGTCGGCGCGCCGTGGGGCAGCATGACCCAGACCGCGCGCGGACCGGCGAGGCCCGCGACCACGCCGGCGAGGTCCGCCGCGCCGGCCGCGCCGTCGGCGACCACGGCGGCGACGGCCGCCTGGTCCCGGTCCCACGCGACGCAGCGATGGCCCGCGCGCATCAGCCGGCGCGCGATGTTCGCCCCCATGCGCCCGAGGCCGACGATCCCGATCTCCGCCATGCGGCTTTCCTCCCTGGCCTCGTGCGATGGTGGCCTCGCCGCGCGGGGCGGCGCAACGCTCCGCGCGGCGTGGCGTGGCGTGGATCAGCCCGCCAGGGCTGCGCGCACGCGGCCGATGAAGCCGTCCATCGACGCCGGGTCCGTCCATCGCAGCACCGCGACGATACCGCTCGAGGGATCGACCCAAGTCAGGTTGCCCCCCGCCCCGGAAGCGAAGAAGGCGTCCCGCGCCGCGGAGGGGTAGCGCTTCCCGTCGGAGTTCAGCCACCACAGGAAGCCGTAGTGCGGGTTCAGCGGGCAGGGTTCGGTGGACAGGCCGAACCAGGCGCCGGGCAGCACCGCCCGCCCGTCCCACAGCCCGCGCGCCAGGGCGAGCAGCCCGATGCGGGCCTGGTCCTCGGCATGGATCGAGATGCCGCCGCCCCAATGCGTGCCGCCCGGCACCGACTGCACCCGCCGCCCGTCCCCGAGCGTGATCCAGGAGGTGCGATAGCCGTCCCAGCGCCAGTCCGTGGACCCGCCGACCGGCCCGAGGATGCGCTCGCGGAACACCTCCGGCAGCGGCTTCCGGAACACCCGCAGCAGGGACAACGACAGCCGGTTCACCCGGATGTCGTTGTATTCCCAGTGCGTGCCGGCGGGCTCCAGGGCGCGTTCGCCCTTCTTCCCCTGCCCCTCGACGCCGAGGTTGCGGCCGCGGTCGATGGAATCCGCCTTGCCGAACAGCGTTCCCTCCCATTCGGAGGTGTTGGTCAGCAGGTGCCGCCAGGTGATCGGCGCGTTCTGAGCACTGTCGAAGCCGCCATCGTCGACCAGTTCGCGCACCGGCCGGTCGATGTCCGGGATCAGCCCGTCGGCGACCGCGATCCCGGCCAGCAGCGAGAGGTAGGATTTCGCGATCGAGAAGGTCTGGCTGACCTCCCGCGTGTCGCCCCAGCGCGCCGCCAGCAGGCCGTTGCGCGTGACGAGCCCGCACGGGGCGCCGCGCGGCCAGAGCGGGCCGAGCACCTCGTTGCCCGGCGGCGGCTCGAAGGCGCCGCGGCCGATATGGCCGGCGAGGTCGTAGGGCCAGGGGGTCTCGTGGGCCGCGGCGAAGGCGACGGCCTCGGCAAGCTTCTCGGCATCGAAGCCGAGCGCGGCGGGCGCGGCCTCGGGCCAGGGGGCGGGATGGGCGGTGGGGAAGGTGATGCTCATGGCGGCGGACCATGCGCGGAAGCGGGCTCGCCTCCAAGGGGGGCAGCGCCTTGTGCCGGCAGCACTGCGCACCCATCCTCGGGTCTGGCAGAGACCGAGGAGCCCGCCATGGAGACCCTGCATCCCACCGCCGGCCGCCTCGAGATCGTCTCCGACGCCATCTGCCCCTGGTGCTGGATCGGCAAGACGAACCTCGATGCCGCGCTCGAGATGCTGCGCCCGGAAGGACTGACCTTCGAGATCGGCTGGCTGCCCTACCAGCTGAACCCCGACATGCCGCCCGAGGGCGTCGAGCGGGCCGCCTATCGCACCCGGAAGTTCGGGTCCCTGGAGAAATCGCAGCAACTCGACGCCCAGGTCGCCGAGGCGGGCCGCGCCGCCGGCATCGCCTTCCGCCACGACCTGATGGCACGCACGCCGAACACGGTCGAGGCGCACCGCCTGGTCCGCCTCGCGGGCCCGGCAGGCGTGCAGCACGCGGTCGTGGAGCGGCTGTTCCGCGCCTATTTCCGGGAAGGCAAGGACGTGGGCGACCCCGTGGTGCTGGCCGCCGAGGGCCGCGCGGCAGGCATGCCCGAGGACGCGGTCGCCGCCTTCGCCGCCGGCGAGGCCGGCCGCGAGGAGGTGATCGGCGAGAGCCTCGGCCTCGCCCAGGCGGGCATCAGCGGCGTGCCGTCCTTCCTGCTGGACCGGCACTTCCTCTTTTCCGGCGCCATGCCGGCGGAACGGATGGCGGCCGGCTTCCGCCGCGCGGTGGAGATCCTGCGCAGCCAGGCGGCCTGAAGCGCCTCAGACCACGCCCGAAGGTTTCACCTTCGTGCCCCTCATGCGCCGGGCGGGCCGCAGCCGTGGCCCTTGGCCTCGTCGCACCTGCGGCGGCGCCCGTTCGGGCGCTCGGCCCTCCCGGCCGCGAGCCGGACATTCGTCCGCTCCTGGCATCAGACCGGCGGGGCCTTCAGCCAGTCATAGCCGCTGCGCGCCTTGTCCTCGGCATAGTGGAAGAGCGCGCGCATGTAGCCCGGATCGAAGCGCGCGACCGGCATCGGCGTGAAGTCGTCGCCGATGACGGCGAGGTTGAATCCGATGCCGTCGCGCTCCGTATTGTCGTGGATGCGCCAGACGTCGCCGAGGCCATTGGCCCGGATCAGCGCCGCGATGGCGCGCTCGGCGATCGAGATGCTCCAGAGGCCGACCGGCATCGGCGCGCCGTGAAGCCGGGTATTGCAGATGATGTAGGCCTCGGCCGAGGGCACCGGCAGGCCCCGCCGCATCCTCTCCCGGCGCTGCGCGCCGAGTTCCGCCGGATAGACGAAGGTCTGCGCGAGGGCGCCGCCGTCGACGTGCATTTCCTCGAAGCGGCGCCCGTCGAGCGTCACATCGATCATGCTCGGCGGGAAGAGCCCGGGTATGGCGGCCGAGGCCAGCAGGACCTGGCGCATGAGGTTGAGCGCGCCCCGATGCCCGCTCGCGGCGATGGCGCCGAGGTTCCACCATACCGCTGCCTGCGCATCGAGGTTCACCGTGCCGACGAGCAGCAGGCGGCCTTCCGCGTGACCGCGCGCGATCTCGGCCATCATGCGCGCATCCAGGTGCTCGGAGATGGTGGCGAGGAGCGGGGCGTTGTCCGCCAGGCTCTCGCCCACCGCACCGCCGACCAGGCCGCGCGGCCGCATGACCTTGTCCACGGTGAGGTTGCTGAACAGGTCCCGCAGTTCCGCGTCCCGCGAGGAGCCTATGAAGGCGAAGGGGGCGATCAAGGCGCCGACGCTGACGCCGGTGACGAGATGGAAGGTCGGGCGTGAGCCATGGGCGCTCCAGCCGCTCAGCACGCCGGCCCCGAAGGCGCCGTTCTCGCCGCCGCCCGACAGGGCCAGGACGCGCTTGTCGAGCAGCGGCTCGGCCGAGGCCGGCAACCCCATGGCGACCTGCCGGCGGTGCGTTGCCGAGGCGAGGCCCCGCACCAGCGCATCGGTGCCGCCCGGCGCCGAGAGCATGTAGCGCTCATCCGGTATGCCGAGGGCCGTGGCCTCGGCCGCGCGCCCGGCCGGCACGGCGGGCCCGCGGGGGTCCGGCCGATATCCGTTCAGCCAGGCTCCCGCAGCCCCGACGCCCCCGAGGGCGAGCATTCCACGACGCGTGAATCCCATCTTCCGTCCCGCATCCATCCGGCCTGTCATGTTGACCGGGAACGAGAGATGGGACCGTGTCGTAGCCGATCCCAATGCCGGGACCGCGGCTCAGACCCCCGTCACCCACAGGGCCAGCTCGGCAGCGGCCCAGGCAAGCACGAGAAAGCCCGTGAAGTCCCGCATGGCGCGGCGACCCGGGCGGCCCGGCGGCTTCGCGGGCACGAAGCGGACGACGAGCGGAAGCGGCGGAATGGCGATCGGGGGATCGGCGGCAGCGTTCGTTCTCATGGAACGATAAGAACAAAACAAGAACATTAATGCAAGCGCGACCTGACCCAAATCGCGGGGGGGACTGCAGCACCGGCTTGTGCGAAGGACGTTGCGCCGCCGAGAATGATGCCGACCGTTCAGCGGAGCGCCCGATCCATGACCGATTCCTCCGACCACCGCCTGGCACGCCGCCTCGTCGTGGTCCGCCTGGCGGCTGCGGCGGGCGGCGCCGCGATGCCTGGCCTCGCCTTCGGCCAGGGCGGCAAGGGAGAAGGCGGGAACGCGCCGGCCCCTACCCCACCGGCACCTGCACCGGCGCCGCCTGCCCGGCGGCGCGGCGGCCCCGCCGGCGTCTCCGATGCCGACCCGAACGACCCGCCCGGAC
>JAFADX010000178.1 GCA_023424475.1 Pseudomonadota bacterium
CGCGAAGACCCAGCGTCCCTCGTGCCCCACCGCCCCGGCCGCGGTGCCGCGACCGGCCGCCGCCGCCTCGGCGAGCGCGACCCAGGCATCGGGCGGAACATCGCCCGTCGCCGGCGCGATGGCCTCCCACCCCTCCGGGCTGCGCGTGAGCACGGCGCCCGCCGCGGCCAGGGTGATCTCGCGGCCGAGATCGAGCAGTTCCTGCGCCCAGCCGGGTTCGCGCTGGCGCGCGCGCAGGCGGGCCAGCCGATCACTCAGGGGGTCGGCGGCGCGCAGGGCCGGCGCGTTCATGGCCGCACCAGCCCGAGGTCGAAGGCCGCCTCGAGCCCCGCCGGAAGTGCGTGGTCCGGGTTGTCGATGGTGAAGACGGCGCGGAAGCGGCCCGAGGCGGCGTCCATCACCGGGTCCATGTGGCGCAGCCGCGCCTGCACGGGCCGCCCCACCGGCTCGGAGAGCAGCAGCGGATAGGTCGCCCCGATGTGCAGCAGGCTCCACGCCTTGGCCGGGAAATACAGGACCGCCTCGAGCACCGAGAGATCGGCGACCGTCACCGGGCGGTCGGTGGGCGTGAGGGTCGCGCCCGGGACGGTATCGATCCGCGTCACCACGCCGTCGAAGGGGGCGCGGATCGACAGGCGATCCTGCTGCGCAAGCTCGAGTTCGAGCCGGCGCTGCTCGACCGCGCGCCGCTCGGCCGCCGACTCGGCCTGAGCGGCCGTGACCTCCACCCGTGCGCGGGCCTGGCGGACCTCCCATTCCGTCGCCGCCCCGCGGCCGGCCGCGTGCAGCGTGCGCGCGAGGACGGTCTGCGCCTCCTCGTGCTGGACCTCCGCCTGACGCAATTCGCCGCCCGCCTCGGCCGAGGCGCGCGCGAGCCCGATCCGGGCCGCCTGCACCGAATCATCCAGCCGCAGCAGGACGTCCTCGGCATGCACATGCGCGCCTTCCGCCACCAGGACCTCCCGCACCACGCCGTCGCTCTGCGGCCCCAGGCTCGCCAGGCGCTGCGGCCGCGTCGGTCCGCGCACGACCTCGTCCTCCGCCCGCGCCGGCAGGGCGAGAAGGGCGAAAGGCCCGATGAGAGCGGCTCGGCGTCCCGCGGACGGCATCATGGTGCGTGAGCCTACACCGCCAGGCGCCGTTGCAGGGCCTGGCGCATGCGCCGCCAGATCTGCGCCGCCAGCGGCGCGGGCGGCAGGGCGAGCCGTGCTTCCACCCGCGCCCCGTGCCGCAGCATGGCGGCTCCGGCGGCGTCGGGGACCACGCGCAGCTCGAAGACCCGCTCGGAGGGGTGCTCCTGACCCTGGGCGTCGCGCCGGGTCGGAATGTGCCCACCGGCGGAGACCGCCAGGGCGGGCGACGGCAGGCTGTCGCGCGCATCCATGGCCGGGCCCGCCGGCCGGCCGGTCATGGACGCCGCGCCTTCACCACGCAGCCTGAGCGGAATGCGCGGCTCCGGCAGTGCCGCCAGGGCCGCGAGCGCCGCCGGGCCATCCCATTGGTCGAGGACGAGATGCACCTCGGTCGGTCCCTCGGCCACCACGGCTCCGAGCGGGCGGGCGTCGTCGCGCCGGACCCAGGCGTGCTGCAATGTCTCCGCCCGCAGCGGCTCCCAGCGAGCACCCGGCGGACCGACGACGGTCCAGGAGTCCCGCTCCGCCTCGAGCGCCGCGATCTGGCGGGCAACGGCGCGCTGCCGCTCGGCGGCCGCGTCGATGCGGTCGGCGCCGCCGGCCCTGGCCCGCCGCGCGACGATGGACAGCGCCGCCGCCTCCGCCTGCAGCTGCGTGATCAGGCGCCCGGTTTCAGGGCTGTCGAGCCGGAGCACGATCGCTTCGTCCGCCGGGCCGGCCGAAGCCACGAAGACGAGCCGGCCATCCGCCGGGGCGAAGACCAGGGAAAGCCCCTTCCGCACCGCCACCCCTTCCACCACCACGTGCTGCGGCAGCGGCAGGAGGAAGAAGACGGCCGCAAGCCCGGCCACCACCGCGCAGAAGAGCGCGGCGCGGATGGGCGCGCCGCCGAAGGCCTTCGGCACGGCGACCGCGAGGCGCGCGATCGGCAATCCGAGGAAGAGCAGCGCCACCACGCCCGCCACGCCGCCCGCGAGCAGCCAGTGGACGCCCCCGGCCAGCCAGAACACCCCGAGGTAGATCGTGCAGCGATAGGTCCAGGACGCCAGCGCGTAGAGGGCCAGCGGCGCCTCCCCGGCCCGGGGCCGCGGCGCCAGGCCGAAGGGGCCGAACACCAGCCGGCCGAGCGCCGCCTGCGCGCGCGCCATGAGGTTCGGCACCCCGAAGACATCCGACAGGACGTAGTAGCCGTCGAGGCGCGCCAGCGGGTTCAGGTTGAACAGCAGCGAGGAGACGCTGCAGATGACCACGAGGTCGAACAGCCGGTCCCGCAGGGCGCCCGGGCCGACCTCCGCGCAGGCCAGGGCGGCCAGCGACGCGACCAGGAGGTCCGTCGCGACGCCGGCCAGCCCCACCGCCGCGCGGCGCCGCGGGCTGCGCAGCATCCAGGCCGCCGAGGCATCCACGAAGGGCGCGGGCAGCAGGAACATGAAGGAGACGCCCCAGGCGATCGGCCCGGTGCGCAGCCCCTCGGCGCGCGCCATGCGGCTCAGGGCGACCGCGTGCCCGCCTTCATGAAGGAACTTGGCGCCGATGAAGATGACGTAGCCGACGACGACATCGTGCAGGCGGATATCGGCATAGCGCGCGAACTGTTCCGCCAGGTCCGGGCCGCGCCCGCTCCAGGCGACGGCGGCCGCCGCGATCAGCAGGAACAGGACGACCGCGCCCAAGGGGCGGAAGAGCCAGCCGAGCATGGGCGTGAGCAGCGGCAGCGCGGCACCGAGGTCGCCGATCCGGATCCGCGTGAAGGCGATCCCCGAGAGCAGCCCGACCACCGGGCGCCGACGCGGCGGCGGCGGGCGCGCGCCGGGCAGAACGAGGATGCCGGCCGCCACCATCGCGCCGATCCCGGCGAGCAGCGCCTCCGGCGTTTCCGAGGGGTCTTGCGAGGCCGGTGGCAGGCCCGCCAGTGCCGCCCGCACCGAGGTCCGCCCATCGAGTGCCGCGCTCAGGAGATAGAGCCGCGAACTGGCGCGGAAGTACCGCCCGCTCGCGGGGTTGCGGAAGACCCAGAGCGCCTGCCGGCCGCTGTCGATCCGCCGGGCCTCGACGCCGGCCGCACGTCTCGGCGCCGAATCCAGCAGCCGTGCGGCCGTGCCGCTCAGAACAGGAAATCCACGCGGCGGCCGGCCCCCTCGCACCGGCCGCTGCCGCCGCCGTCCAGGCCCCGGGGCGGGTTCAGCAACCGGAACCGGCAGTTCATCGTCGCCGCGTCGTTGGCCACGTCGCCGACCAGCAGCGTGCCGCCGCCGACGAGGGGTTCCCCGGTCGTGCCCAGCGGGACCGCGACGGGCTCGGCCTGCAGCATCAGCAACCCGCTCAGCACGGCGCCATCGGCGGTGACGAGCTGCATCTGCGTGCCGTCGCGCCCCCGCACGAAGCCGGCCGGCACGATCCGCGGGCTGTCGGAGACCGAGCGCGTCTCGGCCCCCGAGAGCCGGGTCACGTCGTTGTCGAAGGAGCAGCCGGCGATCAGCGGCAGCAGGGCGAGAACGGCGGGAATGATGCGGGTCATCGGCTCTGTCCGGGGATGTTCGTGGCGGCGGGGCGGCGCGCTGCGGCAGGGTCGCGGCGGAAGACGAAGCTCGGCCCGCGGGCCGCGTCGTCCACACGCCGCATGTCCATCTGCTGCACGGCGGTGAAGGTGCCCTGCACGCGCTGCAGCGCGAGGAACGCGACGGTGAAGGTCACCTGCGACGTCACCAGCGCCTCCTCGGCGTCGGTGAGGCGCGTCTGCGCGTTCAGCAGGCGGTCGAGCGCGTTCACGGCGGCCTCCCCGCGCGGGCCGGCGACGCCCTGGCGCCAGCGTTCCTCCTCGATCGCGTAGTCGTGCGCCGTCGCCCGCAGGACGGCCGCGCGCGCGGCCAGTTCGCGGAAGGCGACATTGTATTCGTTCAGCGTGATCTCCGCCTCGGCGATAATGGTCGCGAGGGTGGCGCGGCCCTGGCTCTCGACCTGGCGCGTCTCCAGCCGCCGGCGCGCGAGCTGGGCGTGCAGCGCGTCGGTGCCGAGCGGCACCTCGAGCCTCAGTCCGAAGAGCCCGCCTGGATTGTTGCTGTTGCGCGTTGTGTCGCGCCAGGCCTCGCCGCTCTGCCAGGTGTCGGTGGCGCGTCCGCCGAAGTTGCCCTCGAGGATGACGTCGAGGCGGGGCAGCGCCTCGATCTGGGCCTGGCCCTCGCGCAGCACCGCCGCACGGTGCTGCAGGAAGAGCTGCTGCACCTCGGGCCGGAAGGCCACGGCGCGCTCGAGCACCGTCTGGAGCTGCAGGGGCTCGTGGGCGATCAGCGGAAGGTCGTTCGGGATCAGCTCCCCGACCCCGGCCTCCTCGAAGCGGGGATCGTTCACCAGCCCGCGCACGCGCGCCTCGGCATTGCGGATGGCGGCCTGCGCCCTCAGCAGATCGGCTTCCCGGATCAGCAGCGCCGAGCGGGCGCGGCTCACCAGCAGTGGATCGGCGTCGAGCTCCGAGCGGCCTTCGAGCTGCCCGACGATGCCCCGCACGTTCCGCGCCGCCCGTTCCTTCTGCAGCAGCGCGGCACGGGCGAGGTGCAGCGCCCAGTAGGCGCGGGCGACGTCCAGCAGGTGGCTCTCGGTCTGGCGCCGGAACTCCGCCTGCGCCACCGAGGCATCGAGGCGCGCGACCTCGTGCAGGCTGCGGATGTAGGCCGCGCCGGAATCGCGCAGCAGCGGCTGCACCACGCTGATGAAGGTGCGCGCGCGGGTCTGGTCCCCCGGCACGTAGTCGGTGGAATTCGTCGAGACGTTCCAGAACCGCTGGCCGATCGTGTACTCGCCGCCGGTGATGGTGCGCTGGCGCACGCCGAACTCGATCGCCTGTTCCCGTTGGATCAGGCGCGCGTTGCCGCGCGTGCTCGCGATGCTGCGCGTGGGGTCGTTGATCTCCTCGGCCCGGCCTTCCATGTAGACGCGCGGCGTGAAGCGGCCGGCGACCTCGTCGGGCAGCGTGCCGCGGATCGCGGGCAGGTCGCCGAAGACGCGGATCTGCGCCGAGTTGATCAGCGCGCTGTCATAGAGGAAGGCGAGGCTCACGCGCACCGGCGTGCCCGGTTCGCCGATCGGCTCGGCCGCGCGTGCCGCCCACCAGCGATTGGTCTCCCGCACCGCGCGCAGTTCGGCCGAGGAAGGCACGGGCTGCGGGGCGGGCCGGCGGCCGATCTTGGCCAGTTCCTGCGCGATCTGTTCCCGGTACCGCAGCGTGATCCGGTCGACGTTGACGATCGCGTTGTTGAACCTGTCGTTGATCCATCCCTGCGCCTCGACTTCGCCCGAAGCCAGCGCGACGCAGGCGACGCAGAGCAATCGATACAGCATGAGACAATTCCCGGAGATCGTCTGGGTCGGCATGGGCTAGCGGCCGGCGATGCTGGGCGCCGCGGTGGCCGCGGCGAAATCCAGCGCGAAGCGGTTCCAGGCGAGGCTCGTCGGCGCGGTGAGACCGGCCATGTCGCGTTCCACCTGCTGGGAGATCGGCGCCACGGCCGCGAGCCCGGGGGTCGAGGCCGCCGTGACGAAGGCACCGCCGGGCTGGACCACACCCGCGAAGGTCGAATGCACGCCATCCATTCCCGGACGCGTGTCGAAGGCCGCCGGCACCTCGCCCGCAAGCACGGTGTAGGGCGAGAGGCCTGCTCCGGCGGCCTCGGCCTGCGGCCCGGAATGCCCGAAGGCAGGGCTGCCCTGCCGGCCGGCCAGGCGGTCCATCCCCTCGGCCGCCTCGACCCCGTTCCGGCCGGGCGCGCCGGTCCGGATCTGGGGCGCCACCCAGTTGCCGCCGACATCGGCGGTCACGCCCACGATCGAGACCGGGGCGCCGCTCGCGTCCAGCAGCCCCAGCACCACGGCGGCGCCCGGCTGCGCCGTGCCCGCGAGGGCGAGCGGCACGTCGAGCGTGTTGCGCCCGATCCGCCGGAAGACCTCCTCGTATT
This sequence comes from Pseudomonadota bacterium, assembly GCA_023424475.1. Classification (GTDB taxonomy): domain Bacteria; phylum Pseudomonadota; class Alphaproteobacteria; order Acetobacterales; family Acetobacteraceae; genus Neoroseomonas. The sequence goes on from JAFADX010000178.1 coordinate 6,083, forward strand.
CGGCCAGCAGCGACCCGCCGCGCGGCGGCTGGCCCGAGGCGATCTGGATCTCGGCGCTGTCCGCGCCGGACAGCGGCCTCGTGAAGCCCGCCGGAATCTCGCCCGGAGCGGACGTGCTGTCGAAGATGGAGGTATTCACCGCGACGCCGTCCGGGATCGGCACGCCGGCCGCGCGCACCTGGAAGGTCACGGTCAGGACCTGTCCCGGCATCAGCATCGGCACCGTGACGCGCACGCCGGTATCGCCGCTGCCATTGCCGAACACGACGGTGCCGGTGGACGCGACGACCGTGCCGGAGATGAGCTCGAGCGACGCCTCGGAGAGCGGGTCGAAGAGCACGACGTCATAGGCCGGCGCGGTGGAGCCGGCCGTGTGCGAGAGGGTCAGCGTATAGGTGACGGTCTCCCCGAGCCCGACCAGGGCCGGCGTCGCCTGCTTGTCGAGCACGAGCACGGCGGCGACGGCCTCTGCGGCCGCGGTATCGGCCGCGAGGAGCGTTCCGCCGGGGGCACCGGGATCGGTCGGTGCGGAAACCGTCGCATCCGCATCGTTCGCCAGGACCGCGCCGGCCGCCGGCGTGGCGTTCGCCCGCGCCACGACCTCGATGACGACCTGGTCGGCGCCGGCATTGTCGCCGGTGTTCACCACCGTCCCGAAATCGACGGTGACGCGGCCGCCCTCGATCGTGATGGTCGGGGCCGCGGCAGTGATGCCCGCGCCGACCGAGACGACGCGCACCTGCTCGGGCACCAGCCCGTCCGGCGTGGTGTCCGTGATCACGAGCCGCTGCGTGCCTTCGGAGATCGTCGCCGTCAGGTGGTAGGTCGCGGTCTCGCCCGCGGCGAGGTCCGGCAGGCTCGGGTCGAAGTAGCCGCTGCCCGTTTCGGGCAGGGATGTCGCGACGATCTGCTTGTCCAGCGCGATGGCGAAGGCGCCGCGCACCGACGCCTCGGCATCGTCGCTGAGGTTGCGGCCGAGATCGGGCGCGGAGGAATAGTCGAGCATGGCGAGGTTCGGCACGACCTGGCCCGGTTCGACCGCGTCCGAGAAGGCCGCCCGGTAGGTGATGACGATGGGTGCCGCGTCCGGCAGCATGACCGGGATCTCGATGCGGATCGTGTTGCCGGCCAGGGTCGCGGTGCCGGCGCTGGTCGTCACGCTGCCCGGCACGGCGACCAGGAAGGGCGAGAGCGCGTCCTCGATCAGGATGTTGTAGGCGGGCGCGTCGGTCCCCGTCGCCGGCGAGAGCGTCAGCGTATAGGTGAAGACGTCGCCGGCGTCGCCCGCCGTGTGGTCCACCGCCTTGTCGAGCACGAAGCGCGGCACCACGATCTCGGCGGCGGCCTCCGCGTCGCGCGTGATGGTACCGCCAGGGACGTCGGGCGCGCTGGGCGAGGACGCGGTCAATACCGCGTTGTTCACCACCTCGCGGCCGTTGACGTTGATCGGCACGTCCAGAACGCGGGCGGCGATGTCGATGACGATGCGGTCCCGCAGGTCGGTCGCATTGTCGCCTTCATTCACCAGCGTGCCGAAGTCGAAGGTGATGGTCTGGCCGGAGATCACGGCCGTGGGCGTCAGGATGCCGCCGGTTCCGGCGCTGATCCCGGCGCCGGTGGAAACGACGAAGGCCTCGCCGTCGAGCGGCAGCAGGCCGAGCGGCACGGTGTCGGTGATGACGACGTGCTGGGTGCCCTCGTAGAGCGTCGCAACGAGCCGGTAGGTCACGACCTCGCCGACCGCGAGGTCCGGCAGGGCAGGGTCGAAGCGGTCGCTGCCGGTCTCGGGCAGGGAGGTGGCGACGATCTCCTTGATCAGGCCGATATCCCTGTCGGGGTCGAAGACGACGGTGACCGTCGCCGAATCCTGATCCTCGCCGGGCCGGCCGCCAGGCCCCGGGTTGCTGTCCCAGCCCAGCGCAGCGGTATTGTCGATCGCCTGCCCGGGTTCGACGCTGTCGGCGAAGCGCACATGATAGGTCAGCGTGATCGGCGCATCGGTCGCGAGGAGGCGCGGCACGTCGAGCCGGATCGCATTCCCCACGATGCTGGCCGTCCCGAAGGTCGTCGTCACGTCGACCGGAATCAGGCGCGGGTCGAGCGCATCCGTCACCACCACGTCATAGGCCGGCGCGGTCGAATTCGCGCCGTGTGCGATGGTGACGGTGTAGGTGAAGACGTCCCCGGCATCCCCGCCCGGCGGGCTGACCTCCTTCACGATGTCGAGGACCGGCTCGACCAGTTCCGCCGGCGCGTTCACCGCCAGCGTTCCGTCCCGCCCGCCGATGGTGAAGGTGGCGGACGCGTCGTTCACGATGCGGTCGCCGGCCGATACGCCGGCGGCATCGAGCACCAGGGCGTCGATCTCGATGACGATCGCATCCTCGGGGCCGACCGCGGCATCCGACCCGTTCACCACCGTCCCGAAGGAGAGCGTGACGCTCTGGCCGGAGATCGTGATGGTCGGCGCACCGGCGGCGAGCCCGCCCCCGACGGAGGTCACGCGCGCGGCCAGCGGCTGCAGCGCGGCCGGCAGCAGATCGGACAGGACGAGGTCCTCCGTCGTGCCCTGCGGCAGCGTGAAGGTCAGCTGGTAGGTCAGCGTCTCCCCCACTGCGAGGTCGGGCAGCGTGGTGTCGAACTGGTCGGTGCCCGTATCGGGGTTGGAGGTCGCGACGATCTCCTTCGCCAGGGACGGCGCGCCCGGCGTCTCGGTGCTGTCCGATCCGCCATCCGGCCTGCCGCCGTCGCCGCCGGCGCTGTCGAAGGTATCGGTCGCCGTGTTGGTCAGGGTGACGCCGCCCGGCACATTCGCCGCGACGCGGGCGGTGAAGGTGACCGTGAGCGCCTGGCCGAGCGCCAGCACCGGGACCTCGACCCGGATCGTCGCGTCGCCCGCGCCATTGCCGAGGACCACGGTGCCGGTGCTGGCCGTGACGCTGCCGGCAACGAGGTCGAGGTAGGGATCGCTCAGCAGGTCCTCGAGCACGATGTCGTAGGCGGCCGCCGTCGATCCCGCGGCATGGGAAAGGGTGACCGTGTAATCGATCGTCTCCCCGGCAGCGACGAAGCCCGGCGGCGCCGTCTTGTCGATCACGAGTGCGGGTTCGACGACTTCGGCGGTGGTGCTGGCCGCGTCCTGCTCCGTGCCGTTCGCGGCCTGCGGGTCATCCGGCGAGGCGATGACGACAGCACCGGCGTTGGTCAGCGTGACGCCGGCCGCATTGTCCGGCACATCGAGAACGCGGGCCAGGATCTCGACCGCGACGGTGCCGTCGGCCACATCGTTGTTGCCGGTGTTGACGACGGTCCCGAAGTCGAACGTGACGGCCTGGCCCGAAACCGAGATGGTCGGCGTGCCGGCCGTGACCCCCGCCCCCACGGCAAAGAGGCTGGCGGACAGGATCTCGAGACCGGCGGGCAGCGTATCCGTGATGACCAGGGTCTGGGTGCCCTCCGACAGGGTCGCGGTGAGGCGATAGGTCACCGTCTCTCCGACCGCGAGGTCGGTCAGGGCCGGATCGAACTGGTCGGTCGTGCTCTCGGGAAGCGAGGTCGCGACGATCTGCTTGTCGAGGGCGACCGGCATGAGGACCATGACCTGCGCATCGTCCTGCCCTGCATGGGCTTCGGTCGTCGTCCCGCCGCCCGGGGCGGAGGCGCCCGTGAAGGTGGCCGTGTTCGCCAGCACCTGCCCGGGCTGCACCGTGTCGGCCAGCCGCGCGCTGTAGGTCACGACGATACTGGATTCATCGATGCCGACGGTCGCGGGATCATCCTGGGGCAGGAGGGCCGCACCGTCGAGCGTGACGCGGATGGTCGTGCCGGCGAGTTCCGCGACCGTGCCGCGCGTCGCGCTCGCGCTGCCGGCCACGAGCACGTAGCCGGCGGGCAGGATATCCTCGGCCGACAGATCGTAGAGCGGGGCGGTCGCGGCGCCGCCTTGCGCGATCACCACGGTGAAGGTCACGAGATCGCCCGCATCGCCCGAGGCGACGGAGGCCGTCTTGGTGATGTCGACGGAAGGCTTCACCACCTCGACCGGGGCGGCGTCCGAAAGGCTGCCCTGATCGCTCGTGAAGGTCGCGTTGTTCGTCAGGACGTCGCCGGCCGCGCTCACGCCGGGGGCGACGCGCGCGGTCACGCGCAGCACGATGACGTCGCCGCCGTCGAGGATGTTGTCGCCGGCATCGACCACCGCATTGCCGAAGTCGAAGGTCACGACCCCGCCGGCCACGACGGGCGCGTCCCCCACGCCGATGGCGGTATTGCTGATGCCGCTGCCGATCGCCACCACGCTGCCCTCGACGAAGTCGAGCCCTTCCGGCAGCGTGTCCTGCACCAGCACCTGCTGGGTGCCCTCGCCGAGCGTGACCCGTATCTCGTAGGTCACGGTCTCGCCGACCGCGAGGTCCGGCAGGGCGGGGTCGAAGAAGCCGGCCGCCGTCTCGGGCAGGGAGGTATCGACGACCGACTTGTCGATCGCCACCGGGAAGACGACGGTGACGGTCGCATCGTCGCTGGATTGGTCGGGCCGCGCCTCGGGGAAGCCGATGGGCGCGCTCTGCCAGGTGAGGGCCGCCGTGTTGATCAGGACATCGCCGTTGCGGACCTCCCCCGTGAGCCGCGCCTGATAGGTGATGGTGAGGACGCCGTCCTGGCCGATGGCGAGCTGCGAGAGCTGGTCGAGGCCGACCTCCACCCGCGTGTCGCCCGCCGTGTTGCCCATGCGGATGACAGGGCTGCCGATCGAGTTCGTCAGCGTTGCGGTCACGCTGCCCGCAATGAGCTGCAGCCCCGGTGCCAGCACGTCGGAGAGGACGAGATTGTAGCCATCGGAGGCCGAGGCGAGCTGATCGTGCGTGATCGTGACGGTGTAGGTCACGACGTCGCCGGCATCCCCGGTCGCGATGTCCGTGGATTTGTCGACCAGAAGTTCGGGCGCCACGATCTCGACCGTCGCGGTGCCGGTAAGGATGCCGGTGGATCCGTCCGCCCTGGCGTACTCGACCTGCCCGGTATTGGTGAGTTGATCGCCCGCCTGGTTGGCCTCCCTATTCGGCACCCGGGCGACGACCTCGACGAGGATGACGTCGGCCTGCGAGCGGACATTGTCCGCGACATTCGTGACCAGGCCGAAATCCCATACCATCGTGTCAGGGATGTCGTCCCCGTCGCGGTCGGAAATCGCGCCCTGATCTCCCGGTGAGGGGCCGCCCTGGCCCGAGGGAGGCGTCAGGACGAGGTTCTCGCCGATCGACACGACGCGGCTGCCGATCCATTCCATGACGCCGCCGCCCGGCGCGTCGACCGGCAGCAGATCGGTCAGCACGAGGTTCGTCGTCACCTCGGGCATGACGACGGCGACCAGGTAGGTGACCGTCTCGCCGATCGCGACATCCTGGAGCACCGGGGAGAACTGGGCGAGCTGCGTCGATGCGATGTCGGTGCTCGAGATCGTCTTGGTCACGAAGGGTCTGTTGATCGTGAACACTTCGTTGTCGGTGACCGGCCCGTAGTCGCGCTGATACGCATCCCCCGGATCGTCGGGATGGCTGTCGAAGGTCGCCGAGGCGACATTGGCCAGCACCTGGTCCGGCCGGACCGAATTGGCGACGACCACCTGGTAGCCGATGCTGACGAGCCCGCTCTCGAATGTCATCAGCGGCACCGTCACGGTGATCGAGCGCGTCCCCGGATCGTAGGCCAGCGCGCCGCCGGGCGGCGGCGTGCCCAGGAAGGCCAGAGTGAGGGGGTCGATGTCCATGCCGTCCGGAATGGTATCGACCATCACCACGTCGTAGGCCGGGCCGTCCTGGAAGCCCGGCACGCGCATGGTGACCGTGTAGGCGACCCTGTCGCCGCCATCGCCCGTCGTGGCGCTCGCCGTCTTCTCCACGCTCAGGGTCGGTTCGACGGTATCCACCTGGGCCGTGTCGGTAACGGAGCTGATGACGCCGCCCGCATCGAAGGTGACGACAGTCGTGTTGACCGGGGCATTGCCGGCGCGGTTCGCGGGATCGTTGACGACGCGCGCCGTGACCGCGAACTCGATCTCGTCATTCTCGTCGAAGACGCCGTCCGGCGTATTGATGAGCGTGCCGACCGGCAGCACGATGGAGTCGATGATGCTGTCGCTGTCGCGGTCCTCGAGGGACGCGGTGCCGGGGTCGAAGCCCTGGATGTTGCTACCGACGCGCACGACCTCGGCATCGAGAAGCTGGAACACGCCTTCGGTGCCGGCTGCGTCGGTCGAGATCGGCAGGTAGTCGGCGAAGGTGACGATCTGGCTGATCGCCTCCGGCAGGACGACGACGATGCGGTAGGTCACCTCCTCGCCGATCGCGAGGTCGGGCCGCGCCGAGTCGAAGCGGTCGCTGCCCGTCTCTGGCAGGCTAGTGTCGACCTCCGACACCGTCTTGGCCACGCCAGGGCCCGGCACCTGCACGGACTCCGTCGCGGACAGCGTGTAGGGGCGTTGGACGTCCGGCTGATTCGTTCCGGGGTAGCTGTCCGCGTTCCCGGTCACGGTGTTGGGGAGGGTGGTGCCGGTGATGACGGTCGGCGACACGAGTGCCTGGTAGGTGAGGACGATGGTCTCGCCGGGCATGATGACCGGCGCGGTCACGGTGATGACGCCGCCGGCCTCGCTGATGGTCGCGCCGCCCGCGGGGCCGGTCAGCAGCGTCGCGCTGCCGGCGACGAGGGTCAGGAAGCCGGGCAGCAACGGATCCGACAGTACCGCATCGAAGACCGGGCCGGCCGTGTTCGAGGACAGCGGCGCCAGTGTCACCGTGTAGGTGACGATGTCGTTGCCCTCCACGAACTCGACATCGGCGACCTTGGTCAGGCCGAAGGCCGGGCCCACCATCTCCGCCGTCGCGGTGTCGGTGATGGTTACGTCCTGCCCACTGGCCGTGAAGCGCAGCACGCCGGTGTTGACGAGGTCGGTGCCGGGCGCGTTGCCGAGGACATCCGCGGCGATCGCGGTGACGCGCACGACGATCTGGTCGCCGGCGTTCACCACGTTGTCGGGGGTATTGATGATGTCGCCCTGGAAGGTGAAGAAGACGGTGTTACCCACCACCGTGATGTCCGGCGCTCCGAGCGGGCCGGTGACGAGTCCCGTGCCGTCCGCGCCGAAGATGTTCGCGCCGATCGAGACAAGGCTCGCGCTGACATAGTCGAGGCGCCCCGGCGAGACCGGCAGCCGGTCCTCGACGACGAAGCCCTGGATGCGACCTTCATGGAGGGTCACCGTCAGGTCGAAGGTGATCGTCTCCCCAACGTTCAGGTCGGGGAAGGCAGGGTTGTCCGCCGAACTGCCCGTCTCGCCGAGGGAGGTGGAGACGATGGTCTTCTCGATCGACGGGTCGACGATCGTCACCGCAGCGGTATCGGTCGTCTGCTCCGTGGTGGTCGGGACCCGGTCGACCCCGCCTTCGACCGCGGCATAGTGGTCGATCTCGGCGAGGTTCGACTGCACCGACCGCGCCTCGACGAGGTCCGAGAGGATGAGATCGTAGGTGATGACGGCAATGTTGGCCCCGCCGGTCGGCGAATAGGGCGCAAGGGCGCCCTTGCCGGTGCCTGCCGGGTCGACGAGTTCCAGCCTTCCGCCGCCCTTGCCGTCCAGGACCACGATGTAGTCCAGCGGATTGCCGGCGCCGTCGGTGACCTGGAGGTTCAGCGCAGGCGCGGGAATGATGTAGCCGCTCGGATGAGCGTCCACCAGCTGGATGTCGAAGGCGCCGTTGATGCCGCTGCCGCGGTTCTCGATGATGACGGCGAAGGTCACCCGATCGCCGGCGTCCAGGTCACGCAGGTTGCTGTCCACCGGCATGGCGGCGAGATTCGTGCTGTCGATCGTGCCGGTGAAGCGGACGCCGGAGGAACCGGGCGCGGAGAAGGCGACGGGACCGACGACGCCCGGATTGAAGGCACCGTCCGGATTGTCGGTCGCGACGATGCCCTTGGTGATGCGGAGCTCGGGCTCGGTCAGCGTGAGCTGCCGGATATCCACCCCCTCGGCCAGCACCTCGCCGCCGCTCGTCAGTTCGGTCGCCCGGACCTGGTTGGTCATGATCAGGCCGTCGCCGAAGGGGGCGTCCTCCACCCTGACGGTGAAGAGGATATCGGCCGTCGTCGCGGTGGGCGTGCCCGGATGCAGGTCCTGGAACTGGATGGTGAAGCTGTTCGCCGCGGCGTTGACCGACAGCACGGGCATCTGCGACAGCAGGGCGACGAAGGCCCCCGCGTCGGGACCCCATTTCACGAGGTTCTCACCCGGCGCATCCGCGCTGACCGTGCCGTCGATGGTCAGCGCAAGGCCCGTGGCATCGAAGATCGGCAGTGGCAGGTAATCGGTCAGGACCAGGTCGTCGGCGAGCGACTGCGGCAGGTCGTAGGTCAGCCGGAAGGTCACGAGGTCGCCGGCGCCGATCTCGACATCCGCGCCCGGCGCCACGAAGACGCCATTGATCGCGTAGATCTCCTTCGAGACCACGCCGGTGGCTATCGTCCCGCTGCTGGAGGTGGTGTCGTCCGGCGTATTGCCGGTCGGCACGCCGCCATCGACCACCTCGCCCCCGATCGATGCGCCGTTCGACAGGGAATCGCCCTGGCCGACGGGGCTGCCGTCCGCGAGGAAGCTCGTCTCGACCGTGACGTCGTAGACGATCCTCAGCGTCGTGGCGGATCCGGCGAGTTCGCCCCCGGTCAGCAGGCCATCGGCACCATTGGCGAGAAGCTGGTCCGAGACGAGGAAACGGAAGGTCGTCGCACCCGTCACCGGATCGCGGACGACCACGATGTTCGGCGCCGTGAAGGCACCGGATCCAAGCGGCGACCCGTTCTCCGACACGACGAGCGTCGCGCTGCCGTCGACATAGGCCTGTCCGTCCGACAGGCGGTCGTCCACCACCAGGTCCTGGAACTCGAAATAGTCGGAGATCTGGACGTCGATCGTATAGCGCAGGGTATCGCCGGGCCCGAGGCCGGAGGCATTGGCGTCGACCAGGATCGCCTGCGTCTTCTGGGTCGCGATGCTGCGCGCGACGACGGTCGCCTCGGGGCCGGGTTCATCGACCGTGACCGTCTCGGTCGGGTCGCGCGTATCGATCGGCGTCCAGTCGGCCTGGCCGCTGACATTGTTCTCGAGCGTTCGGGATTCGCCCGTCTGCGGATCGAGCACCGGCGCCGCGGGATCGCCGGGCGCCAGAAACTCGCCGACGTAGAAGCTGATCGTCAGCGTGGCGTCCACGCCGTCCACGCCGGTCACGCTCCCGTCGAGCAAGGCCGTGACGGTATGCGTCGCCGGATCGTAGGCGGCCGTGCCGGGCAGACCGGAAAGCGTCGGCGTGCCGACCACGACGATGCCGTCCGGCAGAGTGTCGGTCAGGCTGGCATTCGTCAGCGTCTGGCCCGTCGCGACGTCGAGGCTGATCGTGAAGCTGCGCGGGAAGTTCGGCCCCGTCGTCGTCTCGCCCTCGGGTCCGTTGTAGACCTTCTCCAGGTGCATGACCTCGGGCGTGATGGTCGTGGACGCCGTGGGACCGACCACCGGTGCATCGGTCGTCGGATTGTCCGAGGCGTCGCGCCCGAACGCGAAGCCGCCCACCGCGGAGACGGGCAGGGGGGCTCCCACATCGGCAAGGTTCGAAACCTGCACCGTCACCTGGATGTCGGCCGCAGGCTGATCCGGCACGAAGGACCCGAACGGCAGGCGCAGGACCACAAGCTGGTCGCCCGCCGCGGCGCCGTAGTCGGCCGCGTTGACCACCCTCAGATTGCCCGAGGCGTCCCTCGCGAAGGGATGGACCGCCTGCCCGTTCTCGTCGAACTCGATGACCGTCGCATCGACCGCGTGGCCGAGATAGGTCGCCGACACGAAGGTGACGCCGTCGTTCTCGTTCGGCGGCGTGCTGCCGACGCCGGCGCCGTCGGCCCCGTTCTGGGGCAGCACGAGGTCCACATACGGCGCGTATCCGACGTCCCCGCCGGACGTGCCGTCGGGCTGGTTGTCGAAGGATACCGTGAGTTGTGCCTGTTCGCCGATCAGGACGGCGGTATCGCCGCTGATCGCAACGACAGGTTGAGCAGCGAGAAGCAGCCTCTCTTCCAGCCAGGCGAAGGGGATATCCCGCATGGCAACCGACACGTGTGCCCCCGCTACGTCACGAGAAAATTGATCATGCACAACAAAACCGACGCAACCAGCGGAAACCGCACGGTATCGTGTTCCACAAATCGTGATGACGCATGCTGCAAAGCAGCGCATCCATCGTGAAACGGCTTCGCTGCCGGCCCATCCCGCCGGCATGGCGGCGGGTCGCTGCTCATCGCATCGCAATCGACCGCGATCCTCGATCGGGTGACACCGATTTGAGGCCGGTTTCACCGGCGGCGCGCATCACCGGGCAGGAATTTGAGTCCGGCTCAGGGAGGTCCAGGCCCGCCGGACCACCCTTCAGCGGCGAAGGACGGCCCGCACCACTTCCGCCAGCCCCTGGTGCCGTGGCCCTTCATCCAGCGCCACCGTCCCTTCCAGCAGCTCCACCACTTCGAGCCCCGCGAAGTGCCTTTCCACCAGCGCGCGCGACCAGAGCAGCGAAACGTCCTTCGGCCCGCCGCTGCGCCGGCCTTCCTGCGCCGGCGTGAAGCATTCCATCACCAGCAGCCCGCCAGGCGCGAGCGCGCGCATCGCGCCGGCGCAGGCAGCCGCCCGGTCGGCCGGCGGCAGATGGACGAAGATCCAGGCGATCAGGTCGAAGCCGGCCTCGGGCCAGTCCCAGGCCGACAGGTCGGCGGTCACCGTGCACAGCGGCACGCTCTGCCGTTCCGCCAAGGCCGCCGCCTTGGCCAGGCCGACGCCCGACCAATCCACCGATGTCGTCGCCAGCCCCTGGCCGGCGAGCCAGACCCCGTTGCGCCCTTCCCCGTCGCCCACCGCCAGCCCGCGCATGCCCGGCCGCAACCGATGCGCCTGCGAAAGCAGATAGAGGTTCGGTATCTCCCCGAACTGGAAGCCGCCGCCGGCATAGCGTTCATCCCAGGCGAGGGAGGTGCTCATGCGGGCATCACCACCGGCTGCGGGTCGAGGAAGGTCTGGAACCAGGACAGCGAGAAATGCAGGTGCGGCCCCGTCACCCGCCCGGTCGCGCCGGACAGCGCCACGCGCTCCCCCTTCGCGACCATCTGCCCTTCCCGCACCTCGATCGCCGAAAGATGCGCATAGAGCGTGTTCACCCCGTGCCCGTGGTCGATCACGACCAGGTTGCCGAAGAAGTGGAACCGGTCGGCGAGCGTCACCCGCCCCGCCGCTGCGGCCTTGAGCGGCGTGCCCGCCGGCACCGCGAAGTCGAGCCCGTAATGCGGCTGGCGCGGCTGGCCGTTCAGGATGCGCCGGCTGCCATAGACACCCGAGATCCGCCCCTGCGCTGGCGCGATGAACCCCTCGGCGAAGCCGGTCAGCGCGCTGTCCACCGCGCGCACGGCGCCGAGCTTCTCGCGCTCGCGCAGGATGCGCTGCAGCGTCTCCCGGTCGGGCGTCACCTGCGCGGGCGGCAGGCCGTTGATGCGCTGTTCCCGCCATTGCCGGCGGGCGATGGTCAGGCGGCGGTTCTCGCGGCGATTGTCGGCATGGGCGATGGCGAGCGTCGCATGCGGTCCCTGGTCGCGGCCGAAACCGAAGACGAAGATGCCGTCCATGGTGACGCGCAGCGCGCGGCCATCGAGGGCGGCCCGCGTGCCGGGCTCGCCGCGGCCGATGACGAAGCCGCCCTGGGCCAGGCCATCCTGGGTCAGCGTGACGGCGGCCGCCGCGGGGCGGGCGAGCAGCAGGGCGGGGGCGGCCAGAACGGCACGGCGCGCGACCATGGAGGGGCGCTGCCCCTCCACACCTCCGCGCCAAAGGCCGAAAGGCCTGTGGGAACCGTCACCTGAATCCCGGTTTCCAAAGGCCTTTCGGCCTTTGGCGGGGAGAGGTCCGGAGAGAGGCAAGGCCCCTCTCCGGTCATGCGAAGCCTTCACAGCAACGATCCCTGTTCCGGTGCCCTGCCCTTGCGCCGCGGCGCCGCGCCCTCGGCCTGGGCCCGCACCTCCCCATCCGCGAAGGTCAGCCGCAGCGCCTGCCCCGGCGCGATGCCTTTCGCCGCCGTCACCGCATGCCCTTCCGCATCGCGCACCAGGGCGAAGCCGCGTGCGAGAACGGATTGGTAGGACGCGCTTTCGAGCCGCGCGGAAAGACCCTCCAGCACCGCGCGCTTCTGCCGCACCAGCGCCTGCACGGGTGCCGGCGACAGCCGCGCGAGGGCCGGCGCCGCCGCCCGCGCATCCCGCTGCCGCCCCCAGGCGGCGGCCAGCCGGAGCGACAGCCCCTGCAC
>JAFADX010000011.1 GCA_023424475.1 Pseudomonadota bacterium
GGTCGCGGTCGGCACCACGCTGCGCGGTTCGGCGAATCCGCGGCTGGCGCGCCGCACCGGCATCGCGGCGGGCGCGACGGTGCGGGCCGACGCGACCGGGCGTGGCCAGGGCGGCACCGTCATCGTCAATTCGCAGGACTACACGGCCCATGCCGGGACCATTTCCGCGCGCGGCGGTCCCCAGGGCGGCGACGGCGGCTTCGTCGAGATCTCGGGCCAGGGCGGCCTGACGCTGCTCGGCCTCGTCGACACCAGCGCGCCGTCCGGCGCGCCGGGCACCATCCTGATCGATCCCGTCGACCTGACCATCATCGCCGAGGGCGACACGCTGGACGGGGCCGAGCAGGCGAGCCTGACCGGCAACGTGCTCGGCGCGGCCGACCCGCCGGACCAGGCCTGGCTCTATCCCTCCCAGTTCGAGGGGCTGGCCGGCGACGTCATCCTCGAGGCGAGCAACGACATCACCGTCAATGCGGCCATCAACCGCACGGGCGGCGGCCTCGCCCTGGATGCCGGGCGGGACATCGTCGTCAACTCGACCATCATCGCCGATGGCGCGCTGACGCTGGACGCGGGGCGCAGCCTGTCCATCCATTCGACGATCCAGACCGGCGGCGCGCTCGACCTCTTCGCCCGCACGGGCGACATCGCGATCGACGCGGGCCAGTTCGTCGGCTTCGGCGGCGCGATCAGCGCCGTCGCCCAGGGCAGCATCACGATCGACACGGTCATCGACGGCTACCAGGGCATCAGCCTGACGGCGCAGACCGGAACCGTGGTCCTCGAGGGCAACACGGCCCTGAGGGACGTGACGGGCGGCGCGGGACTCTCGATCGCGGCCGGCAACGCGATCCGGATCGACGGCGGCCAGAGGACCGACGGCTTCGCGCTGTCGACGGACGAGGTGCTCGACCTGCAGGCCGGCGCCGGCGGCATCACCCAGACCGCGCCGATCCGGGCGGGCACCCTCACGGTCCGGAGCGGGGGCAACGCGACCCTCGACTTCGTGCCCATGGATACCGTGCCGGGCAACCAGGTGAACGTCCTGGCCGATTCGGACGTGGCCGGCGACTTCCTGCTCCGCAGCGGCGCCGTCGACGGCGCCGGAACGCCGCTGACCGTCTCCGGCCTGGTGCAGGTGGGGGGGCGCCTCACGCTCACGCCGCAGGACGGTGTGACGCAGGATTCGCCCTCGGTGATCGAGGCGTCGGAACTGGTCGTGGACACCGGCGCCGCGGTCAACCTGCTCGGCGACAACCGGATCGCCGCCGTCGCGGGGATGACGGCGGGCGATACGCTCAGTCTGCGCAACACCACCGACCTGGCCATCACCGGGCCGGTGACGGTGGACAACGGCGGCGGCTTCGCCCTGCTCGGGATCAGCGTCGTCGGCGGCAACCTCACCGTCGCGGCGCCGGTCGAGGCGACGACCAACGAAGGCTTCGCCCTGGCGTCCCTGACCGCGACCGGCAACCTCGACGTGACGTCGGCGGGCAGCGTGACCGTCCAGGGCCAGAGCGGCAGCTACATCACGCTCGCCGCCGCGGCCGATGGCGAGGGGTTCCCGGATTTCTCCCAGCCCGGCGCGCTGACGCTCGCGGGCAATGTCAGCACCCTCGGCACCGACATCTTCACCATCGTCCAGCTCGGGGCAGGGACGGGGGGGATCACCCAGACCGGCGGCGGCATCGCCACCGGCTACCTCGATGTCCGCTCGGGCGGCGATGCGCTGCTCTCCAGCGCGGCCAACGCGGTCGGCGTGCTCGGCAACCTCGAGGCAGCCGGGAACTTCGTGCTCGACAACGGGGCGAACGACCTCCTGATCTCGACCGGGCCGAACAACGAGACCATGGGCACCGCGGCCACCATCGGGCTGCGCACCGCGGGCACGATCCAGTTCAATGAGGGCGCCGAACTGACGACGCCGGCGGACACCGGCCGCATCTCGTTCCGCGCCGGCGCCCTGGAAGTCGGGGCCGGGGCCGGCGCGATCGCGAACCTGATCGAGATCGCGCCCTTCAGCCCGACCGGCATGCGCGTGCCGGTGGCGACGCCGGTCGCCGGCGTCTTCAGCATCACGCCCGACGCGCTGTCGCAGATGACCTTCCAGTCGCTGCGCCTGGGCGCGACGACCTTCGACGGGGTGATGACGACGACCGCGAACGGCCTCAGCATCGCCGAGACGCTGACGGTGCCGGCCATGCTCGACCTGCGCAGCCTTGCCGGCATCACGCAGGACGCCACGGCGAACCTCATCGTGGGGTCGCTGAGCGGCGCCTCGGGCGGCACCACGCTGCTTGCCAATGCGGGCAATGCCGTGCCGGTCCTGGCCGGCTTCGACGCCGGCGGAGATTTCACCCTGCTGACCCAGGGGCCGCTGCTGACGGTTCCGGGCGGCAACACCGTCACTGCCGGCGGCACGCTTACCATCCAGGTCCTCGGCGGCGCGCTGCAGGTGGATGGCACGGTCACCGGCGGCACGACCATGCTGCTGGCGGATACAGCGCTCGCGGTGAACGGCTTCTCCGCCATCGCGCGCAGCGGCTCGCTGCTGCTGCAGGCGCCGCAGGTGACGCTGAACGGCCTCGCCGCCGCCGGCGGCGACATCCTGGTGCTGGCGAGCGAACTTGCCCAACTCACCGGCACCGCGCAGACGGGCAATGCGCTGTGGATCGTCAGCCCGACCGTGACCTTCGGCGGGCTCGATGCGCGGACGGCGGATGTGCGGATCGACCTCGGCCAGGCCGGGTCTGCGGGCGGCGCCATCGATGCCGGCGGGCTGCTGGTGCAGGGCGGCCGCGGCGTGCGCCTGACCGGCACCATCGCCGGTATCCCCGGGCGGCCCGCCGCGGCGCGCGGCCGCCGTGCGAC
>JAFADX010000270.1 GCA_023424475.1 Pseudomonadota bacterium
GGTGGTGGCCGAGGCGCAATCGCTGCGCGAGGCCGGCGAATTGCCGCCCTATGCGCGGGAGGCGGTGGGCGACGCGCTGCTCAGCCAGCGCCGGCCCGAGGAGGCCGAGGCCGAATACCGCGCGGCCCTGGCCGCCGACCCGGGCGCCCTGCAGCCCTCGCTCGGGCTGTTCTACGCATTGTCGGAGCAGCGGCGCTGGGAGGAGGCGCGCGCGGTGGTCGATCGCCTCGACCGCGATATCCCGGCCTGGCGCCGGCTGCGCGGGCCGGAGCCGCCCGCCGCGGAATGGGACCGCCTGCAGGCCGATACCGCCGGCATCCTCTGGCGCATGTGGGGCGACGACCTGGCCGGGGCGGAAGCGGCGGTCGAGCCGCTGGCCTCGGCGGCGCCGATGAATGCCTCGCTGCGGGCCCTGCGCGGCGATGTCTGGCGGCTGCGCGGTTGGCCGGAGCAGTCGCTCGAGGAATACGAAACCGCGCTGACCAATGCGCCCGACGATCCCGACCTGCGCATCGGGCATGCGGAAGCCCTGTTCGATCGCCGCCGCTACGCCGATGCGCGGAGGGAGATCGGCACCCTCGGCGCGGAGTATCCCGAGAATGGAGCGGTGCGCCGCCTGCAGCGCCGCCTTGCCATCCACGACATGCGGGAACTGGAAGCGACGGTGCGCGGCGGCCTCGAACGCGGGTCGCAGGATCCCGAACTCGATGTCGGCGTGCGGCTCTATTCGCGGCCGGTCGCCGAGAACTGGCGCGCCTTCGGCGGCGCGCTGCTGCGCACCGGGGATACGACGAACGGCCGGCTGACGACCTACCGCGCCGTCGCCGGCCTCGAATGGCGCTCGCCGGACCTCGTGGTCACCGGCGGCGTCTCCGGGGACTGGGAGGGGGTAAACCGCGCGGGCGCCTTCGTCGATGCCACGCTGCGCCTCTCGGACCACTGGGTCATCCAGGGCGGCGGCGAGCTGACCGCGGCCGACACGCCGCTCACCGCGCTGCGCGCCGGCATCCATGCCGATTCGGCGCGGCTCGGCGCCACCTGGCGGCAGTCGGACCTGCGCGAGGCCGCCGCCGATTTCCGCGTCATGCAGTTCTCCGACGACAACACGCGGCTGATCGGCTTCGCGCGCTGGCAGGAGCGCGTCATGAACCTGCCGGACTGGAAGCTCGACCTGCAGCCCTATGTCTACGCGTCCTCGAACAGCCGCCAGGACGTGCCCTATTTCAGCCCGGAGCGCGACCTCGAGGCGGCGGCGACCGCGGCGTTCACCTGGATCGCCTGGAAGCGATACGAGCGCGACCTGCGCGTGCGCCTCATCCTCACCGGCGGCGGCTACTGGCAGGAGAATTTCGGCTGGTCGCCCCTCGTCGCCGCGCGATGGGAAAACGAGCAGGCGCTGGGCGACACGCTTTCGGTGGTCTACGGCGCGGGCTGGGTGCGGCGGGACTATGACGGTCAGGCGCAGGATTCCGGCTCGGTCGTCGGCGGGCTGCGGTGGAGGTTCTGATGCGGTTCCTTCCCCTGACCCGCCGCGGCGCCTTCTCCCTGGCCGGCGCCATGGCGCTGCCGCGCGGCTCGCGCGCGCGGCCGGGCCCCGGGCGTTTCGTCGCCATCGCGTATCACGAGATCGGGGAGGACGGGCGCGGCCGGTTCTATTCGATCTCCGAGAGCGAACTCGTCCAGCACCTCTCCTTCCTGCGGCACGACGGCTGGCATTTCGCGCGCGTGGACGAATTGCTCGCCGCCCGCGACGGGCGCCGGCCGCTGCCGGAGAAATCCGTGCTGCTGAGCTTCGACGACGGCTACGACGACTACTACACGCGCGTCTTCCCGCTGCTGCGCGCCTTCCGCGCGCCGAGCGTCTTCGCCCTGGTGACCGCATGGATGGAGACCCCGGCCGCCGGCACCTTCGACTACGGCGGCCAGGCCACGCCGCGCAGCACGCTGATGAGCTGGGCGCAGGCGCGCGAGATGCAGGCGAGCGGGTTCTGCGAGTTCGCCTCCCATACCCATGACCTGCACCACGGCGTGCCGGCCAATCCGCAGGGCAACGTGCAGCCCGCGCTGGTGACGCGGATCTGGGACGCGCGCGGCGGAACCTACGAGACCGACGCGGTCTGGACGCGGCGCATCGAATCCGACCTGGCGCGGGCCAGCGGCATCATCGGGAGCCGCCTCGGCCGCCGGCCGCGCGTCATGGTCTGGCCCTATGGGCGCTACAACCTCGAAGCCGTGGGCATCGCCCGCCGCCTCGGGATGCCGGTGGCGATGACGCTGGATCCCGAGCCGGCGCATACCGGGCGGCTCGGCGCCGTCGGGCGGCTGCTGACCATGGGCGACCCGCGCGTCGCGGACCTCGCCCGCATGATGCGCTTCGACGAGCCGGTGCGCGAGCGCGTGCTGCACATCGACCTCGACGCCGTGCACGACGAGGATGCCGCGCAGGCGGCGCGCAACCTCGATGCGCTGGTCGAGCGGGTGGCGACGCTCGGCCCCTCGCATGTCTACCTGCAGGCCTTCGCCGACCCGGACGGGGATGGCGTGGCCGGCGCGATGTACTTCCCCAACCGGCACCTGCCGATGCGCGCCGACCTCTTCAACCGGGTCGCCTGGCAGCTCGCCTCGCGGGCCGGGGTGCAGGTCTTCGCCTGGATGCCGGTGCTCGGCTTCCGGCTCGGCGGGGATGCCGAGCTGGTGCTGTCCGAGCGCGGCGGCGCGGCGGCACCCGATCCGGAGCAGTATCGCCGCCTCTCGCCCTTCAGCCCGCGCGCGCGGGACTGGATCCTCGCTCTCTACGAGGATCTCGCCAAGCACGCATCCTTCGCCGGCATCGTCTTCCACGACGACGCCTTCCTGTCTGACCACGAGGACGCCAACCCCGCCGCCCTGGCCGCCTGCCGCGCCGCGGGACTGCCGGGCGGCGTCGCGG
>JAFADX010000324.1 GCA_023424475.1 Pseudomonadota bacterium
GGCGGCAGCCGCGGCGGCGGGGGCGGGGATCGCCTATGGCGGGGTGATCGCGAGCTTCGCCGGGGGCACCTGGTGGGGGATCGCGGCGGCGCGCGCGGAAGGGGCGGCGCGGCAGAGGATCCTCGTCGCCTCGGCGGTGCCGCCGCTCGTCGCCTGGCCGGCGCTGCTGCTGCCGCAGGCGACGGCGCTGCTGCTGCTCGCCGTGCTGTTCGCCATGCTGCCGCCGACGGATGCCAGGCTGCTGCGCGAGGGCTTCGCGCCCGCCTGGTGGCCGCCGCTGCGGCGCATGCTGTCCCTGGGCATGGCGGCGCTGCACGTCGCCGCCGCCGTGCTGCTGATGGTCAGGGAGCCGGCGCTTCCCGGTTGAGGCGGCGGAGGCGGAAGCCGAGGGCGAGCAGGATCGCGCCCATCACCATCGCCTCGATGGCGATGATCCAGGCGATCGCCAGCAGCCCGGCCCCCGGATGGGCGAGCAGCACCGCGCCGAACAGCATCGTGACGGCGCCGAACAGCCCGAGCAGCACGTTCGAGGCGCGGAAGGCAAGCACCAGGCGGACCACGCCCGCCGCCACCGCGAAGGCGCCGGCCATCAGCACCAGCAGGAAGAGCGAGATGCCCGGTGCCAGGACCAGGGCGATGGCGGCCGCGATCGACAGCAGCCCGTCGATCCAGGTCCAGGCGCCGTGCGGTCCCTTGCCGCTGACGGCCTGGGCGATGGTGGCGACGCCGTCCACGGCCAGCCAGGCGGCCAGGAAGGCGAGCAGGACGAACAGGCTCAGCCCGGGGTTCAGCATGGTCAGCACGGCGAAGAGGATCGCCGCTGCGCCCCGCAGCGCGAAGGTCCACCAGTGGCGCGCCATGGCGCGCATGACCAGGGCGGTCTGGTGACCTGGCAGGCCGTGCGGCAGGTCGGACATGTGACAGTGCTCCCCCTTGTCGGGCCGAAGCTAGGACGAAACGCACATTCCAGGAAGGAACCGCGTGGCACTGGGATTGCCTCGCACCGCGGTTCGTTGCCCGTCCGGCCGGGAAGCGCGGAGCAACGCCGATCGGGCCGACGGGCCGACATCCGAACAGAGGTCGCAGAATGGATATCCTGAACAGCATCATCGCCGCCCGCGTCAGGGCGGTGCAGGGCAGTGCCAAGGGCTATGGCGGCAATTGCACCTTCGCCTTCTCCCAGATGACGAATCCGGTCGCCGACATCATCGGCACCGACAAGACGACCAAGGACGGCATCTGCGAGATGCTGTCCGCGCGCTGGATCGTCGAGAACTCGCGCGGGCGCACCCTGCAGGCCTGGCTTTCCGCCGGCAGCGGCGGCGGCATCGACGCGAGCAAGATCAGGCTGCTGATGCAGCTCTTCATCATCGGGGAGAGCATGCGCCCGTCGCGGATGGTGGATGATTCCCCCTCCGGGCGCATCGCGCGCGGCGGACAGGACCAGGACAAGGCGACCCAGAACTTCCTGCTCTCGAACGGCCTGGTGCCGGTGCCGGGCGCCGGCAACGACTGGGGCAAGGGCGACAGCAACGGCGGCGACAAGATCAAGCACCTGATCGCGCGTGACCTCTGTGACCCGCGCGGCGGGGGTCGGCGCTGGCGGATGATCGGCATCTGGGGGAGCGTGGGCGGCCATGCGATGGCCTTCACCAGCGACGATACCGGTTGTGCCTTCTTCGACCCGAACTACGGGTCCTTCGCCTTCTCCTCGAAGTCGAAGTTCCGCGACTGGTTCACCCACAGCTTCTACCCGATGGCCTTCTACACGAAGCTGCTGGGCAAGCGGTACGAACTGATCGACTACATGAAGAACGGGTGAGCCCCGACGGCGGGCGCCGGGGGGTGCATCCCCGGCGCCTGCGGCGCAGCGGTTCGGCGGCCGGCGGGCAGGGCACGGATGCGTGGCGACGGCACCCCGCCGCGGGCCGGGCACCGTTGTCAGGAATTCCCGCGGGCGGTGGTGGAGCTGAGGGGAATCGAACCCCTGACCTCCTCATTGCGAACGAGGCGCTCTCCCAACTGAGCTACAGCCCCAACCCGCGCGAGGCGCGCTGAGTGCCCCAGCCCGCAGGGGAAGTCAACCCGCCTTGCGCGCGCCTTGCCCGGCCAGGGCCCGGCCACTAGGTTCCCGGGACTTCGCAGGAGGCCCCATGCGCGCGTTGTTCTGGCTGCTGGATACGGCGATCAACCTCTATGTCTGGGCGCTGATCATCGCCGCGGTGCTCTCGCTGCTGATCGCCTTCAACGTGCTCGACACGCGCAACCGGGCAGTCTGGTCGGTGGCGGACTTCTTCTATCGGGTGACCGAGCCGGGCCTGCGTCCAATCCGGCGCTACCTGCCCGACCTTGGCGGCATCGACCTCTCGCCCCTCGTGCTGATCCTGGCGCTGCAGGCGCTGCGCATCCTGCTCGCCACCAGCATCGCGCCGATCTTCGGGCTCTACGCCTACTGATGGCCTTCTGGCGCGTCGAACCGGATGCGGTGCTGGTCCGGGTGAAGGTGCAGCCGAAGGCGCGGCGGCGGGGCCTTGGCGGCACGAAGCCGGCCGCCGACGGCCCGCGCCTGGCCATCGCGGTGGCCGAGGCGCCGGAGGACGGGCGCGCCACCCGCGCGGCCTGCGAGATGCTGGCCGAAGGCCTCGGCCTCGCCGCCTCCGCGGTGACCCTGGCGCAGGGCGCCACATCGCGGGAAAAGACGCTCCGCGTAGCCGGGGACCCGGCCGTGATCGTCCCGAAACTGGAGGCGTTGGCATGAGCGCACGAATCCTCGACGGCAAGGCGATCGCCGCGCGCATCCGCGCCGGCCTCGCGGAACGTGTCGCTACCCTGTCCTTCCGTCCCGGCCTGCGCGTCGTCAGGGTGGGGGATGACCCCGCCTCCGGCGTCTATGTCCGCAACAAGGACAAGGCGGCGGCGGCGGCGGGCTTCGACAGCGCCACCATCCACCTGCCGGAGGCGACGACCGAGCCGGAGCTGCTCGCGACCATCGCCGCGCTGAATGCGGATCCGGGGGTGGACGGCATCCTGGTGCAGCTGCCGCTGCCAGCGCATATCCACCCTGAGGCCGCGATCGCCGCGGTCGATCCGGCGAAGGACGTGGACGGCTTCCATCCGCTGAACGCCGGGCGCCTGGCCGCCGGCCAGCCGGGGCTGGTGCCCTGCACGCCGCGCGGCGTGATGCACATCCTCGCCGAGGCCGGCGTGATGCTGCGCGGGGCGCGGGCGGTGGTGCTGGGCCGGTCGCAGATCGTCGGGCGGCCGATGGCGCAACTGCTGCTGGCGGCCGACTGCACCGTGACGATCGCCCATTCCCGCACCAGGGACCTGCCCGCCGAATGTCGCCGGGCGGAGGTGCTCGTCGCCGCCGTCGGCCGGCCGGAGATGGTGCGCGGCGACTGGATCGCGCCGGGTGCGGTGGTGGTCGATGTCGGCATCAATCGCCTGCCGGACGGCAGGCTCGCCGGCGACGTGGCCTTCGCCGAAGCCGCCGCGGTCGCCGGCGCCCTCACGCCGGTGCCGGGCGGCGTCGGACCCATGACCATCGCCTGCCTGCTGGAGAACACGCTGGACGCCGCCGTGGCACGCCGGGGCGCGTCGTGATCCTGCCGCGCCTGCTGCAGGCCGCGGGCATCGCCGGGCTGCTCGGCTGTGCGCACCTTGCCTGGCAGGCGACGCCCTGGGGCGGGGAGGGCTGGGCGCGCGGCCGGCTGCTCTACGCCGCGGCGGGTGCCATCCCGGCACCGGCGCTGCTCGGTATCGCCGGTCTTGCCGCCACGCTCCGGCGGCAGGAGGCACGGCTCGCCGAGATGGAGGCGTTGCTCAAGGACGCCCTGCGGCAGCGCCGGGGCTGAGCCGGCGCCGCCGTCGGCGGGCCTACCCCCGGCGGACCACGTAGTCGTTGGCCTCCAGCGCGGCGATGATGGCGTCGCCCTGCGCGGCGTCGCGCACCTCGACCATCAGGTGCAGTTCCGTGCTCTGCACCGTCGGCGCGCCGAAGAGCTGCTGGTGCTTCACCTCGATCACGTTGCCGCCGATGTCGGAGATGCGCTTCGCGATGTCCGCGAGCATGCCCGGACGGTCCGGAATGTCGAAGTGCAGGCGCAGGATGCGGCCGTCGCGCAGCAGCTGGCGCAGCAGCACGTTGGACAGCGCGCGGGCGTCGATGTTGCCGCCGCAGACCGTGGTGCCGACCGTCCGCCCCGCGAAAAGCTCGGGATAGGTCAGGATGGCGGCGAGGCCGGCGGCGCCGGCGCCCTCGGCGACGACCTTCGCCCCTTCGGCCAGCAGGGCGACCGCCTGCTCGACGGCACGCTCGGGCACCAGCAGCACCTCGACGCCGTGGCGGCGCAGGATGGAAAGCGGCATCTCGCCAACGTCACGCACCGCGATGCCCTCTGCGATGGTGGGGCCGCCGACCTGCACGGGTTCCCCGGCCAGGCGCTGGGCCATGGCGGGATAGCCTTCGACCTCCACGCCATGGAGCTTCATGCCCGGGCGCAGCTCGGCCACCGCGGTCTCGACGCCGGCGCAGAGGCCGCCGCCGCCGATCGGAATCACCATGGTGTCGATGGCCGGCGCGTCCTCGAGCATCTCGAGCGCCATGGTGCCCTGGCCGGCGATCACGCCGGGGTCGTCGTAGGGATGGATGAAGACCAGTCCTTCCTTCAGCGCCAGTTCGTGCGCATGGGCGGCGGCCTCGGCCAGGGTCTCGCCGTGCAGCACGACGCGCGCACCCCAGAACTCGGTGCGCACCACCTTGGTCGCCGGGGTGAACCTCGGCATCACGATGGTGGCCGCCACGCCGGCGAGCTGCGCATGGCGCGCGACCGCCTGGGCGTGGTTGCCGGCCGACATGGCGATCACCCCGGCCTCGCGCTCGCGCGGCGTCAGCAGCGCGAGGCGGTTGGCCGCCCCGCGTTCCTTGAAGGCACCGGTCGCCTGCAGATTGTCGAGCTTGAGGAAGACCCGCGCCCCGGCCGCCCGGCTGACCGCCGGGTTCTCGATGGTCGGGGTCCGCAGCACCGCCCCGCGAATTCGCTCCGCCGCGGCGCGGATGTCGGCGAGCGTGACGCTCGGCGCGACAGGAGCCTCGGCGACCGCGGCGAGGCCGCGGAGGGAAGTCACGGGAGACATGGTTTTCCTCGTGGTTGCTGAAACGAAGAAGGGCGCTCCGGGTGACCCCGGGGCGCCCTGGCCGCGCGGCGATGGACCGGCGGTCAGGCGTATGCGACGGCGGTAATCTCCACGGAGCGGGCGCCGCCGGGCGCCGGCACCTCGACCGAATCCCCCACCTTCTTGCCCATCAGCGCCTTGGCGAGCGGGGAGGTCAGCGAGATGGACCCGTTCTTCATGTCGGCCTCGTACTGGCCGACGATGCGATAGGTCTTCTCCTCCTCGCTCTCCTCGTCGACGATCGTGACCTTGGCGCCGAAGCGCACCTGGTCGCCGGTGATGCGCGCGACGTCGATGACCTCGACCGAGGGGATGATGCCTTCGAGTTCCGTGATCCGGCCCTCGATGAAGGACTGGCGTTCGCGGGCGGCATGGTATTCGGCGTTCTCGGAAAGGTCCCCATGCGCGCGCGCCTCCGCGATCGCACGGATGATCGCCGGACGCTCCTCGCCTTTCAGAACCTTCAGTTCCTCCTCAAGACGCGCGAGGCCCTCGGCGGTCATCGGGAACTTCTGCACGGCCTACCCTTCCCAGATATGGCGGCCCCCCGCCGGCCCTCGGTCCGGTTCAGCCAGGCCTGGCGGTCGGTGGGGGAAAGACGCCACGGGGGCCCGAAGGGGCCCCCATGCAGTCAGAACGACGTGGCAAAATACGCCTGCAGGGGCGCCACATCAAGGGTTCCGGCCTTCAGGGCCGCGATGGCATGCACCGCCGCCCGGGCGCCGGCGGCCGTCGTGTAGTGCGGGATGCCATGGGTCAGGGCGCTGCGGCGGATGTCGAAGCTGTCCGCCACCGACTGCCCGCCGCCGGTCGTGTTGATCACGAGCTGGATGTCGCCGGACTTGATCGCATCCACGCAATGCGGGCGGCCTTCCAGCACCTTGTTGATGACCTGGCATTCGAGCCCGGCCTCCCGGATGCGCGCCGCCGTGCCGCGCGTCGCGAGGATCGAGAAGCCGATCTCCGCCAGCCGCCGGGCGAGGGTGACCGCCGCCCCCTTGTCGCTGTCCTTGACCGAGATGAAGGCGGTGCCGGCCTCCGGCAGCTTCACCCCGGCGCCGAGCTGGGACTTGAGGAAGGCGCGTTCGAAGGAGAGGTCGAGGCCCATCACCTCGCCGGTCGACTTCATCTCCGGCCCGAGGATGACGTCCACGTTGGGGAAGCGGTTGAAGGGGAAGACCGCTTCCTTCACCGCGACGTGGCGGGAGATGGCGTCGTCGTCCAGCGTGAAGGCGGAGAGCTTCTCGCCCGCCATGACGCGCGCGCCGATCTTCGCCACCGCGATGCCCGTCGCCTTGGCGACGAAGGGCACGGTGCGGGAGGCGCGCGGGTTCACCTCCAGCACGTAGATCTCGCCGTCCTTCACCGCGTACTGCACGTTCATCAGCCCCTGCACCTTGAGCGCGCGGGCCATGGCTTCCGTCTCGGCCTTGAGTTCCGTCACGATCGCCGGCGGCAGGGAATAGGGCGGCAGGGAGCAGGCGCTGTCGCCGGAATGGATGCCGGCTTCCTCGATATGCTCCATCACGCCGGCGACGTAGACCTGCCCGTCGGCGTCGCAGATGCAGTCCACGTCGACCTCGATCGCATCCTGCAGGTACTGGTCGATGAGGATCGGGTTCTCGCCCGAGACCTTCACCGCCTCGGCGCCGAAGCGGCGGAGCTGCTCGTCATTGTGCGCGATCTCCATCGCGCGGCCGCCGAGCACGTAGGAGGGGCGGACGACGACCGGGTAGCCGATGCGGTTCGCCTCGCCGATGGCTTCGTCCAGCGTGCGCGCGGTGCCGTTCTGCGGCTGCTTGAGGCCCAAGCCCTTCAGCAGCATCTGGAAGCGCTCGCGGTCCTCGGCGATGTCGATGGCTTCCGCGGAGGTGCCGAGGATCGGGATGCCCGCCCTGTGCAGCGCCTGGCTGAGCTTGAGCGGCGTCTGACCGCCATACTGCACGATGCAGCCGAGCACCTCGCCGCTCTCCTGCTCCTTGCGGATCAGCGAGATCACGTCCTCGGCGGTCAGCGGCTCGAAATACAGGCGGTCGGAGGTGTCGTAGTCGGTCGAGACCGTCTCCGGGTTGCAGTTGACCATGATGGTCTCGAAGGCCGCGTCCTTCAGCGCATAGGCCGCATGGACGCAGCAGTAGTCGAACTCGATGCCCTGGCCGATGCGGTTCGGCCCGCCGCCGAGGATGATGATCTTCCTGCGCGCGGTCGGGCGGCTTTCGCAGACCGGCACGCCGAAGCCGCCCTCGTAGGTCGAGTACATGTAGGGCGTCTCGGAGGCG
The DNA here is from genome assembly GCA_023424475.1 of Pseudomonadota bacterium. Classification (GTDB taxonomy): domain Bacteria; phylum Pseudomonadota; class Alphaproteobacteria; order Acetobacterales; family Acetobacteraceae; genus Neoroseomonas. The sequence continues at coordinate 7,455 of JAFADX010000324.1, forward strand.
AACTCCGCGGCGCAGGTGTCGATGCGCTTGTAGACCGGCAGCACGCCGAGTTTCGCGCGCATCGACGCGACCTCAGCCTCCTTCGTGCCGGCGAGCACCGAGAGGCGCTTGTCGGAGAAGCCGAGCGCCTTGAGCCGGCGCAGCGTGGCCGCATCCTTCGGCAGGCCCTTCCCGCGCACCTCGTTCTCGGCGAGGACGATCTTCTCGATCTCGCGCAGGAACCAGGGATCGAATTTCGAGGCCTCGTGGATCTCCTCGAGCGACACGCCGGCGCGCATCGCCTGCGCAGCCATCAGGATGCGGTCGGGCTTGGGCGTCGCGAGCGCGGCATGGAAGGCCTGGGCCGAGCCGTCGCCCGGCGCGGCCACGTCGTCGAGGCCCGAAAGCCCCGTCTCCAGCCCGCGCAGGCCCTTCTGCAGGGCTTCCGCGAAGGACCGGCCGATCGCCATGGTCTCGCCGACCGACTTCATCGAGGTGGTCAGCGTCGGCGGCGTGCCGGGGAACTTCTCGAAGGTGAAGCGGGGGATCTTCACCACCACGTAGTCGATCGTCGGCTCGAAGGAGGCCGGCGTGACCCTGGTGATGTCGTTCTGCAGCTCGTCCAGCGTGTAGCCCACCGCCAGCTTCGCCGCGACCTTGGCAATGGGAAAGCCCGTCGCCTTGGAGGCCAGCGCCGAGGACCGCGACACGCGCGGATTCATCTCGATGATGACCATGCGGCCATCGGCGGGGTTGATGCCGAACTGCACGTTCGACCCGCCGGTATCGACGCCGATCTCGCGCAGGCACGCGATGGAGGCGTCGCGCATGCGCTGGTATTCCCTGTCGGTCAGCGTCAGCGCGGGCGCGATGGTCACGCTGTCGCCCGTGTGCACGCCCATCGCGTCGAGATTCTCGATGGAGCAGATGATGATGCAGTTGTCCGCGCGGTCGCGGACCACCTCCATCTCGAACTCCTTCCAGCCGAGGACGCTCTCCTCGATCAGCACCTCCGAGGTCATGGAGGCGGCGAGGCCGGCGGCGACGATCTGGTCGAATTCCTCCCGGTTGTAGGCGATGCCGCCGCCCGTGCCGCCGAGCGTGAAGGAGGGACGGATGACGCAGGGCAGGCCGACCTTCTTCAGCGCGTCCCAGGCTTCGGGCATGGTGTGCGCGATCTCGGAGCGGGGGCTCTCGATGCCGATCTTCGCCATGGCGTCGCGGAACTTCTGGCGGTCCTCGGCCTTGTCGATGACCTCGGCCTTGGCGCCGATCAGCTCGCAGCCGTATTTCGCCAGCACGCCGGATTCGGCGAGCTTGAGCGAGGTGTTGAGCGCGGTCTGCCCGCCCATGGTCGGCAGCAGCGCATCGGGGCGTTCCTTGGCGATGATCTTCTCGACGATCTCGGGCGTGATCGGCTCGACATAGGTCGCGTCCGCCAGGCCCGGGTCGGTCATGATGGTTGCCGGGTTCGAGTTGACCAGGACGACGCGGTAGCCTTCCTGCCGCAGCGCCTTGCAGGCCTGGGCGCCGGAATAGTCGAACTCGCAGGCCTGGCCGATGACGATCGGGCCGGCGCCGATGATGAGGATGGACTTGATGTCGGTGCGCTTCGGCATGGTCTCAGGCCTCGGGGGACATGGGGGCGGCGGGGGTGCCGCGTTCAATGGGGTTCAGCCGGGTCATGGTTGGCGCGGCAGGGCGAGCAGGATCAGGAAGGCGATCACCAGGGCGATCCCGCCGCCGATGAGCGCGCCGGCCACCGCCTCGTCGGCGTAGCCGCTGCGCTCGAAATTCGTCGCCCAGGTGCCGGCGGCGGCGACCGCGACGCCATAGGCCGCACAGCAGGTGACGAAGGGCCGCAGCGCGCGCGGCCCCGGCGCGAGCCGGGCGGTCAGCCGCCAGAACAGGAACAGCGCCGGCAGCAGCGCGATCAGCGCCGCCGTCGCGCCATGGGCCAGCGCATCGAGGCCGTAGAACATCACCGCCGGCTGCCTTCGCTCGCGAGCTTCACCGCGATCAGCGTCAACGCCCCGCCGAGCAGCCAGCGTTGCGCTGCCATCCAGCCAGGGCGCGCCGCGAAGAAGCGCGCCACCCCGGCCGCACCCAGCACCAGCAGCCCGTCGAACAGGACGGCGATGCCGATCTGCACCGAGCCCAGCACCGCCCCCTGGACGAAGACCGACCCGCGCGCGGCGTCGATGAAGGGCGGCAGCACGGCGACGTAGAACAGCGCCACCTTGGGGTTGAGCGCCGCGGTCGCGAAGCCGACCGAGAACAGCCTTGCCGCCGGTTCGCGCGGCATCGGCCGCGGCGTGAAGATCGGCTGCCCGCCCGGCCGCAGGCATTGCCAGGCGAGGTAGAGCAGGTAGCCCGCGCCGCCCAGGCGCAGCACGTCCCAGGCATAGGGCACGGCGAAGAGCGCCGCGGTCAGCCCGGCCGCGGCGCAGAGCATGATGACGAGCGAGCCGAACTGGCACCCGACGAGCGAGACCAGGCCCGCCCCCGTCCCCTGCGCCAGGGAGCGCGAGACGAGGTAGAGCATGTTCGGCCCCGGCGTCGCCGCGAGGCCGAAGGACAGCGCGGCGAAGATTAGAAGCGTCTGCGCTGATGGCATCAGCGAACTTCCTTCGCCGCGGTAACGACGAGGATGGTCGCCCTGTGGACAGCAAGGATAAAATACGGACTCACTCCCATGCATCCGCCGCGCATTGAGCTTTTTCCACAAGATTTACATAATATTTTGGATCTTGAGGGCATTTATCATTGAATTCTTTATATAATTTTGACCAATTTGTTCCTATTTCCGCACATGCATCATCAAAATAAGATATATAGTTTCGATTTATTCTGTAAATATAATATTGATATTCATCACCATACTGATCTGTCGAGAAAGCGATTTTTGATTCAACTATTCCTTGATCGGAAAGATTTAATAAGGCAGCTTCCGTGATTCGATTTGATATCCCTAGTTTTATCCAATCCTTTATTGTCTTGGGCGCCTGCGGTTGATCCCATTCAGTATAGGAAAGACTATAGAGGTACGCGGCAATGGCAGCTTGGGCGCCTTTTAAATTCCACATGAGATTCTTCCCGCCCCGATTCTTTACCCGTGCACCGAGAACCCGCCATCGACCGGGATCGCCACCCCGGTGATGAAGGATGCGGCGTCGGAGGCGAGGAACGCCGCCACGCCCTCGAAGTCCTTGGGGTCGCCCCAGCGCTTGATGGGCGAGCGCCGCAGCACGTCGTCGTGCAGCGTCGCCATGTCCTGTCGCGCCTTCTTCGTCAGGTCGGTGTCGATCCACCCCGGCAGGATGACGTTCACCGTGATGCCGTCCGGCGCCCAGGCGACCGCCATCGACTTCGTCATCTGCACCACGCCGCCCTTCGAGGCGCCATAGGCCGCATGGAAGGGCAGGCCGAAGATCGAGAGCATCGAGCCGTTGTTGATCACCCGCCCGGCGCCGCCCTTCTTCAGCCAGGGATGGGCCGCCTGCGCGGCGATCATGCCGGAGGTCAGGTTGGTCGCGATGACGGTGTGCCAGTCCTCCATCCGGTAGGATTCCGGACGGTTGCGGATGTTGGTGCCGGCGTTGTTCACCAGGATGTCGAGCCGGCCGAGCCGCTCGGCCGTGGTCGCGACCATGGCGCGGATCGAGGCTTCATCCGTCACGTCCACCGTCACGCTGTCGGCGGTGGCGCCGAGCGCCTTCAACTCCGCGACCGCGGCCGCGTTCTTCCCGGCATTGCGCCCGGCCACCATCACCGCCGCGCCCGCCTTGGCGAGCCCGCGCGCGAAGCCGAGGCCGATGCCCCCGTTGCCGCCGGTGACGAGCGCCGCGCGCCCCTTCAGGTCGAACATCCTGCATCCCTTCCCTTGTCCCGCGCGCCAGATGCGGCACGCGCGGCCCGTCGCGTCAGGCGCGGGCCTTGTGCGCCTCGATCATCTCCACGAAGCGGTGGAAGAGGTAGTGGCTATCGGTCGGGCCGGGGCTCGCCTCGGGGTGGTATTGCACCGAGAAGGCCGGGCGGTCGGTCGCGGCGATGCCCTCGTTGGTGCCGTCGAAGAGCGAGACATGTGTGACCGTGGCATGGCCCGGCAGCGTCTTCGGATCGACCGCGAAGCCGTGGTTCTGGCTGGTGATCTCGACCTTGCCGGTGGTCAGGTCCTTCACCGGCTGGTTGGCGCCGCGATGGCCGCGGTCGAGCTTGTAGGTCTTCGCGCCCAGCGACAGCGCGAGCAACTGGTGGCCGAGGCAGATGCCGAAGACCGGCAGCTTCGTCTCCAGCACGCCGCGGATCGCGGGCACCGCGTATTCGCCCGTCGCCGCCGGGTCGCCGGGGCCATTGGAGAGGAAAACGCCATCGGGCTTGTGGGCGAGGATCTCCTCGGCCGTTGCCGTGGCCGGGACCACCACCACCTCGCAGCCGGCCGAGGCCAGGCAGCGCAGGATGTTGCGCTTGGCGCCGTAGTCCACCGCGACGACCTTGTGCGCCGGTGCCGCCTGGCGGCCGAAGCCCTCGGGCCAGGCCCATTCGGTCTCGTCCCAGGCGTAGGTCTGGCGGCAGGTGACCTCCTTCGCGAGGTCCATGCCTTCGAGGCCCGGCCAGGCGGCGGCCTGGGCCTTCAGCGCGGGGATGTCGAAGCGGCCGTCGGCGCGATGGCAGATGACGCCGTTCGGCGCGCCCAGGTCGCGGATGCGCACCGTCAGCGCCCGGGTGTCGATGCCCGAGATGCCCGGGATCCCGTGGGACACCAGCCAGCCCCGCAGGTCCTTCGTCGCCCGCCAGTTGGACGGCTCGGTGACGTCCTGCTTGACGACCAGGCCGCGCGCGGCGGGCGTGATGGTCTCGATGTCCTCGGCGTTGGTCCCGACATTGCCGATATGGGGGAAGGTGAAAGTGATGATCTGCCCGGCATAGGAGGGGTCGGTCAGCGTCTCCTGATACCCCGTCATGCCGGTGTTGAAGCAGACCTCGCCGTCCTTCGCGGTCTCGGCGCCGAAGCCTCGGCCCCAGAAGATCGTCCCGTCGGCCAGCACCAGGCAGCCCGTGGCGCCGTCGGGAGGGGTCTCGGCAGAGGCCATGCTCGGCTCCGTCTTCTGGGTTTCCGTGGGCGCGCCGGGGAGGTCCGAGAGCGCGAGGCCGGTGGCGGCGAGGACGGCGGGCCAGTGCTTGGCCGGGATGGCCTTGGCCTGGCGCCACTTGCGGATGGCCTCGGTGCCGACGCCGCAATGGGCCGCCGCCGCCTCGGGGCCGCCGAGCAGGCTGATGATATCTTCCACGGTGCGCATGGGCGCTTGATACCGGGAATTGATTTCCCATGACAAGATGAATCGATGGACTGGGAAATTTCCTCCCAATGCGGCCTCCGCGCTATAGCAACGCCGACAGACCGAGGATCGATGCCATGTCGTTGCGTGACCGTTTCATGGATGAACTCAAGACCGCGATGCGCGCCGGGGACAGCGCCCGCGTCTCCACCCTGCGCATGATCCAGGCGAAGCTGAAGGACACCGACATCGCCGCGCGGCCCGGCCCGCCCATCGACGACACCGGCATCATCGCCATGCTGCGCGGCATGGCGAAGTCGCGCGCCGAGAGCGTGACGATGTACCGCCAGGGCGGGCGGGAGGAACTCGCAGCGAAGGAGGAGGCGGAGATCGCCGTCATCGAATCCTTCCTGCCGCAACAGATGGATGAGGCGGCGATGGCCGCCGCGATCGATGCCGCCGTGGCCGAGACCGGCGCGGCCTCGATCAAGGAGATGGGCAAGGTCATGGCGGCGCTGAAGGCGAAGCATGCGGCGACGCTGGACATGGCCAAGGCCGGGCCGATGGTGAAGGCACGGCTCGGGGGGTGAAGGCGGGGGGGGAGAAGGGAACTTCTCCCCCCAGGTCCCCTTTTGTCGAACGGTTGGTCATGGCTGAGAGGCATGAGCCGAAGGTAGCGCCGCCTGCGGCGGTGTTTACCCCGCCGGTCTGCCGCACGGCCATGGGGTTGCCGGCCAGTTCGATGCCTGGGGATCGCCCGGGTTGCCGGGGGTGAGACCACGATCCTGTCGATCAGCGCCCGAGCGGCCCCGAGTACTTCTTCTGCGTCTCCGGCGCCGAGCGCTTCCTGCAGGGCCGCCACCCGCTTCGCGTAGACCTCCGAGAGATTGGGGTGCAGCGCGGGAGGAGCTGGCAGCATCGTGTCGGGACGCTCCCGAAGTTCCCGGCGACGGGCTTCCAACTCGTTCAGCTTCTTCTTCACGCCGGGCCCGGCGATCCCTCGGCGACGGCATCGACCGGGTTGGAGATCTTCCGCTCCGCCGCCATCAGGGCATCCTGGCGAACCTGGGCACTGGACGACATCTCCGCCGCGATGCGGTTCCACTCGGCGATGAAGGCGTCGCAGAACGCGGCGACCAGATCCGGCTGCATCAGGTGGTTCGCGGGGTCAGCGCTGTGGGGCGGCCGATGGACAGGTGATGGTCAGCAAGTTCCGGTCGCCGTCGACGCCTTGCCGCGCCGTCTGCCAGCCGGCCGGACACAAGTCGTTCGCTTCCCGGTGGCAACCGTCCCACCCCAATGCCGAAGCGCAGGCGATGCGATAGTCCCGCCCGCTGCCGGGTCGCGACAGCGGCTGTTCGGAGATGCAGCCGGCGGCGCCAAGAGCCAGAGCCAAGATGAGGTATCGCATCGGCCCTCTCACCACACGCATCCGCACACGATCCTCAGAACCGCGCGATGAGGCTGGTCTGCAGCCGCTGTTCGATTCCGTGGCCGAGCTGGCCGCCGCCTGCTGCCGCGGCGCCGCCTTCGATGCCGCGCCTGAAGAAGATGTACTCGATTCCGACGTCGAGCCAGCCATTGCTCACATGCCCATTGCAGGCGCGCGCGAACTGGTTCCAGATGAGGTTCGCGACCGCCATCTGCATTTCGCGGTTCGCCGCCAGCGCGGCTGTCGATCCTGGCGCGAATTCCGAGACGAAGCCGGGGTTGTCCTGGCGCGCGTAGGCGTCGGCAAAGGTGCCGCGGAGCTGGTCCAGCCAGGCAAGTCGATAGCCGACCAGGAAGCCCCAAACCGGGATTGCATCAACGCTGAACCCTGCCTGTACGCCCGGAAGGCCAAGGTCCGTGTACGCGCCCTGGCCGGAGTATGCTGAATCGAAGTACCGGCCTATCCCCTGCCCATAATAGGTCATTCCGATGAGTCGGTCGTTGCCGAAGCCTGCCCACAGGCGGCGCATCGCAAGATCGGCGTTCACGGCGACACCCCAGCCGACAGTACTCGCCGATCCCGCATCGGGCGCCGCCGTGCCGTTCGTATCGATCTTCAGTTGCCGTACCACACCCCGCGGGGACGCCTCGCCGAAATCGGCGCGATAGGTCAGGCGCCCGAGAAGGTCGGGCACCTGGTTGATGGCCGGGCTCGCGCCGCCGTCGAAGGTCGAGTCCGGATAGAAGACCCCCGCCACGTTCGTCTCGTATAGTCGGTATAGGGGACCTCGAGTGATACCTGGCCGGTCAGGCCTTCCGCGAGGCGGCCCGTCTATCGGATCTGCGCCTGCCGTACGGCGGAGGCATTCAGGAAGGTCGCGTCGGTCAGGGTCTCGATCAACCCGTCGTTCCAGGTGCTGGCGGCCTGGCCCACCAGGACACGGAACACGTCACCGCCGACGTCGACATAGGCAAGCCGCAGGCGCGGCATATAGCCGGAGGAAGTGGCGGCACCCGAAGCGCTCGGCTGATCGCCGGCGAAGTCGAATTCCATTCGGGTGAAGACGGGCCCGCAGTCCGGCGGCATCTGCGTGTTGACGCCGATGCGGGAGCGCCTTGCGCTGAAGCTGATGTCGCCGCCCTGAAGGTCTGCCGCGCTGCCGGCGAGCGGAATGCCCTGGACCGACGGTGCGTCGCCGCGGTCGCGCTGTTCAGGGAACCGTAGAGATTGGCCTTGCCGAAGCCGTACAGCCGCACCGAGGTCTCGGTGCCCGGGATCCGCCAGGAGTTCGGCAGGCTCCCGCGCAGTGCTTCGTCGACCTCCTCGCGGGCGACGCGGGCGTGACGCCACCGGGGCCGTTCCAGAGCTGGTGCAGCCATCTCACCATCCGCCGTTCCATGGCGAAGAGCTGCGGGTACATGTCGTGGTCGATGTAGTTCTTGAGGATGTGCGCCCGCGCCAGCTCCTCGCTCTCCGGCTCCATGAAGGTGGTGACGAAGGAGGAGAGGTTCATCGCCGGGTTGGCGTCGGTCCATGCCTCGCTGTTCACGATCGCCTTGGCCGCGCGGGCGGGCACGCCGCGGCGCGGGAAGCGGTCGGCCGGGACGTCCATGTTGAACATGTCCCAGCCGGTCAAATTCTCCTGTTCCATCGGACCCCCTCTCCCGCCACCCCGTCGCTGCGCGGGCGGAACGCATAGTGCGGGTTCCGGGCGGGGGCATGGAGCACAGGGCTTTCCCCGGGGGTTTCCACCGGGTGCCGCCGCGGCGGCGCATGAGGCGTAGGCAAGGCCCGGCCAGCCATGGCAGGGTCACCCCGAGGAACCCCCGTCCGGAGCCCTTCCCTTGGTGCGCGTCCTCCTCGCCGACGATCACGAGGCCATCCGCCGCGGGGTCAGACAGATCATCGAGGAACGCCCCGGCTGGACGGTCTGCGGCGAGGCGCCGGACGGGCGCCAGGTGGTCGAGATGGCCGTCGAGCTCGCCCCGGATGTGGTCGTGCTCGACGTCGGCATGCCTGGCCTCAACGGGCTGGAGACCGCGCGCCGCATCCGCAGGCTCGTCCCCTCCGCCGAGATCCTGATCTTCACGGTCCACGACACGGACGAGCACATCCGCCAGGCGGTGGAAGCGGGCGCCAAGGGCTTCGTGCTGAAGTCGGATTCCGGGGCGATGGTGCTCGCGGCGATCGAGGCGCTCGCCGCGCACAAGCCCTTCCTCGCGCCGGCGGCCTCGGAGACGATCCTGCGGTCCTACATGGAAGGCAGGAACCGGCTAGGCGCCCAGCGCAGCATCCTCAGCCCGCGGGAGCAGGAGGTGATCCAGCTCGTCGCCGAGGGCCGCACGAGCAAGGAGATCGCGACCCTGCTCGCGCTCTCCGTTAAGACGGTCGAGGCGCACCGTTCGGCGGTGATGCGCAAGCTCGGCGCGCGGTCAGTCGCCGAACTGGTGCGCTACGCGGTCCGCAACCGCATCGTGTCGCTGTGAGGCGAGCGGCACGGCCGCCGTCACCACCGTGCCGCCCGCGCCGCTCCTGATCGCGAGCCAGCCGCCGATCTGCCGCAGCCGCGCGCGCATGCCGGGGATGCCGACGCCGAGCATCGCGGCCTCGTCCATCTCCTCCGGCACGGCGAAGCCGCGGCCGTCATCCGCGACGACCAGCCGGACCTCCTCCGCGGTGGCGTGCAGTGTGACCCTGGCATGGCGGGCGCTGCCATGGCGATGTGCATTGGCAAGTGCTTCCTGCGCCACGCGGAACAGGGCGATCTTCACCTCGGCGTCCAGCGGCGGCAGCGTGTCCTCGGCGCTGAAGTCGCAGGCCATGCTGCCGCGCGCGGCGACGCCCAGGATATAGGCGTGCAGGGCGGCCGCCAGCCCGCGCTGCTTCAGCAGCGGCGGGTGCAGCAGGTAGGACAGGGTGCGGAGGTCCTGCATCGCCCGCTCGATCAGCCCGCGCGCGGCGCCGAGCGCGGCGTCGCGGGCATCCTCGTCGCGGCTGCGGCCGATGCGTTCCGCGGCCATCAGCGCGGTCGCCAGGTCCTGCAGCGTGGTGTCGTGCAGGTCCCGCGCGATGCGGCGCCGCTCCTCCTCCTGCGCGGTCAGCAGGCGCTGCGCGATGGCGTCGAGGTCGCGGCGCGCCTGCCGGTGTTCCGCATCCGCGCGCCGCGCGAGGTCGCCGAGCGCCCGGATCGGCCGTTCGATCCGCCGGCCCAGCAGCCAGGCCGCTCCGCCCGCGAGCAGCAGCAGCGCCGCGGCCAGCACGCCGATCCTGAGCAGGGCATCGCGGAAGGGCATCTCGACCGCGGCGAGCGGCACCTCTGTCACCGCGACCCAGCCCGAGGCCGGTGCGTGGGCGAAGGCGACCAGGACCGGCGCCCCCGCCAGCGAATGGGCCTGGAACTGCCCCTCCGGCCGCGCATCCCGCAGCGCGCGCGTCCAGGCCTCCGGCAGCGGACGGCTGGTGAGCGCCTCGGGCGGGCGCGCCTGCGCGATCAGCGTGCCGTAGCCGTCGATCATCGCGCCGTTCCATCCTGCCGGCAGGGCCTGCGCCTGTAGGGCGGCGAGGATGAAGGAGCCGGGCACGACGGTCTGCAGGCCGAGGCTCTCGCCGCTGTCGAGGCGGACCGGCACCTGGATGCCGATGACGTTGACGCCCGCGAGGACGCCGCGGACCACCGGGCTGATATAGGGCTCGCCGCGCGCCATCCTGTCGCGGATCTCGCGCCTTATGCCGTCGAGGTCCGGATGGACGAAATCGGCGTTGCGCGGCAGGTTCGGGTCGCCGAAGGGCCGCAGCGTATTGAGCAGATGCCCGTCCGGGCCGCGCAGGACGAACCAGCTTCCGGGCGGGCTCGGCGTCGTCCGGAGCTGGTCGTAGAAGCCGCGCAGATCGCCCGCGCGCAGGGCGGGCGAGGTGGAGAGGCCCTCCATCCGCGCAATGGCGGCGGCCATCTCGCGATCCGCCGCGGCGGCGCTGGCGCGGGCGACGGCGAGGGCGCGGTCCCCGATGGCGTTGCGTTCCTGCTGCGCGCGGTCCAGCAGGACCAGCGCGGCGCCGACC
>JAFADX010000357.1 GCA_023424475.1 Pseudomonadota bacterium
GTCCCGGCCCGGGTGGCTCGATGCCGAAAGCAGCGTGCATCGCCGCGGCCAGCGCCGCGTCCTGCCCGCGCCGGACCATCACCTGCACGATGTCGCGCGCGGGGAAGGACACGCGCAGCGGCGCGTCGCCCGCCGCGCCATGCCGGCCCCGCGCGGCGCCGGCGAGCGGATGGGCGGGCTCAGGCGCGGACACGGAGGTTCTCCGCGTCATAGCCATGCGGGCTGACCACCTTCACCGGCACCTCCTCGCCCATCAGCGGGTTGGCGGCGAGGATCTCGCTGCCGATGCGCGCCTCGCCGTCCCGCAGCAGGCCGAGGCCGATCCAGCCGGGATCGACCACCGACTGCGTGGCGCTGCTGATCCAGCCCTCGCTGCGGCCATCGACGACCAGGTGGTATCCGGCACGGATCTGCCGCGCGGGATCGACGCTGCGCAGCCCGACCAGCCGCGGCCGCGCGGGATCGGTCATGCCCGGCCGCTGCGCCAGCACGCGACCGATGAAGCCGCCCTTCTTCTTCAGCATCCGCCCCAGGCCAAGGTCCTGCGCCGTGGTCTGGCCGTTGATCTCCGAGCCCGCGACATGGCCCTTCTCGATGCGCAGCAGGCCGAGCGCCTCGACGCCATAGGGCTCGATGCCGTGCGGCGCGCCGGCCGCCATCACCGCCTGCCAGACCTGCGCGGCGTATCCCGCGGGCATCGCGATCTCATAGGCAAGTTCGCCCGAGAAGGAGATGCGGAACAGCCGCGCCGGCACGCCCGCCGCCAGGCAATCGGCGACCGCCATGAAGGGAAAGGCCTCGTTCGAAATGTCGATCCCCTGCACCACGCCGGCAACGACATCCCGCGCCCTGGGTCCCGCGATCGACATCGCCGCCCATTGGTCCGTGACGCTCGCGAGGCTGACATCGAGATCCGGCCAGGCGCTCGCCAGATGGAACTCGAGGTGCTGCATCACCGGCCCGGCCTGCGCCGTGGTGGTGGTGACGAAGAAGCGGTCCGGCGCGAGGCGCGTGGTCGTGCCGTCGTCGAAGACGATCCCGTCCTCGCGCAGCATCAGCCCGTAGCGCGCGCGCCCGACCGGCAGGGTCGAGAAGGTGTTGGCATAGACACGGTCGAGGAAGGTCGCCGCATCCGGCCCCTCCACCACGATCTTGCCCAGCGTGGAAACGTCGCAGACGCCGACGCGCTCGCGCACCGCGCGCGCCTCGCGGATCACGCTGGCCCAGGCATCGGCATCGCCGGGCTTCGGGTAATAGGCCGGGCGCTTCCAGAGGCCCGCATCCATCCACGCCGCGCCGAGCGCCTCATGCTCGCCATGCAGCGCGGTGCGGCGCACCGGCTGGAAGTGCTGCCCGACCTCGCCGCCCGCGATCGCGCCCCAGGCAACGGGCGAGGTGTAGGGCCGGAAGCGCGGCAACCCGACCCTGGCGACGGGTTCCTCGCGCGCCTCCGCCAGCACCGCGGCGCCGACCAGGCCGCCGACCTTGCCCTGGTCCGTGCCCATGGCGTGGGTGGTGTAGCGCTTGGCGTGCTCGATATGGCTGAAGCCCTCGCGGTGCGCGAGGCGGATGTCATCGGCGGTGACGTCGTCCTGGATGTCGACGAAGGCCTTGCCCCGCCCCTTCACTTCCCACAAATCGTAGGGCCGATGGTCGGGCGCCGGCGTATCCGGCAGGCCGAAGTCCATTGCCGCGGCGAAGCCGGCCGCGACCGCCGCCGCCTGCCCTGCCGCCGCGCCATCCGCCGCCGCCGCGCCGATGCCGTTCACGCCGCGGCAGGCGCCCGCGCTGCGTTCGTGCTGAGAGGCCGCACCCGGCACGAAGGCCAGCAGCGCGTCATCCCAGGCGAGCGCCGATCCCGCCATGCTCGCGAGGTGCACCGCCGGGTTCCAGCCGCCCGAGACCATCAGCAGGTCCGCCGGCACCGCATCGTTCCGGCCGCCGCTGCCGAGCGCGCCGATCTCGACACCCCGCAGCGCGCTGCCGCCCACCGTGCCGGTCACCACGCTGCCGGCCTTCACGGTAAGCCCGGCCTCCCGCGCGCGCTGCATCGCCGCGCTGTCGGCGCGCGGGTCGATGATCGCGGCGATGCGCGTGCCGGCCTCGGCCAGCGCGAAGGCGGCATCATAGGCGGCGTCATGGGTGGCGAAGAGCGCCGCCGCCTCGCCCGCCCGCACGCCGTAGCGCCGCGCATAGGTCCGCGCCGCACCGGCCAGCATCACGCCGGGCCGGTCATTGCCGGGGAAGGCGACCAGCCGCTCATGCGCGCCGGTGGCGAGCACCACCTCCTTCGCGCGGATCGTCCAGGTGCGCTGCCGCGGCGTGTGCGGCAGCGGTTCGCGCAGATGGTCCGCGACGCGCTCCACGGCGCCGAGCACGCGCTGGTCGTAGAAGCCGAACACCGTGGTGCGCGGCAGCAGCGTCACCTCGGGCATCGCCTCCAGCGCGGCGATGCTCTCCTGCCGCCAGGCCTCGGGCCCCGGCTCGTTCAGCAGGTCGCCGCCGAACAGGAAATCCTGCTCCGCCAGGATCACCCGCGCCCCGGTCGCCCCTGCGGCCCGCGCAGCCGCGAGCCCTGCGGCACCTGCGCCGACCACCAGCACGTCGCAATGCGCGTGCGCCGCCTCGTAACGGTCCGGGTCGGGCAGGCCGGACGCGCGCCCGAGCCCCGCCGCCTTGCGGATCATCGGCTCGTAGACCCGTTCCCAGAAGGAAGCGGGCCACATGAAGGTCTTGTAGTAGAAGCCCGCGCCGATCCAGGGCGCGAGCAGACCGTTCACCGCCATCCAGTCGAAGGCGAGCGAGCCGCGGTGATTCTGGCTGGTGGCGGCCAGGCCGTCGAACAGCTCGGCCACCGTCGCGCGCGTGTTCGGTTCGCGCCGCGCCCCGTCGCGCAAGTCGACCAGCGCATTGGGTTCCTCGACGCCCGCCGAGAAGATCCCGCGCGGCCGGTGGTACTTGAAGGACCGCCCGACCAGCCGCACGCCGTTGGCGAGCAGCGCCGCGGCGAGGGTGTCGCCGTGGTGCCCCTCATAGGCGCGCCCGTCGAAGGTGAAGCTCAGCCGCCGCGACCGGTCGACATGGCCGCCCGAGGGCAGGCGAAAGCGCTGGCTCATGCCTGGGGCACCTCCAGCGCCTCGGCCGCCGTCGCCACGGCGCGGACCTCATGCGTCACGGTATGGCGCAGCACCTTGAGGAAGGCGCGGCAGCCGCCATTGTGCTGCCACCACTCCACCTGCCAGCCGCGCGGATTGCGCCGCAGGTACAGATAGTCGTGGAAGGCATCGACGCCGGCATCGGGCGCCGGCCGCGTCACGGTCGCATCGCCGCGATAGGTGAACTCCACCTCGTCGCGCGCGCCGCAATAAGGGCAGGGGATCCGCAGCATCGCTACTGCGCCCAGAAGAAGGGGCCGTTGCCCCGCTCGTCGAGCATGCGGCCCTCACGGAACCTGTCCGGCGTATGCGCGGCGTTGAGCCGGTGCGGCGCGTCCTTGGCGATGGTCCAGGCATGGCACCAGCCCGAGCCCGGCGTCGCCTTGAAGCCGCCGTAGCACCAGCCCGCGGTCATGTAGAGCCCGCGCACCGGCGTCCTGCAGATATAGGGCGAGCCATCCGGCGTCATGTCCATGACCCCCGCCCAGGACCGCAGCCCGCGCAGCCGCCCGAGTGCCGGGATCATGCTGACGCCTGCCGAATAGACATGCTCGGCCGTCGGCAGCGTGCCGCGCTGGCCGTAGGAGGGATACCCGTCCAGCCCGCCGCCGAAGACCAGCCCGCCCTTGTCCGACTGGCTGACGTAGAAGTGCCCGGCGCCGAAGGTGACGACGCAGTCGATCAGCGGCTTCAGCCCCTCGCTGACGAAAGCCTGCAGCAGATGCGTCTCGATCGGCACGTCGAAGCCAGCCATGGCCGTCAGCGTGCTGGTGCTGCCCGCCACCGCCAGGCCGACTTTCGGCGCCCGTATCTCGCCCCGCGTGGTGCGCACACCCTGGATGGCGCCGCCTTCCACGATCATGCCGGTGACTTCGCAATGCTCGATGATGTCGACGCCGCGCGCATCCGCCGCATGGGCGAAGCCCCAGGCCACCGCGTCATGCCGCGCCGTCCCGCCGCGCCGCTGCAACAGCCCTCCCATCACCGGGTAGCGCCCGTTGTCGCAGTCGACGATCGGGCACATCGCCTTCACGCCGTCGCGGTCGAGGATCTCCGCATCGATGCCGTTCAGCCGCATCGAGTTGCCGCGCCGCAGCGCCGCATTCTTCTGCGCATCGTTGTGGAACAGGTTGATGACGCCGCGCTGGCTCATCATGACGTTGTAGTTGAGCGACTGCTCGAGCCCTTCCCAGAGCTTCAGCGAATGCTCGTAGAAATTGTTGTTCTCGGGCAGCAGGTAGTTGGAACGCACGATCGTCGTATTGCGCCCGGTATTGCCCTGCCCGATCAGGCCGCGCTCCAGCACCGCGACATTGGTGATGCCGTGCTCGCTCGCCAGGTAGAAGGCGGTGGCGAGCCCATGCCCGCCGCCGCCCACGACGATCACGTCATAGGCCGGCTTCGGCGCGGCCTTGCGCCATGCGGGCCTCCACCCGCTGTTGCCGCGAAGCCCCTCGGCCAGGATGCGGAAACCCGAATACCCCGGCATCGCTCGTCCCGCGCTGTTCGCGGAAGTCTATGCACCGGATGGAAGGCTCGGCAAGCAAACGCGGAACGCGCCATCGTGGCTTTCGGCATCCGGTGCGGCCCGCAGGCCCTGCCCGGTGTCGTCCAGCACGGCGCGCAGCGACCGGTCGCGGGGTTCCGCCGCGCGGCCCTTCACGGCCTCACGGGTGATCGGCATGGGCCGCCCATTCCTCCCTGGACGCCATCGGCGCCGGCGTTAAAGTCATATGACTGACCTAACGACACAAGAGGGAGGGGCGCCAAGCCCGCATTGCCTGATGATGAAGCTGCACTGGTCGCCGCGCTCGCCCTATGTGCGCAAGGTGATGATCGCCGCGCACGAGCTCGGCCTCGCCGATCGCATCGAGACCGTCCGAACGGTCGTCGCCATGGACAAGCCGGTGCCCGAGCTGATGCGCGAGAACCCGCTCAGCAAGATCCCGACCCTGGTCACCGAAGACGGGACGATCCTCTACGACAGCGCCGTCATCATGGAATACTTCGACAGCCTGGCCGGCGGCGGGAAGCTGATCCCCGCCTCCGGCCCGGCGCGCTTCACGGAGCTGCGGCGCCACGCGCTCGCGAACGGGTTCCTCGACGTGCTGATCTACTGGCGGACCGAACGCGCGCGCGACACGCCGCTGCCCTCGATGCTGCACAGCTACGCCACCAAGCTCGATGCCATCCTGCCCGCCCTGGATGCGGAGATCGAAGCCATCGCGGCGACGCCGGCCGGCATCGCGCAGATCACGCTCGCCGTCGCCGGCGACTACATGGATTTCCGCTTCCCCGACCTCGGCTGGCGCGATCGCGCGCCACGCTTTTCCGCATGGCAGTCGGCGTTCCGCGAGCGGCCGTCCATGATCGCCACGCCGGTGGTCGACGCCTGACCATGGCCGGGTCCTGACATGCCGCGCATCCCGCTTCCCGCCGCGCGCGAGGACCTGACCGACGATGCACAGCGCGCCGTCTGGGACGGCGTGGTCGCGGGCCCGCGCGGCCGCGTCATCGGCCCGCTGCGTGCGGCGATCCATGCACCGGATCTCGCGCGCGCCTGGTCCGCGCTTGGGGAAGCGCTGCGCTTCCGCACCTCGCTCGGCAAGCGGCTTTCGGAACTCGCGATCATCGTCACCGGGCGGCGCTGGTCGGCGCAGGTCGAATGGTTCGTCCATGCGCGGGCCGCCGCCGATGCGGGCCTCGAACCCGGCATCATCGCCGCGATCCGCGACGGCGGGCCGCCACGCTTCACCGAGCCCGACGACGCGCTGGTCTATGACTACGTCCGCCTGCTGCTGCGCGACGGCACCGTGCCCGCCGCGCTGCATGCGCGCGTGACCGGGCGCTTCGGCGTCAGGGGCGTCGTCGAACTCACCGCTCTCGTCGGCTACTACTCGATGGTCGCGATGACGTTGAACGCGCACGAGATCCCGCTGCCGGACGGCGCCGCAGCGCCGCTCGCCGCGCCGCCGGAAGGCCTCTTCGCCCAGCCGCCGCCCCACTAGCGGCCTCGACCGACGACACAGGGAGGAAAACAGGATCATGATCCGCCGCAGGACCGCATTGTCAGCCCTGGCGCTGCCCGCCGCGATCGGCCGCGCGAAGGCCGAGACCTATCCCGACCAGCCGGTTCGCCTGGTCATCCCCTTCGCCGCCGGCGGCCCGGCCGACCTCATCGCGCGCACCATCAGCCGCGTGATGAGCGAGAAGCTCGGCAAGCCCGTGGTGGTCGAGGCGCGCGCCGGCGCGGCGGGCCTGATCGGCGTCGACTACGTCGCCAAGTCGCGGCCGGACGGCTACACGGTCGTGCTCGCCAGCAGCGGCGCCATGGCGGTCCTGCCGCATCTGCAGCCCAACATGCCCTTCGACCCGCGCAAGGACCTCGCGCCGATCAGCCAGGTGCTGGCGGTGCCGCAGATCGTCTCGGTCGCGCCGGGCCTCGGGCCGAAGAACCTCGCCGAGCTGGTCGCGCTGGCCAAGGCGCGGCCGGGGCAGCTCGCCTACGGCTCGGCGGGCATCGGCTCCTCGCTGCACCTCGCGGGCGAGCTGTTCAAGATGCGCGCCGGCATCGACATGGTGCACGTTCCCTTCCGTGGCGCGGCGCCGGCGGTGACGGAGCTTCTCGCCGGCCGCATCCAGGTGCTGCTGGCCGACGTGCCGGCCCTGATCGGCCATGTGCGCTCGGGCGCCCTGCCCGCGCTCGCCATCACCTCGCAGCAACGCCTGAGCATCCTGCCCGACGTGCCGACCGCCATCGAGGCCGGCGTGCCCGGCCTGGTCAGCGAGACCTGGTACGGCGTGCTCGGCCCCGCCGGCCTGCCGGCCGACCGCGTCACGATCCTGCATGGCGCCGTGCGCGCCGCGCTCGACGATGCGCAGACACGTCAGGTCCTGCTCAACCAGGGCGGCCGCGTCGTCGGCAGCAACCCGGAGGAGTTCGCGACCTTCATCCGCAGCGCCTACGACCAGTGGGGCGAAGTGGTGCGCGCCACCGGCATGCGCCTGGAATAGCGATGCCCATGCGATCGAAGCCGCCGGCCACCGCCGGGATCCACCCTGCGTGAGCGAGGCCGTCCTCCTGCTCTCCGCCATCCCCGCCGACCTGCGGGCGGCGCTGGCGGAACGCTTCGCGCTCGTCGAGGACCGGCCCGGCGACGCCCCGCCCGGCCTGCGCATCGCTGTCACCATGGCGCTTGCCGGCGCGCGGGAGGAGCAATTCGCCCGCCTGCCCGGCCTGCGCCTGGTGGTGAGCCAGGGTGCGGGGCTCGAGCGCATCGACCTCGCCGCCGCGGCGCGGCGCGGCATCGCTGTCGCCTATACGCCCGACGTGATGACGGAGGACGTGGCCGATGCCGCGATCGGCCTGATGTATGCCGCCGCCCGCCGCGTCGCGGAAGCCGACCGCTTCGTGCGTGCCGGGCGGTGGGCGAGGGAACGCATGGGCCCCGGCATCAGCCTGCACCGCAAGGCCGTGGGCATCGCCGGCCTGGGCAGGATCGGCCGGGCCATCGCGCGGCGCTGCGCCGGCCTCGGCATGGATGTCGCCTGGACCGGGCCGCGGCCGAAGCCGGACCAGCCCTGGCCCTGGCTGCCCGGCCTGCGCGCCCTGGCGGAGCGTTCGGACGTGCTGATCCTGGCGGCACCGGGCGGCGCCGGCACGGATCGCATGGTCGATGCGGCGGTGCTGGCGGCCCTCGGTCCGCGCGGCGTGCTGGTGAACGTCGCGCGCGGCTCCGTGGTGGACGAGGCGGCACTGCTCGACGCGCTGGAACGGAAGCGCATCGCCGCCGCGGGCCTCGACGTCTTCGCCAGCGAGCCGGTGCCCGACCCGCGCTTCCTGGCGCTCGACAACGTCGTGCTCGCGCCCCATTCGGCATCGCTGACCGTCGAGACGCGACAGGCGCTGATCGCCCGCATCCTCTCGGACATCGACGCCTTCCGGGACGGCCGCCCCTTCCTGAACGCGGCCGCGCCATGACGCCGGCGGCGATCGACCTCAGCCGGAGCGCGGTCGCGCGCTACATCCAGCTCGCGACGCTCTTCCGCCGCCGGATCGAGCAGGGCGCCTGGCGGCACGGCCAGCGCATCCCGACGGTCGACGAGCTCTCGGCCGAATGCGGCGTGGCGCGCGCCACCATCCGCCAGGCGCTGGGCCTGCTCGAAGACGAGCGCCTGATCGAGCGCTACCGCGCCAAGGGCACCTTCGTCCGCGCTGCCCCGGCGGCCAGCCGCCTGTGGTGCGAGGTGAAGACCGACTGGTCCGGCCTGCTGCGCTCGCGCGAAGGGGCCGAGATCGAGATCCTCGGCGACCTGCCCGACCAGCCCCCGACCGCCCTGCCCGCGGCCGAGATCGGCCGTCCCGCCGCGCGCTACCGGCACATCCGCCGCCGCCACTGGCGCGACGGGCAGCCTTTCCTGCTCGCCGATGTCTGGCTGGACGACCGCCTCTCGCCGAAGGTGACGCAGGAGGCGCTGCGCAGCCGCACCGCGCTCAGCCTGGTCGCCGGCCTGCCGGGCGTGCGCATCGCCGATGCGCGCCAGGTGCTGACGATCGGCACCGCGGATGTCGAGGCCGCGGCGGCGCTGCAGGTGCCGCTCAACGCGCCGGTCGCCCTGGTCCGCCGTGCCGCGGTGGACCCGAAAGGCATCCTGCTGATGGTCGCCGACGGGATCTACCGCGGCGACGTGGTCAGGATCGACATCAAGCTCCGCTGACGTCAGATGCCCTGCGGCATCACCGGCGGGCTGCCGTCGAAGAAGCGCGACAGGCGGAAGGCCGAAGGATCGACGATCGGCGCCGCGCCGGTCGCCAGATCCGCCGCGAGCCGTCCCGCCCCCGGTCCGATGCCGAAGCCATGCCCGCTGAATCCGGCCGCGACGACGAGCCCCGGCAGGGCCTCCACCGGCGAGATCACCGGCACCGCATCCGGCGTGGAATCGATCCACCCCGCCCAGAGCCGCGCCGCGCGGATGCCCGCGAGCTCCGGATAGGCCGCGACGATGGTGTCGAGCGCCGGCTGCACGATGCTCGCCCTGGGCTTCGCCTCGAGCACGCGGATGCGCTCGAAGACCGTCGGCTGCTCGAAGGACCACTTGCCGTGCATGGCATCGGGGCCCTCGAAGAAGGACCGCCCGAAGCGCAGTTCCACCAGCTTCCAGTTCCTCCTCAGGCTCGGCAGGAAGCGCCGGGCGTAGCGGATGCCCGCGGGCGTCAGCTCAAGACGCCCGCGCGCCTTGGCCGCGACGAGATACCCGCCGTCGAGCCGCGGCGTCAGGATGAAGTCCGGCGTCACCAGCCCGCCCGGCGTGACCTGCTTCGCCGGCGTCGTCGCGAAGACCGTGGAGTGCACGGAGGATTGCGGCAGGTCCGCCCCATGCCGCCGCAGGAACATCGAGGCCCAGGCACCGCCCGCCAGGATCACCGCCTGCGCGCCGACCCGCCCCTTCTCGGTGAAGACGCCCGAGACGCGCCCGCCGGTCGTATCCAGGCCGCGCACCGCGCAGTTCTGGTGCAGCGAGACGCCGATCGCCCGCGCCCCCTTGGCCAGCGCCGGCGCCGCCATGGCCGGCTCCGCCCGGCCGTCCTGCGGGGAGACGACGCCGCCGATCCAGTCCTGCGCGTTGCCCGGGGTGCGTTCCTTCGCCTCCGCCGCGCCGATCATGCGCACCGGCACCTGGTAGGCCTGCGCCATGTCGGCCCAGGCCTGCCATTCGGCGAGCTGCTTCGGGTCCCTGGTGACATAGACCAGCCCGTTGCGCCGCAGCCCGATGTCCAGGCCGATCTCGCCGGGCAGGTTGTCCCACAGCGCCTGGCTGCGCTGCATGAGCGGGATCTCCCGCTCGTCGCGGTTCAGCAGGCGGCACCAGCCCCAGTTGCGGCTGGACTGCTCGCCGCCGACCACGCCCTTTTCCAGCAGCGCGACCGAGTGCCCCGCCTTTGCCGCGGCGTAGGCTGCGGCGACGCCGACGATCCCGGCGCCGATGACGACCACATCGACGGCGGCCGGCAGCGCCGCGTCGCCCTCCACGCTGTCCAGCAGGCGATGCCCGGGCGATTCCATGCTCATGCCCCGCGCGGTGCCGGCGCCGCGCTGCCCATGCCAGCGGGCGGCACCGTCCGCGCCACGGCGGGCACCGCCTGTGCCCTGTCGAACAGCGCCGCCAGCGCCGGCCGCCCCTGCCGCCAGTCGAACGTCGTATGACGCCGCTCGCAGTAGCCGAGCAGCGAGACCAGCGCGAGCCAGCCCGCATCGCGCGCCACGAAGCCGCCCCGCGCCGCGGCCTGCTCCAGCGCGTCGCAGACCCGCACCGCCCGCAGCGCCTCGAGCGCGATCACGCCCGGCGAGCGTTCATGCGCCGGTCGCCGCAGTTCCCGGTTCCACACCGCGATGCCGTCGATCGCGCCCAGCACCTGGCCGTAGGCGGCGAGCGCACGCGGCGCATCCGGCCCCGGCAGCAGCCGCGGCGCCGGCGCGGGCAGGCTGTCGAGCATCATCAGCACCGGCGTCGTCTCGGTGAGGACGGTGCCGTCGTCGAGCACCAGCGTCGGCACGCGCCCGACCGGGTTGAAGGGCAGCAGGGCGGAGGCCGGATCGCGCAGCGTCGCCTCCTCGACCGCGACGCGGTCCTCGAGGCCACGCTCGATCACCGCCATGCGCGCGATGCGGGCATAGGGCGAGCCAGGGGAATGGAAGAGCTTCATGGCGGCGACGCTACCACCCCCCGTTGACGGCGCCAGCCCGCCGCGCCAAGCCAGGGGCCATGAACGACGCCCCCGCCCCCTTCGACCCCGCCGCCCATGGCTGGAAGGTCCTCCATTGGCATGAGGAGGGCTTCCCCACCCTCGTCGGCCCGTTCTGGGCGAGGAAGGAAGGCGATGGCTGGGTCTACGGCCTGGTCGCCGAGCCTCGTCACGGCAATGCCCACGGCATCATCCATGGCGGCATGCTTGTCACCTTCCTCGACCAGATCCTGGGCGTGACCTGCTGGGCCGCGGCGAACCGCGACCCGGTCGTGACCATCCAGTTGAACACGCATTTCGTCTCCGGCGCCAAGGCGGGCGAATTCCTCGAAGCGCGCGCCGAGGCCGTGCGCGCCACGCGCTCCGTCGTCTTCGTGCGCGGGCAGCTCACGGTGGGCGGACGCATCGTCGCGACGGCGGACGGGGTCTGGAAGCGGCTTCGCGGGTCCTGAGGGGTCGGCTAGGCTGCCCCGACCCACGGGAGGAAGCACCATGCGCAGCGCCGTCATCGTCTCCACCGCCCGCACGCCGATCGGCCGCGCCTATCGCGGCGCCTTCAACGACACCAACGCGCAGACCCTGGGCGGCCACGCCGTGCGGGCCGCCGTGGAACGCGCCCGCCTCGATCCCGCCGAGGTCGAGGACGTGATCATGGGCGCTGCCCTGCAGCAGGGCTGCCAGGGCTCGAATGTCGGCCGCCAGGTCGCGCTCGCCGCCGGCCTGCCGGCCACGGTGCCGGGGATGAGCCTCGACCGGCAGTGCTCCTCCGGCCTCATGGCGATCGCGACGGCGGCCAGGCAGATCATGCATGACGGGATGCAGGTCGCCGTCGGGGGCGGGCTGGAATCCGTCTCCCTCGTGCAGAACGAGAAGGCGAACTGGTTCCGCCTCGCCGATCCGTCGCTCAGGGAACGCGTGCCCCAGCTCTACATGACGATGCTCGAGACCGCCGAGATCGTCGCCGACCGCTACGGCGTGAGCCGCGAGGCGCAGGACGAATACGCGCTGTCGAGCCAGCAGCGCACCGCCGCCGCCCAGGCCCGCGGCGCCTTCGACGACGAGATCGTGCCGCTGCCCTCCGTCATGAAGCTCGTGAACAGGGAGACGAAGGAGGTCCTCGACGTCCCGACCACGCTGAAGAAGGACGAGGGCAACCGCGCCGACACCACGCTTGAGGGCCTGCAGGCGCTCAAGCCGGTCTTCAAGAACGGCATGGTGGTGAAGGAAGGAAAGTTCATCACCGCCGGCAATGCGAGCCAGCTCTCCGACGGCGCCTCCGCCGCCGTGCTGATGGAGGAGGCCGAGGCCTCGCGCCGCGGCCTGCATCCGCTCGGCATCTACCGCGGCATGACGGTCGCCGGCTGCGACCCCGCGGAGATGGGCATCGGCCCCGTCTTCGCGGTGCCGAAGCTGCTGAAGCAGCACGGCCTCACGATGGACGACATCGGCCTGTGGGAACTGAACGAGGCCTTCGCCTGCCAGGTCATCCATTGCCGCGACCGCCTCGGCATCCCGATGGAGCGGCTGAACGTCGATGGCGGGGCGATCTCGATCGGCCATCCCTACGGCATGTCGGGCGCGCGCATGGCCGGCCATGCGCTGATCGAGGGCAAGCGCCGCGGCGCGAAATACGTGGTGGTGACGATGTGCGTCGGCGGCGGCCAGGGCGCGGCCGGCCTCTTCGAGGTCGCCTGACCGCGGCATGCGGTGCGCCGTCCTCCTTCTCGGCGCCCTGCTCGCCGCCTGCGCTGCGCCGCCGCCCGAGCCGCCGCTCTCCTATCCGCCCTCGGCCCGCGAGCGGATGCTGCGCATCGCCTCGGCGGAATGGGTGGACTGGGGCCGCCAGACCGCGGAGGGACCCGAGGACCCGGAATCCGACCCGCGCAACTTCCCCCGCGTGCTCGCCTATTGGCGCGCCGTGCCCGAGGGCGCCGCGCCGATCGCCCGCAACCGCGCGCTCTACCGCGACGGCAGCCCGGCGCTGTGGCGCGAGCCCGCCTGGTCCGCCGCCTTCATCTCCTACGTCATGCGCGGCGCCGGGATCGACGCGCGCGAATTCCCGCCTTCCGCCGCCCATGCCTACTACCTCGACGCGCTGATCGCCGACGCGCAGCGTTTCCCCGCGAGCGCGCCCTTCATCCCGCACGAGGTCGCCGAACGCGCCCCGCGCATCGGCGACCTGGTCTGCGCCGACCGCTCCGCTGCGCCGCTCGCCTCCTGGCGCGACCGCGCCGCCGACCGGGGCCGCTTCCGGCCCATGCATTGCGACATCGTGGTGAACGTCACCGCCGGCGCGGTGGAGGCGATCGGCGGCAATGTCCGCGACGCCGTCACCCTCTCCCGCTTTCCGACCGACGCGGCGGGCCGCCTCCTTCCACGCGGGCCGGGACAACCCACATGGTTCGCCGTCCTGGAGAATCGGCTGGGGCGCCTGCCCCCGTGGTTCCCATCATCCCACAACGAGGGTCCTGTCTCGTGAGCGATCTCTTCTCGCCCCTGACGCTGCGCGGCGTCACGTTCAAGAACCGCATCGGCATGTCGCCGATGTGCATGTATTCCTGCCGTGACGATGGGATGCCGACCGACTGGCACCTGGCGCACCTGGTCTCGCGCTCGGTCGGCGGCGCCGGCCTGATCATCACCGAAGCCTCGGCCGTGGTGCCCGAGGGCCGCATCACGCCAGGCGACGTCGGCATCTGGAGCGACGCGCACATCGCCCCCCATGCGCGCATCGTGGACGCGGTCCAGGCGACCGGCGGCGTCGCCGGCATCCAGATCGCCCATGCCGGCCGCAAGGCGTCCCGTCAGCCCCCCTGGGGCGTCGGCCCGGCCGACCCCTCCTGGGTCTGCAGCGCGCCCTCCGCCGAACCCTTCGAGGGCTTCGCCGTCCCGCACGCCATGACCGAGGCCGAGATCGGCGCCACCATCGCCGCCTTCGCCGAGGCGGCGAAACGCTCGATCCGCGCCGGCTACCGCTTCATCGAGATCCACGGCGCGCACGGCTACCTCACGCACCAGTTCCTCAGCCCGATCTCCAACCGCCGCAACGACGGCTGGGGCGGCGACTTCGAGGGGCGCACCCGCTTCGCGCGCGAGGTCACGGCCGCGGTGCGCGCCGCGATCCCCTCGGACGTCCCGCTCGCCATCCGCATCTCGCACACCGACTGGGTGGAAGGCGGCTGGACGACGGAGGAGAGCGTCGAACTCGCCCGCCGCCTGAAGGCACTGGGCATCGACCTGGTGGATGTCTCCTCGGGCGGGCTCGATGCGGGGCAGAAGATCCCGCTCGGGCCGGGCTACCAGGTGCCGGGCGCCGGCCTGGTCAGGCGCGGCGCGCAGATCCCGGTCGCGGCGGTCGGCCTCATCACCGAGCCGGAGCAGGCGCGGGAGATCCTGATGGAGGGCAAGGCGGACCTCATCCTGCTCGCCCGCGTGCTGCTGCGCGAACCCTATTGGGCGATCCGCGCGGCGGCCGAGCTCGGGCGCGTCGATGCCGTGCAGATCCCGCCGCAATACGAGCGCGGGTGGAACACGCTCGGCAAATGGGCGATGGATCCCGAGATCGCGGCGCCGATGCGCACGCTCTGACCGCGCGGCGCGGAGAGGGGCGGCGGCCCCTCTCCGGACCGCGCCCCGCCGCGGGCCGGAGGGCCCTCGGCACCGGCACCTGACGAGGGGACCTGCAGGATGACCATCGACGCCCTCGCTCCGTGGTATCTCTGGATCAAGTCGGCGCACCTGATCGGCGCCTTCGCCTGGATGGCCGGGCTGTTCTATCTGCCGCGGCTCTTCGTCTACCACTGCCGGGCGGAGGCCGGCTCGGCCCAGTCCGAGTTGTTCAAGGTCATGGAGCGGCGCCTGCTGCGCGCCATCATGAACCCGGCGATGATCTGGACCTGGACCTTCGGCACGCTGCTGGTGCTGACCCCCGGCATCGTCGACTGGAAGGCCGGCTGGTGGCACGGAAAGATGCTCGGCCTGCTGACCATGACCTGGCTGCACCACGACCTCGCCTTGGCGCGGAAGCGCTTCGAGCGGGACGCCAACACCCGCAGCGAACGCACCTGGCGGATCCTGAACGAGGTCCCGACCCTCGCCCTGATCCTGATCGTCGTCATGGTGATCGCGAAGCCGTTCTGACCGCGGCATCCCCCGATCCCTTGAATTTCGGGGGCGAACCGCCCAGTTCTCCGGTTGACGGACGCGACGGGCCTCCATAGGTTCCTGCCACTTCCCGCCAGCGGTGCGGGTCGTTCCGCGCCTCGCGCCGCCCACTTCCTTCCTTCCTATCGGGACATCGCCCTCGCGCCAGACGTGCGCGGATCCGGGCGGTCAGGCCCTCTCCGGGCCATCGGGAACGTCCCGGCCAATCCCCTGCTTCGGACCGCGTCCAGGACCCATGCACCTTTCCGAACTCAAGGCCAAAAGCCCCGCCGACCTCCTCGCCTTCGCCGAGGAACTGAACATCGAGAACGCGTCCTCGCTCCGCAAGCAGGACATGATGTTCGCCATCCTCAAGACCCTGGCCGACAACGACCAGGCGATCTTCGGCGAAGGCACCCTCGAGATCCTGCCCGACGGCTTCGGCTACCTCCGCAGCCCGCAGGCCAATTTCCTCCCCGGCCCCGACGACATCTACATCTCCCCCGCCCAGGTGCGCCGCTTCGGCCTGCGCACGGGCGACACGGTCGAGGGCCAGATCCGCGCGCCCAAGGACGGCGAGCGCTACTTCGCGATGCTGAAGGTCAACAGCATCAACTTCGAGCCGCCCGAGGCGCTCAAGCACCGCATCAACTTCGACAACCTGACGCCGCTCTATCCCCAGCGCCGCCTGAAGATGGAGAACGCCGAGGTCGAGTCCGTGGGCAAGGGCCCGACCAAGGACAACACGCATCGCGTCATCGACCTGATCGCGCCGATCGGCATGGGCCAGCGCGCGCTGATCGTCGCCCCGCCGCGCACCGGCAAGACCGTGATGCTGCAGAACATCGCCAAGTCGATCACCGCGAACAATCCGGAAGTCTTCCTCATGGTGCTGCTCATCGACGAGCGGCCGGAGGAAGTGACCGACATGGCCCGCACCGTGCGCGGCGAGGTCGTCGCCTCGACCTTCGACGAGCCGGCCACCCGCCACGTCCAGGTGACCGAGATGGTGCTCGAGAAGGCCAAGCGCCTGGTCGAGCACAAGCGCGACGTGGTGATCCTGCTCGACTCCATCACCCGCCTCGGCCGCGCCTACAACAGCGTGGTGCCGTCGTCCGGCAAGGTGCTGACCGGCGGCGTGGACGCCAACGCCCTGCAGCGCCCCAAGCGCTTCTTCGGCGCCGCGCGCAACATCGAGGAAGGCGGCTCGCTGACCATCATCGCCACCGCGCTGATCGACACCGGCAGCCGCATGGACGAGGTGATCTTCGAGGAGTTCAAGGGCACGGGTAACAGCGAAATCGTCCTGGACCGCAAGCTCTCGGACAAGCGCACCTTCCCCGCGATCGACATCACCAAGTCCGGCACCCGCAAGGAGGAGCTGCTGGTGGATCGCGCGACGCTGTCGAAGATGTGGGTCCTGCGCCGCATCCTGAACCCGATGGGCACCCAGGACGCGATGGAGTTCCTGCTCGACAAGCTGAAGTATTCGAAGACCAACCAGGACTTCTTTGATGCGATGAACACCTGATCGGTGTTCGCCGCATCATCCGTGCTTCCCGCGCGCCTCCGGCGCGACGCCATGAACACCTGAGCGGCGTTCCCGCCCCGGCCTGCATCACGATGCAGGCCGGAACGCGGTCCTGGCGCCCTTCAGCGCCGCGCTGCCAGGGCAGCCGACGCAGCGTCGGGCGCAGTGATCGCCGTCCCCCCGTCCACGCTCCCGACCGCCTCGCGCGCCTGCGCGATCCCAACCGGAGCGGCCGCAACGCCTCCTCGACCCGCGCCATCCCGTTCGGTGCCGCATGGGCGCGCCGCATCGGCCGGTTCACGCCCCCGGGCGTCGATGTCGTCGCCGCAATCGGCACAGAGCATGGCCCGCGCGGCGGCGAACGCCTCGCGCGCCGCGTCCAGCCCCGGCGGCGCTGCCTGCGCGCCAAGCATCCAGCCGGCCGACGGCAGCATGGCCGCGCGCCGCGCCGCTTGCACACCACCCCCGACCCGCCGCAATGACAGGACCATGCCGCCCGCCGACCCCCAAGCCGCCCGCATCCTCGAAGCCACCCTCTTCGCCGCCCGCGCCCATGCCGGGCAGACGCGCAAGGGCGCGGCCGCCGAACCCTACGTCAACCACGTGATCGAGGTCGCCGCCATCCTTGCCGAAGCCGGCGCCCCCGAGGACGCCGTCATCGCCGGCCTGCTCCACGACACGGTCGAGGACACCGAGGCGACCCATGCCGACCTCGTCGCGGCCTTCGGCCCCACCGTCGCCGACATCGTCGCCGAGGCCACCGACGACAAGTCGCTGCCCAAGGAGACGCGCAAGGCGCTGCAGGTCTCCCTCGCGCCCAGGAAGTCGGATGCGGCGAAGCAGCTCAAGCTCGCCGACAAGATCTCCAATCTGCGGGCCATCGCGGAGAGCCCGCCGGCCAACTGGAACCATGCGCGACGCACCGAATACGTCGGCTGGGCCGGACGGGTCGCGGCCGGGTGCCGGGGGGTGAACCCCGCCCTCGATGCGCTGTTCGACGAGACCTACCGCGCCGCCATGGAACGCCTCGCTCGGGAGGTGGAGGTCTGACCCGCACCGCGACCAGGACGTGTCACGCTCCGTGACGCAGCGCCGCGGTCCTGCCATCTGCGCGCCGCGGCGGCGCCTTGCGCGCGGCGTCTCCTGTCCGTGTTGGAAGGAGACCCGCCATGCGACCTTCGCTTCCCATCATCGCCGTCGTCCTCGGCACCCTCGCCGCCACGCCGGCCCTCGCCTGGGACCGGCACGGCTCGGGCCACGGCTGGGGCTGGCGCCCGGCCCCCGCCTGGAACAGCCATCACCACTGGCGCCACGGCGGCTGGCAGCGGCGCAGCCATCCGCCGCGTTTCTGGCGCGAGAGCTGGCGCCGCCCGGCGTCGCCCCGCCACCGTGGCGATCCGGGCTGGAAC
>JAFADX010000380.1 GCA_023424475.1 Pseudomonadota bacterium
CATGCACGTGCCGCCGGTCGCCGCGCCACGCCCCGAGGCTCTCCGGGCTCGCCGCATAGGTCTCTCGGTCGAGGTTCACCACAACCTCCTCCGTCGTCCCCAGCAACCGCCGCACAACCGCCGAGCCGATAAAGCCAAAGCCTCCAGTTATCAGTACGGGCATGCCGTGGCCGCCCTTCCTTCCGGATTTCGCCGAGCGTCAAAGCGCATCGCGGATCTCCCGTTCAGGCATGTGGAGCGCGCCCTCAGTCGGCCAGAGCGCGCTGAAGGGCGCGTATTCGCGCATCGTCGAAGGGCAGCGTCGGCACCAGCCAGCCACCCTCGTCATTCTCGTTCCAGGCGTAGATCAGCCCGAAGCCCGCGGAGGACGGGTTGCTCGCGGCCCAGCGGCGGCAGCGCGCGACATGCGCCGCGATCTCCTCGGGCTTCCCTTCGCGATAGTGCCGGTCAAGTCCGATGCCTCGCCGTTGCCACGCTTCCCACGGCACGGGATTCGCGACGCGCGGCCTGCGGTCCCATCCCGCCATGGCCGTCGGCACCACCTTGAGACCCGTCGCCGCCATCTCCTCCCAGCGCCGCTCGGCGAATGCCGCGAGTGACGCATAGGGTTCCCCGGCAGCGCGGCCATCGGCGAGAGTGTAGGCGCCGAGCGCATCCGCCCCGATCTGCCGCGCAAGAGACGCGACCTCGGGGCGCCCCATCAGCACCAGGTATGGATCTGCCGCACCAGCTCCGCGCGCCGCGTCGCGGAAGTCGCGCACCGCGGAGGCCAGTCCCGCTGGCCCGCCCCATCGCTCCGCCACCAGGCGGTCGCTGACGAAGCCGAGGAAATAGACCGGGCGCCCGCCCGGGGCGCGCAGGTAGTCGGGGCGCCGCATCATCGCCGCATGTTCGCGGATCAGGTCGGAAGGCTGCGCCGCGCTGCCCCAGTTCCGCAACTCGCAGATCAGGCAGAACTGCATTCCCTGCCGTGCCTCGCTGGCAAGGAACAGCTCAAGCCCCCGCGACATGGCGCTGCCGCGCGGATAGGCGACGAATGCGAAGAAATCGAGATGCGCCGAGCGGGCAAGAGCGATCTCGCGGTCCATGACCTGCTGGCTGCCGCCATCGATCCGTGCCGTTCCATCCGGGGACATCCGGGCGAAGAACGGCAGGCGGCGACGGTACTCCGGCGGCGTGAGGCTGCGCTCCACGGCCCGCGTCGTCGGGCTGTCGGGCGCCTGCCATGCGTCCCAGCGGATGGCACCCATGGGTGCCCGGACCGCGGCTCGCCCAAGGCGCGGGGGCAGGAGCGCGGCAGCCGCGCCCCCCAGCGCCGCGCGGCGGGAGAGAAGCAGCCCGGTCCCGGTCATGCCGCGACGGGCTCCGCGACCTCGGCTTCGTGGAAGGCGAGGTCGAGGTCATTGCGCGCGAGGAAGAGGCGCCACTCCATGGCCAGCCGTTCGAACTGCGCCGCGAAGGGCTCGTAGTCGAGTTCCGACGCGCGTTCGAGGATCTCGTCCGCCTGGATCTCCCGGTCGAGGATGACGTGCGGCAGGCGCATCAGCTCGCACAGCTCCCTCGTCCGCATGTCGTGCACGAGGAAGAGTGCCGGCGTGCCGGCCAGCAAGGCCGCCACATTGCCATGGAAGCGGGAGCCGATCGCGACGCTCATCGTCGCCATGCAGCCGACCCAGTCCGCCACCGAGAAGAAGACCCGCATCCGGCGTTCGAGGAAGCCACGCAGATCGTCGCGGGTGGCGGCGACGCCGAAGAGGTCGGCGATCTCGCGCATCGCCACGCCGGCGCGCGGCCCGTCCCCGATCGCCATGGCCCCCAGCATCTCGAGCTCGGGCCGCTCGTTCTGGATCACGTAGTAGGCATTCTCGGGCAGCAGGCGCTGGAAGAGGCTGTTCTCGGACATGCGCATGGCGGCCGGATACAGGGCGTGGCGCCGCACGTTGTTCGAGAAGTTCAGCGCGACCTTGTCGCGCGATGGTACGGCCGTCGCCAGGCGGGCGAGGGTGTTGGTCCGCATGTTCAGCATCGACGGGCAGCCGGTGATGCTCGTGTTGCGGATGCCCATGTCCCAGAGGACCTCCGCGGTGAAGACGCCGCGGACGCCGATCGATCCGCCCCGGTCGGCCATCAGGCGCAGGAAGCGTTCCGTCCCCGGCTTCAGCGCCGGCGCTTCCCCCGGCCTGAGCTGCGAACCGAGGCCGAAGCAGAAGATCGGCAGCTTGGTCCTGCCGAAATAGTCGGCATGCGCCGTCAGATCGACGCCATTCCCGACGAAATTGGACGCGGGCACGAAGACGACATCGAAATGCTCATGCAGCCTCTCCGGCTCGATCGCCCCGAAGCCCGGATGGAAGGCCTTGTGCGCGCAGTCGACGCCGTGGAACAGGCCGTGCCCGATGAAGAGGTTGCCCGTGTTCGCCCCGGTCGCCTCGAGGCTCCGCAGGAGATCGTCGTCGGGCGCCACGTAGGCGGGCGCCCCCCAGAAGCAGACACGCTTTCCCGGCGCCGCGATCCGGAACAGCCGCGCGGAGGCTGGATCGGTCATGCTGATCTCCCTTTGCGCGGCATCGCGCCGCGGCCGCCATTGCTCTCATGCTGGCGGCCCGGCGGCGGCACGGGGCCATCCGCCGGGCCGCTGCCGCCGTGACGGCGGGGCCGGGCTATGCCCTCACGCATCCTCGAGGGCGCGCTTCCACTGTTGCGCGTCCGCCTCGTAGTGGGGGCTCGGACTGCGCCATTCCGTGGCGCCGGCCATCGCGAAATGCTCGCGCGCCGACGTCACCTTGCCTGCCTTCACCGCGCTCGCGACGTCGGGGTAGGAGCGGAGGTACCACCGCTCGTCCACCTCCGGGGTGCCGCCCTGCCGCCCCTCGAAATACCCGAAGCCGATGTAGTGCAGCCGGGCGTTCTCGATGGCGCCCGAGCGCACCGCGTCCGCGACATCGGGATTGGCGGCGAGGTAGCCGGGTTCGTTGAAGTCGCCGTTCGCCACGGCGATCTGCATGAGGAAGCGGAACAGGCCGATGGGAACGGTGACGGTGCTCTCGTTCTTCAGAGCCGCGCGCGAGGTGCCGATGCTGCTGAGCACGGTGTCGTAGGGCGGGATATACATGGGTGTCTGCACTCCTGTCTGTGTTCGCCGTATGCTTGCGATTGCCCGCGTCATGACGCGCGGTTCCTTGCCCGGCGCGTAGTGCGCCTCTTCCTGGACGAAGCCGGTTTCCCGGGCGGCGCCTGTGCCGCCGCGCCGAGCTGCGCCGCCACCTCCGCGAGGTACGCGCGCTGCGCCTCGGCCGCCTCCGCCGCGGCCGGCAGGGCCTCGACCGCAAAGGCGTGGCAGCTGGCGATCTCCTCGACATGGCGCTGGGCATCGAGCGCGTGCGTCACGCTGCCGCCATGCCGCCGATGAACGTTCAGCGGCGCAGCCTCGTAGGCGACGCGCGCACCGGGCGCCGCCAGCGCCTGCAGGTACAGCCGCCAGTCCCCCGCCATGCGGAAGCCGCCCAACGCCTCGCCGCAGGCGTCCATGGCTTCGAGCAGCGCGCTGCGCCGCCACACCACGGCACTGACGTTCAGGATCAGGTTCTTCACCGCCAGGAAGCGTCGGGTGAACTCCCCGGCGCCGAACACCTCGCTCCGCGCCAGCGCCCCCGGCCCGAGGGTCGCGTAGTACTGCTTGTAGTCCGGCCACATCGGCCGGCCGTCGGCGTGGATGGTGCGGCTGTCGGTGAAGGCGAAGCGGATCGCCGGGTCCTCCCGCAGCCTGGCCGTGGCGCGCAGCAGGAAGTCGGGGTCGGACAGGTCGTCGGCCTCGGCGATCCAGAGGAACTCGCCCTGCGCGAGCTCCGCCGCCTTGCGCCACTGCGCGAAGACCGACCCCGAGTTGACCGCGTTCGGTTCGAGCCGGATCTCGCGCTGCTGGCGGACCGCCACGGACCGGATGACGTCGAGGCTGTCATCCGTGGAGCAGTCGTCGAGGACGATGACCTCCCGCACCGGCAGGCTCTGCGCGAAGATCGAGCCCAGCCGCTCCGGCATGTAGCGCGCGTAGTTGTAGTTCGGCACCGCCACCGAGACCGACGGCAGGTCGGGCACCGCCATGTGCAGAAGGTCGCGCACATAGGGCCGCCAGCCGAAATGCCGGGCGACGAGGCGGCGGCGCATGGCGGCGTTCCGCTGTCGCTCGGCGTCGTCGCGGGGCGGGCGGATCGCGCCGGAGATGGCCTCCGACATCGCGGTCACGTCGCCATAGGGAACCACGGCGCCGGCGCCGCTCCTGGCCAGCAGCTCCGGAATCCCGCCGCTGCGCTCGAAGGCGGCGACCGGCAGGCCGGCGGCCATGGCTTCCAGCGCCACCGACGGGAACGGGTCCTCCCGCGAGGTCAGGGCGTAGGCATCGGCGGCCCGCAGGAAGGCGCCGACATCGTCGCGCCGGCCGGGGACGTGGAAGGTCCCCGTGGCCCTGGCGCCGGCGATCTCGTCGCCGAGCCAGCCCTCGAGCGCCGGATCGATGCCGCCGAGCCAGCAGAGATGCACCCGCCGCCGCCCGCGCCACCGCAGCAGGCGCCAGAGCTGGAGGAACAGGTCGAAGCCCTTGCGCATGTCGGCATAGCCGATGCCGAGGACGAGCCGGTCCTCCGGCCCCATGCCGAGCTCGGCCCGGATGCGTTCCTCGGCGTCGGCGGGCGCCGACAGGTCCTTGTAGATGCCCTGGGGCCGCAGGACGATGCGCCCGTCGGCCTCCAGGCCGACCGTGGAGAGCACCTCGTCCCGCACGAAGGGCGAAGGGAAGACGACCTTCTGCGCGGCCGATATCCCGGCACGCGCGCCTTCGGTGAGATCCTTCTCGCGGATCAGCCGCGGCAGTTCGTGCACGAGCAGCGTGGCGCCGATCCCGGCGGCGCGCAGCGCGGAGACAACGGGGCCCGACGCGGTCGTGTTCACGATGGCATGGCGGAAGCCGCGCGCGGCCAGGGCCCCGATGCGCGCCGCCGCCGCCGCCGGGCCGGCGACCACGGTGGTCGGCGCGATCCGCCGGTAGGCCGCCTCCATGGCCCCGCCGCCGAGCAGCAGGAACTCCACCTCGCAGCCGAAGCTGCGGCGCAGCGTCGTGCCGATGGAGACGAGGAGCTGCTGGGCCCCGCCCGGGAAGGCGTCGTGCCCGACCAGCAGCAGCCGGGGCGGGGCATCCTCGCCGAGCCGCGTCGCACCCGTGACCGCGCGCCCGGTCGCATTCAGATAGGCGCTGCCGAAATGCAGGTCCGGTTCGAGGTAGGCGCCCTCGCACCACTCGTTCCACGCATTGACGCAGACCAGCGCCTCGCCGTGGAACGGATGCTTGCCGGCCTGCTCGATCAGCGCGGCGAGCCAGGCCTCGTACTTCGCCGGCGTGCTGCAGGTGATCGTCAGGCCGTTGCCCTGCCGGCGCGCGTCGTTGTCCCAGGACGGCACGACGGTGCGGATCAGCGGGAAGGCGGGCGGCTTCTCCTCGAGGGAGACGCGAACGACGTCGTCGTAGCGGTACACCTTGCCGGAGAAATCGGCGTCGAGGACCTCGAGCCCGGTCGCGATCGGCTCCATGTCCTGGGTCAGCTTGTGCGGGGGGAACTCGATCGCGCCGTCGAGGCCGTAGGGGCGCGGATCCACGTCGCCGAAGCCCTGCGCCATGATCAGCAGAGGCTCCTCGCCGTGCCTGTCGCGGAACAGGTGCCGCCACCGCGCGATGGTGGATTTCGCGTCGGGGATCAGCGCCGGGCGGTACATCATCAGCAGCGGGCGACCGCCGACGCGGATGTAGCGCGGGTCGCGGAAGTGCCGGGCGAACTCGGCGACCATCCGCTCGTCGTCGTCGGGGCGATAGTCCTGGGAGATCAGGACCTCGCTCTCCGCGCCGTCCCAGCGCCGCGTCCAGTTCTCGTTCGCCCACATGAGGGCGAAGGGCATGTCGATGGACGGGTCGTCGAGGAAACGCTCGACCGGCCTTTCGAGCAGGCGCGTGCCGTTGAACCAGTACCAGTAGAAGACGAAGCCGTGCACGCCGCCGGCCTTGGCCATCTCCACCTGGCGGCGGAAGGTCTCGTTCCCCTCCAGCGAGTAGAAGCCGAGGTCGCGCGGCACCCGTGGCTGGTAGTGGCCCTTGAAGCGCGGCAGGCCGCGCGGGACGTTGGTCCATTCGGTGAAGCCCTTGCCCCACCATGCGTCGTTCTGCGGAAAGGCGTGGAACTGCGGCAGGTAGTAGGCCAGCAGCTTCACGCGCCGCGCGGCATCCGGCGGCAGCGGGCGGAAATCCTCGAAGTCCGGGCCCGGCCTGGTGAAGCGGCGCACCTCCCGCGGCACCGTCGCCTCGTCCTCGGGCATGCGGCCGTGAACGCCGGGCTCGTGCCGGTGGGCGAGCCAATGGGCGAAGGGATTTTCCGACATGTCGCCGCGGAGGTAACGCTGGGCATAGAAGCGCACGTCGAATTCGGCGGAAGGGTTGCGCCCCTCGCGGTAGCCCTGGCCCCAGAAATGCTCGAAGGGGTCCACCCCGGCCGCCGCGACATCGGGGTTGCGGCCCAGGTAGTAGTCCACGTCGAACTCGGCGATCGGGCTGAAGCGCCCCGTGGTGCGATGGCGCAGCCAATGCGCCAGCGCGATCTCACCATCCGGCACCTGATACTGCGCGCGATACCAGGTCGGATCGAAGAAGGCGCTCGGGCGGCGGCCTTCCGCATCGCCGTGGAAGGCATAGTGGTAGAGCGGGTTCAGCCCCCCCTGCCCCACGTCCGGATGCTGGGCGAGGTACCAGAGCGGATCGAAATAGGGGTTGGGCCGGCGGCCTTCGGTGTAGCCCTGCTCGATGAAGTGCTCGAAGGGATCGACGCCGGATTCCGCGATGTCGGGATGGGTGGCGAGGTAGTACGCCGCGTCGAACAGGCCGCTGCGCTTCAGGACGCCCAGCCGCGCGGCCCGCTGCGCCCCGGCCTCGATGCCGGGGCTCACCGGGACGTAGGTGAGCTGGGGCAGCGAGGCCGGCAGGCCCGCACCGCCGACGCGACGCCGTTCCTCGAGCAGGGCGAAGAATTCTGTCATGCGGTGCTCCTTGTCGTCGGAACCGGGTGTCGGGGCGTGCTCATGTCTCAATCCCGCAGCGACCGTCGCAGCCCGTCGGCGAGGGGCCGCAGCACGTAGTCGAGGGCGGTGCGCCGCTCGCCCAGGACGAAGGCCTCGACCGGCATGCCGGGCGCCAGGGAGGCTCCTTCGGGCAGCATCGCCTCGACCGAGGCCGGGATCGCCAGGCGTGCGAGGAAATAGGCGTTTCCCTGCGGGTCCACCTGGCGGTCGGCCGAGACGTAGACCACCTCGGTCTCGAGCAGCGGGACCTCGCGCGTGCGGAAGGCCATGAGGCGGATCCGGGCCTTCTGGCCGACATGCACGTTCTCGACGTCGTTCAGCGCGACGCGCACCTCGGCCACGAGCCGGTCGTCGAGCGGCACGAGGTCGAGCACCGGCTGGCCGGCCCCGATGCTGCTGCCCGGCGTGAAGAAGCGGATCTCGGTGACGATGCCGGCTTCCGGCGCGGTGACGACCCGGCGCCTGAGGACATCCTCCGCGCCGAGCATGCGCTGCTCGGCATCGGCGCGCTGCGCCTGCGCCTCCTGGAGGTCGCGCGCGACCTCCTGCCGGCGGTTCAGGCGGGTATTTGCCATCTCGAGCTCGGCCTGGGCGATGGTCTCGCGCGCCTGCGCCTCCTGGGCCTGATACTGGCCGAGGTCGCCGAGGAGTTCCGCCTCCGAGCGTTGCAGCTCCCACTGGCGCGTCCGCGTCGCATAGCCGCGCGCGACGAGCCGGTTCACGCCGGAGAGTTCCTCGCGGATCGCGCGCAGCCGCGTGGCGGCCGCTTCCTTCTGCGCGGCATAGGCCGCCATCTGTTCCTGGAGCTGGGCGATATGCGTGCGGTTCACGCTGATGGCGCCGTCATAGGCCTCCCAGCGCGCGGCATAGAGGCGCGTCTCCGCCTCGATCAGCGAGGCGATGGCCGGGTCGGCGCGGCCGGCGGCGCTCGCGCCCTCGGGCAGCGACATCTCGCGGCTGTCCTGACGTTCGGCCATGAGGCGCGCGGCGCGCACCGTCTGTGCCCAATAGGCGACCCGCGCCTGCGCCGCCGCGGCGGCAGCCTGCGTCGTGTCGAGGCGCAGCAGGGGCTGCCCCGCGGCGACCCGCGCACCTTCCTCGACAAGGAGCGTCTGAAGGATGCCGGCTTCCAGCAGCGTCACGGTCTTCCGCCGCCCCTCGGCGACCAGCGCACCCTGGCCGATGACCGCACGCTCGACCGGCGTGATCGCCGCCCAGCCGACGATGCCCCCGACCCCGACGACGAGCACCAGCAGCGCGGCGGCCAGGAGCCGGCCGAGCCGAGGCGGCGGCAGCGCCGCGTCGAAGGCGGCTTCCAGGGCGTCGGCGGCTGTGCTCATGGCAGCACCTCCATGTTCCATTCGCCATCGCCCTGCAGGCGCAGGATTCCGTCGGCCATGGCCTGCCAGGCCGCCGGCTCGTGCGAGACGAGCACCAGCACGCTTCCTTCGGCCCGTGCCCGCGTCACGCCCGCGCGCAGCGTCGCGCGCGCGGCTCCGTCCAGCCCGGCTTCCGGTTCGTCCAGCACGATCAGGCGCGGCGGCCCGTGGAAGGCGCGCGCCAGGGAGATCAGGCGCGACTGCCCGCCGGAGAGGCCTGCCTCCGGCCCCGCGCCGTTCTCATAGCCGCCGGGCAGCCGGCCGATGACGCCGTGGGCGCCCACGCGCCGCGCCGCCGCCACGGCGCCTTCCGCGCCGGTGCCCGTGAAGCGCGAGATGTTCTCGATGACGCTGGCATCGAGGAGTTGCGCATCCTGCGGCAGGTAGCCGATGCGCGGGCCGATCTCCGACCGCGCTGCCCGGAAGGTGTCCTGTCCGTCCAGCAGGACGCGGCCGGCCTCCGGCTTCGCCAGTCCCAGCAGGGCGCGGATCAGCGTCGTCTTCCCGGTCCCGTTCCGGCCCGCCAGGATCAGCGCGCTGCCCGGCGGCAGCTCGAAGGAGAGATTCGCGACCAGGGGCCGCGGCGCCCCCGGCGCGCGCAGCGTCAGGTTCTCGACGACGAGGCCGGGCGGCACCGAGATGTCGCGCCGCGCGGGCGCTGGCGGCTGGCCCCGGCGCGTGACCTCCACGAGGCGCCGCGCAGCGCCGATGCCGGCGCTCCAGTCCCGCCAGTGGCCGACCAGGTGGACCACGGGCCGTGTCGCGAAGTTCACCATCGTCGACGCTGCGAGCATGGAGCCGGGGGAGACGGCGTGCGTGAGGAGAAGCCACACGCCGGCGCCGACGATGGCGATCTGCTGAAGGAAGACCGCGAATTCGAGCAGGCAGGCGAGCGCCTGCGCCTGCCGCTCCGCGGTGCCGCGCGTCTGCATGGCATACGCGTGCGCCGGGGCGAAGCGGCCCAGCACTGCCGGCACCAGGCCGAGCCCCAGCACGGTGTCGCGCTGGGCCAGCCGGCCGATGAGGTCGCGGCGCGTGCGTGCTTCCTCGACCACGGAGGTCGCGACGGTCTCCCGCGTCGTGCGGTCCGCCAGCAGGCCGATCGCGCCCTGCAGCAGCGCGGCAGCCGTCGCCACCACCAGGAAGAGCGGATGCAGCATCCACAGGAAGCCGAGTGCGACGGGAATGGAGAGGAGGTCGAGCACGTCGGCAGGCACCGAACCGCCAAGCATGCGCCGCAACTCCGCCACGTCCTGCAGCGCGCGCCCGGCCGTGGCGCGGTCGCCCTCGAGGGCGACGCGCACCGTCGCGGCGAGGGCGCCGAGCTGCAGGCGGCGGCCGACACGCTCGGCAAGGCCCGCGAGCAGCGCGGCGCGCATGTGGCGCAGCACGCCGCCGAGCAGCACGGCCAGCAGGAAGGCGAGCGCCAGCACCCAGAGCGTGTCGAGGTTCTTGCTTTCCATCACGCCGTCGAAGGCGTGCATGGTCAGCAGCGGCGTGGTCAGCATCGTCGCCTGCACGGCGACCGAGAGAAGGATGCAGACTGCCAGCACCGGCACGACGGAGACGGCCGAGGACCGCGGCGCGGCCTTGGCCCTGGGTGGCGCGGGCAGGCGGAGCACGGCGCTCATCGGGACCCCGGTGCGCCCAGGCGGCGCTGCGGCTGCGGCAGGGCGCGAATGCGGTTCGGCCCGCTGAGGAGCGCGCGACGGGAGTCGAGCTCGTCGAGCCTTCCCTCGCGGAGGGTGAGGATGCGGCTCGCCACACGCAGCAGGCCTTCGCGATGGGAGGTGAAGACCACCGCGGTGCCCGTGGCGGCCAGCGCCGCGATCATGGCGAGCACCGCCGCCTCGCCCTCGGTGTCGAGGAACGCGGCCGGTTCGTCGAGCAGCACGATCCGCGGCTGGCCATAGACGGCGCGGGCGAGCGCCACGCGCTGCCGCTGCCCCATCGAAAGACGCATGCGCCCGCCGACATGCGTGGAGAAGCCGTTCGGAAGCGCCGCGATCATCCGCATGGCGCCGGCGAGCCGGGCGGCGGCGATCACCCGCTCCATCGGCGGCTGCCTGTCGAGATGCGCGATCGTCTCCGCCACGGTGCCCTCGGCAAGGGCAGGTTCCTGCGGCAGGTAGCCGAGATGCCGCGCAAGGTCGGCGCGATCCCATTGCGAGGTCGCATGGCCATCCAGCAGCACGTCGCCCGCATTGCTGCCCTGGATGCCGAGCAGCACGCGCAGCAGCGTCGATTTCCCGGTCCCGGGCGGGCCGGCCAATGCGATGACCTCCCCGGGCGTGACGGTGAGGCTCGCATTCCGCAGCAGCGGGCTGGACGCCCCGGGGAAGACCAGCGTCACGCGGTCCACGACCAGCCGTCCCTCGGGGCAGGGGAAGGCGCGCGTTTCGGCGGCGGGGGCGGATTCGTCCGCGGCCAGCAGCCGCTCGAGCCGCCGCCAGGCTGCGCGCGCCGCAGCGGAATCCTCGATCTGGCTGCCGATGCGCGAGAAGGGATCCATGACGCGCGCCGTCAGCAGCAGGCCGGCGAGGAGCCCGTAGCCCGAGGAGCTGCCGCCGATCGCCACCAGCACGCCGACGGCAACCGCGCCGCCCTGCGCGACCCCATAGAGCGTCGCGGTCGCGGCCTGCGCGAGGCGGACGGTGCCTTGCGCGCGGCGCAGCCCGCCCGCGCCACGCGCCAGCATCGATGCCCAGCGGCTCACCAGGTCGGGCAACATGCCCATCGCTTCGACGGCCTCGGCCGAACGGGCGGCGTCGGCCACCAGGCCGGCGCTGCGGGCCGACGCGTCGTTCACCTCCACAAGCGCCTCGCGCGTCGAACGCTCGGCCGCGAGGCCGAACAGCATGGCGAGGCCCGCGGCGGCGAGCGCAAAGAGGGCGAAGGCCCAGTGGAAGAACGTCAGCAGCAGGAGCAGTGCGGGCACGAGGACAATGTCGAGCGCCACGGCGGAGAGCGGTCCCATCACGCCGCGGCGGACGCCTTCGATGTCGCGCAGCGCCTGCTCGGCCGCCGCCGACGGCACGCGCGAGCGCGCCGTCGCCGCAGCCATGGCCCGCGCCGTCAGCCGCCGTGCCAGCCGTTCCGATGTCGCGAGCAGGATCCTCTGCCGCAGCAGCGTCAGGATCGCCACCGTGGCGGCCACCAGCACGAAGCCTGCGCCAAGTCCCACCGCGGTCGCCATGCTGCCGGTCGGCACGACGAGCGAGTAGAACTGCACCGTGACCAGGACCAGCGCGAAGGGCCCGAAGGCCCCCGCGAGACCCAGCAGGGCGGCCGCACGCGTGCTGCGCGCCAGCTCCCCTGCCAGGCCGGTCATGGCGGTGGAAGCCATGTTCAGCGCGGGAGCCCGCCCGCGATCGCAAGCGCCGCGACGCCGGCGGCGGCCAGGATCAGCACGAGCGCGATGCTCCAGCCCCCGTGGCGCCGGCGGCGCCGCGCAGGCGGCGGCGTCACCGGCAGCGCGGCGAGGCGTTCATCGAGGCGTGTCATCCAGAGCGTGAGCGTCTCGATCTTCTCGGCGAGCTCGCCCTGGGTCCGCATCAGGGGCTCCAGGGAATCCCGCTCCGGCGTGTCCGGGACGCGGGCCGCGATCGTCCGGATGTCGTCGTGCAGCCGCCGCTGGCCCGCGGCCATCGCCTCGACGGCACGCTGCAGGCCGACCTCGGCGGTCGGCGCTTCCTCGGCGGCGGGGCGGGGAATGCGGACGGGGACCGGCATCTCGGTCCCGTCGGCCGCCCGCGCGACGACGGCGATCTCGGCGCGTCGGCGGATCCATTCGGCATCGAGCGGGATCTCGAAGGCATGGCAGCCGTCACCGATCCCGGCCTTCGCAAGGTCCGGCCGCGCCAGGTCGGCCGAGGTGCGGAACACGAGCTCGTTGCCGAGACGCAGTTCCACCGTGACGCGCTCCCGCGGTGCCGACGCGTTCCAGACCCACCCGTAGAGCCGGTCGGGCGTCGCGTTGTCGACCAGGCCGCGCAGGCCGGCGCCGCGCGCGGATGCGGTGTCAGGCCGGGACAGGGGCGGAGCGGTGTCGGATGGCATGATTGGTCGTCCTTTCTGTGGTCGGGGAAAGGGTCCGGTAGAAGGCGATGTGCTCTGCCGCGGCAGCCCGGAAATCGGGTGGCTCGGCGATGTTGGCGACAAGACGCTCCCACAGTCCGGGCGTCTCCATGGCCCGGTGCATAACGGCGGCGAGCCCGGCGGGGTTGCCGATCGGCGCATGCAGCCCGTCGATGCCGTCGCGCACCGCTTCGGCCATGCCGCCCGCTTCGCCGCAGATCACCGGCCTGCGGTGGCGGAACGCCTCGAGCACGACGAGGGGCGCGTTCTCCCACCAGATCGACGGCACGACGACCCAGTCAGCCGCGGCGATCCGCCCCGCGATATCGTCCGGGCCGTAGGCGCCGTGATGGACGGCCTCCGGCGCGGCCGCGAGCGCGGCGGCAAATTCCTCAAGGAACGCCTCGGACTGCCAGGCCGTGCCGCCATGGATGGCGAGCCCGTGCGCGACGCCGTCCCGGCTCAGCCGCGCCGAGGCCTGGAGCGCGACGAGCGTGCCCTTGAAGCGGTTCACGTTGCCGAACACGGCGAAACGGTCGCGGCGGCCGCCGGGCGCGTCGCGGTGCGGGGCCGGCGCCGCGGCATCGGCGGCGTTGCGCAGCACGTGGATCCGGTCCGCGTCCCAGCCCGCCGCGGCGAAGCGGCCGCGCAGGAAGCGGCTCGGCGAGATCAGCGCGTCGAAGCCCGCGAAGGCGCTGCGGATTCCGAGGTCGCGCAGCGCGAAGTCGCCGGCCGGACGATCCGGCAGGCACTTGCGGCAGGCATCCGGCGAGGGCCCGTGGCAGAGCCGGCCATCGGCCGCGAGCAATTGTCCCTCGCGCGGGCAGAGGCAGAAATAGTCGTGCAGCGTCGCGACCATCGCCGCGCGCGGTGCGGCGCGGCGCAGCATGTCGATGCCCTCCATGCCCCACAGCAGCGGGTGATGGAGATGCACGACGTCCGGCGCGAGCCGCTCGATCATCGGCGCCAGGGAGGCGAGGCCGTACACGTCGCCCTGCGAGAGATAGAAGCGGTCGAAGTGGTCGAGCGAGACAAGCATCTCGTCGGCCGCCTCGCCCGCCGCCTGCAGCAGCGTGCCCGGCCGCCGCTCGCGTAGCAGCGAGGTCACGCCGGCGAGGAAGAGGCCCTCCGCCCCTTCGCTGTCGCGCAGCGCGCGGAACAGGCCGAGAGCGAAGGCCTCCGTTCCGCCGGGCTGCAGGGCGGGGTGATTATGGGCCAGGAAGAGCACCCGCATCGTCGTCACTCCGTGCCGAAGCGCGCCATCAGACCTGCGATGGCGTCGCCCCAGCGCCGGTGATGCAGGCGGCGGTTCACCGCACCGGCGAGGGTGCGTGCGTGACCGTCGTGCAGACCGATGGATTGGCGCTCGAAGTGGAAGAGTTCGGCGGCGGGTTCGTAGGCGATCTCATGCCCGGCCGCGCGCAGCTTCAGGCAGAGGTCCGAATCCTCGAAATCGCCGACGATGTAGTCCGTGCAGAAGCCGCCGGCCTGCTCGAAGGCCGCGCGCCGCGCCATCAGCGCCGCGCCGGTCACCGCCGGCACCAGGCGCCCGCGCCGGGCATCCGGATGATGGCGCGGGAATCCCTTGAAGTAATGGTCGTTCAGCCAGGTGCCGTCGTCGCCCAGGCGAAACAGCAGCCCGGCGTGCTGGATCGACCCGTCCTCGAACAGCAGCCGCGGACCGACCGCGGCGAGCCGGCGGCTCCGCGCCAGGCGCCTGAGCATGCGCCCGAGCCAGCCCTGCATCGCCGGCAGGACGTCCGAGTTGAGGAACACCAGCGAAGGCGACCGCGCTTCCGCGGCGCCGGCATTGCAGGCGGCCGCATAGCCCCGGTTCCGCGGCATCACGACCAGGCGCACGGGCTGGCCAAGCATCGCCGCCATGCCGCGCAGCAGATGCTCCACCTCGTGCCGCTGCTCCGGGCTGTCGAGCACGTAGATCAGCTCGGCGTCGCGGGTTTCCGTATCGCGCGCCAGCGCGGCGAACTGGAAGCGCAGGAACCGCAGGTTCCGGTAGAGCGGCACGATCAGGCTTGCGCGCGGGCGCGCGCGCCGGTCGGGGCCGTAGTCGGCCACCTCGGGTGGCGGGATGGGCGCCCGGGCGGCGGCCGCGTGCAGGGC
>JAFADX010000021.1 GCA_023424475.1 Pseudomonadota bacterium
GTGCCACCCCCGGTGTCGCTGCCCGAACCGCCCGACCCGCCGCCCGCG
This sequence comes from Pseudomonadota bacterium, assembly GCA_023424475.1. Taxonomy (GTDB): domain Bacteria; phylum Pseudomonadota; class Alphaproteobacteria; order Acetobacterales; family Acetobacteraceae; genus Neoroseomonas. The sequence goes on from JAFADX010000021.1 coordinate 49, forward strand.
CCGGTGCCCGATCCGGTATCGGTGCCGGTGCCTGCCGAGGTGCCGCCGCCGGAACTTCCGCCACCCGGGCCGCCGGAAGGCAGCCCCGCGCCCGTGCCATCGCCGCCCGGCGTGGTGCCGCCGCCAGCCGAACCGGACCCGCCGCCGGCGGTCCCCGCGGATCCGCCGCCACCGCCGAAAGTGACCCTGATCCGGTCCTGCTGCGATGCCATCTCGGTGCCGACGGTCCCGGCCGTCGAGCCGAGGCTGCCGCCGTAGCTGATCGCGGCGGTGCCGACCATGGCGAGAACGCCGCTCGCGAGAATGGCATACTCCGCGGCGGCGACACCGCGCCGGCCGAGGCCTTGGTAGCGGCGAAGAAAGCGATCCAGCATGAACAGCGCTACCCCGGTTCGCGATGGCGGGCCATCGTCGGACTACGGTGGCGCTTAGGCTCGCGCGCCGCGCCGGCGCGAATCACATGGGGGCGAGGATCATTGCGCGTCCGGCGTGCATGCCGGCGCAGCATGCACGTCACGCGCCCAGCGGGCCGAGCGTCCTCTGCACCGCGTTGCGCCACAGGCCATGACGCAACCCGGCTTCGGCCGCGCCGGCCCCCGGCAGGAAGCGCCGTTCCAGCCGCCAATGGGAGGCGCCGGCCGCCCCCGGCGCCGGCAGCAGCCCCGCTTGCAGCCCGACGAGGTAGGCCGCGCCGAGTGCCGTGGTTTCCTGGACCTGCGGCCGGTCCACGGCGGCGCCGAGCACATCGGCAAGGGCCTGCATGGTCCAGTCGGAGGCGGTCATGCCGCCATCGACGCGCAGCACAGTCTCGCCCTCGGCGGCCGGCCAGTCGGCGCGCATCGCCTCGATCAGATCACGGGTTTGAAAGGCCACCGCCTCGAGGGCGGCACGGCAGAATTCCGCCCGTCCGGTGCCGCGTGTCATGCCGAAGATCGCCGCCCGCGCCTCCGCATCCCAGTACGGCGCGCCGAGGCCGGTGAAGGCCGGCACCATGATCACGCGCTGCGCGGGATCGGCCAGGGCCGCGAGGTCTCCGGCCTCCGCCGCCCGCTCGATGATGCCGAGGCCGTCCCGCAGCCATTGTACCGCGGCGCCGGCGACGAAGATCGCGCCTTCCAGCGCATAGGTCCGCCGCCCGCCGAGCTGGTAGGCGATCGTCGTGAGCAGGCGGGAACGGGAGGCCACCGGCGTCTCGCCGGTGTTCAGGAGGGCGAAGCAGCCCGTGCCATAGGTGGACTTCACCATGCCCGGCGCGAAGCAGGCCTGGCCCAGCGTCGCCGCCTGCTGGTCGCCCGCCATGCCGCGTACCGGGACGGGCGCACCGAGGATGGACGCCTCGGCAAGCCCGAAGAAACTCGCGCAATCGTGAACAACGGGAAGAATTGATCGCGGAATCTTGAGAAGACGCAGCAGGTCCGCGTCCCAGTCGCCCCTGCGGATGTCGAAAAGCATGGTCCGCGCCGCATTGGTTGCGTCCGTCGCGTGGACGCGGCCGCCCGTCAGGCGCCAGAGGAGAAAGGTATCGACCGTGCCGAAGGCGAGCGCGCCGCGTTCGGCCGCCGCCCGCGCGCCGGGCACCTGGTCCAGCAGCCAGGCGAGCTTGGTCGCCGAGAAATAGGGGTCGGCCAGCAGGCCCGTCCGTTCCGTCAGCAGCGGCTCGACGCCCTCGGCCCGGAGCCGCGCGCAAAGCTCGGCCGTGCGGCGGTCCTGCCAGACGATCGCGCGGTGAACGCAGCGCCCGGTGTCGCGGTCCCACAGCAGCGTCGTCTCGCGCTGGTTGGTGATGCCGATCCCGGCGACGCAGCCCGCATCACCCCCGGCGCGATCGAGCGCGGCGCGCAGCGTCGCGACGGATCCGCGCCAGATATCCTCGGGCTCGTGCTCGACCCAGCCGGGGGCGGGGAAATGCTGGGGCAGTTCCTCCTGCGCCGTGGCACGCGGCACCAGGCCCGCGTCGAAGGCGATGGTGCGCGTGCTCGTGGTGCCCTGGTCGAGGGCGAGCAGCAGGGCATCGGTCATGCGCGGCGTTCCTCCCGCCGCCATCCTAGAGGCGGTCGCCTTCCCCTTGCATCCTGCCCCCGAAACGCGGCCCGATGGCACGAACCTGGGAGAGGACCAAAGCCATGCCGGCACCCCTGCTGATCCGCGATGCCGCCTGGGCCGTGGTGTGGGACGGCGCCGAGCGCCGCCACGCCTATGCGCGCGGGATGGATGTCCTGCTGGAAGGCGGCCGGATCGTTGCCATCGCCCGCCACGATCCCGACGCGCCGGCGCCCCCGGGCGCCGAGGTGGTGGACGGCCGGCACCTGCTGGTCATGCCGGGCCTGGTGAACATCCACACCCATCCGACGACCGAACCCGCGACGCGCGGCGTGCGCGAGGACCACGGCGTGCCGGAACAGCAGATGACCGGGCTGTTCGAACGGCTGCAGGCCTTCCGCCTCGATCCGGCGGGCCAGGCGGCGGCGATGCGGCTCGCCTATGCGGAGCTGATGTCGGCGGGGGTGACGAGCGTGGTCGATCTCTCCCCGCCCTTCCCCGAATGGCTCGGCATCATGCGGGAGAGCGGCCTGCGCGTCTGGGCCGGCCCCGGCTATGCGGGGGCCAGTTGGGGCATGGCCGCGCCGCAGACCGTGACCTGGATGTGGAATCGCGAAAGGGCGCGCACCCAGTTCGACGAAGCCAGGCGCGTCATGAAGGAAGCCGAGGCCGACAATTCCGGCCGGCTGCACGGCATCGTCTTCCCCGCCCAGATCGACACGGTCGAGGAGGAGATGCTGCGCGAATCCATCGCCTATGCCGGCGAGACGGGGCGTCCCTTCACCACCCACATCGCCCAGGCGGTGGTCGAGGTGCGGGAGATGATCCGACGCCACGGCACGACGCCGATCCAATGGGCGGCTTCGATCGGGCTGCTGACACCGCGCAGCATCCTCGGCCACGCGATCTTCGTCGACGAACATTCCTCGATCGGCTGGCACACGGCGAAGGATATCGGGCTGGTCGCCGAGCACGGCGCGACCGTCGCGCATTGCCCCTCCCCCTTCGCGCGCTACGGCGAGCACCTGAAGCATTTCGGCAAGTACCGCGCGCGCGGCGTGAACATGGGCTTCGGAACCGACTGCGCGCCGCACAACCTGATCGAGGAGATGCGCCTCGCCATCCTGCTGGCCCGCAACGCGGTGCGCGACGTGGCGGCGGCGGATACCGGCAGCGTCTTCCACGCGGCGACCGTGGGCGGGGCGGAGGCGCTCGGGCGGACCGACCTCGGGCGGCTGGAGAAGGGGGCGGCGGCGGATCTGGTGCTGGTGGACCTCGCCCATCCGCTGATGTCGCCGCCGCGCGACCCGCTGCGGTCGCTGGTGTTCCACGCGGCGGACCGCGCGGTGCGGCGCGTGATGGTGGCGGGGGAGACGGTCTTCGCCGATGGCAGGCCGACACGGCTCGACGTCACGGAAGCAGCGGGGATCCTGGCGGAAAGCCAGGCGAAGATGCTGCGGGATGCACGCGGGCGGGACTATCGCGGGCGGGGCGGGGATGAGATCGCGCCGCTGTCGCTGCATATGCATTGAAGGGCGGGGAAGGAGAACCTCCCCCGCTCCCCCTCCCTTCTTTGGATACCGGGGCTGAGGGCGGCGGCCGTGCCAGGTGGCAAAGGAGGTTGAGGGGGATCCGGGGGAGAAGTTCCCTTCTCCCCCCGCCCCTACTGCACGACGGCCAATTGCCGTGGATCCACTGTGATCCAAACCTTCCGCCCGACGTCGTGCGCCTCGAGCGGCGGCGAGGCGGCCCGCAGGCGGAGCGACGTGCCGGTCGGCGTCACGACGTAGTCCCAGGCCTCGCCGAGATAGGTGCGCTCGGTGATGCTGGCCTCGATGGTGCCGGCGCTGTCGGCCGGCGGGGTATCCTGGATGGTCATCGCCTGCGGCCGCAGCGAGACCAGCATCGCGCCATCCGCCGGCGCCCCGGCCGGGACGGGCCCGAGCGCGACGCCTTCGAGCCGCAGCACGCCGCCATCCGCGCGTGCCTCCAGCAGGTTGGTGCGGCCGACGAAGCCGGCCACGAAGCGTGTGCGCGGGCGGGTGTAGAGCAGGTGCGGCGCGTCGATCTGCTCGATGCGGCCGGCATTCATCACCGCGATCCGGTCGGAGGTCGCCATCGCCTCCCCCTGGTCGTGGGTGACATAGACGGTGGTGATGCGGAACTCGTCATGCAGCCGGCGGATCTCGAAGCGCATCTCCTCGCGCAGGTTGGCGTCGAGGTTGGAGAGCGGTTCGTCGAGCAGCAGCACCGCCGGCTTGACCACGATGGCGCGGGCCAGCGCAACGCGCTGCTGCTGGCCGCCCGAGAGTTCCGCCGGATAGCGGTGCGCCAGGTGGTTCAGCTTCACCACTTCCAGGATCTCGCCCGTGCGGCGGCGAACCTCCTCGCGGGCCAGCTTGCGCAGGCGGAGGCCGAAGGCGACGTTCTCCTCCACCGTCATGTTCGGCCAGATGGCGTAGGACTGGAAGATCATCGACATGCCGCGCCGTTCGGGCGGCACCACCGCGCCGGGGGCGGAGAGTACGTTGCCGTCGACCAGGATCGTTCCCCCGGTCGGGTCCACGAAGCCCGCGATCATCCGCAGCGTCGTCGTCTTGCCGCAGCCGGAGGGACCGAGGAGGGAGACGAATTCCCCTTCCTCGAGCGTGAGGTCCACGCCGTCCACGACGGTCAGCTTGCCATAGGCCTTGGTGAGGCCGGAGAGCACCAGACGCGGCACGCTATTCCCTCCGCAGCATGAAGTCTCGGCCGACCAGCTTCATGCCGATGCCGACGATGACCATGGTGATGACGAGCAGGATGCCGCCGAAGGCCGAGACCACCTCGAAATTGCCCTGCTCGCTGAGGTCGTAGAGCAGGACGGACATGGTCCGCGTGCGCGGCCCGACGAGAAAGATGGCCGCCGACAATTCCCGCGAGGCGACGATGAAGACGACCAGCCAGCCGCCGAGCAGCGAGGTCTTGAGCAGCGGCGCCGTGACGCGGCGGATGGCGTGCAGCCGGCCCGAGCCGAGGATGCGCGCGGCTTCCTCCATCTCCGGATGGACGGCGCGGATCGCCGCCTGGGAGCTGGCATAGGAGATCGGCAGGAAGCGCGCGGCGAAGGCGAGGATGATGAGCAGCGCGCTGCCGTAGAGCGACAGCGGCGGCCCAGCATAGGCGGCGTAGAAGCCGATCGCCATCACGATGCCCGGGATGACGAAGGGCGCCATGGCGAGGAAGCCCAGCACGTCGGCGAAGCGCATCAGGCGGCGCACGACGATGTAGGCCACCAGCAGCGCGATGACGCCCGCGATCGTCGCCGAGGATGCGGAGAACCAGACCGTGTTCCACACCGCGGTCGGCGCGACGTCATGCTCGAACAGCAGGAAGTGGTAGTTGCGCAGCGTCAGGTTGTCGAAGGAGAAGCCACGCCCCCAGGCCTTGGCGAAGGAAGCCTGGAGCAGCACGACCAGCGGCTTGATCACCGAGAGCATGGCGACGGCGACGCACCAGCCGAGCAGCACCCAGCGCCAGGGGCCGAGCTTCACCTCCCGCCGCTCGCCGCCCTTGCCGGTCTGGGAGACGTAGCCCTTGCGGGAGAGCATCAGCTTCTGCACGGCGATCAGCCCGGCGGTGATCAGCAGCAGCGGGATGGCGTAGGCGGCGGCGACCTCGACCCGGACGGGATCCTCGAAGAACTGCCAGAGCTGCGTGGTGACGACGTTGATCCGCGCCGGGATGCCGATGATGGCGGGCGTGCCGAACAGCGCGATGGATTCGAGGAAGATCAGGATGAAGCCGCCCAGGATGGACGGCCAGACCAGCGGCAGCGTGACCTTGCGCATGGTCCGCCAGGTGCCGGCGCCGAGGATGTTGGCGGCGTCCTCCATCTCCGAGGAGACCAGGTCCAGCGCCGACTTCACGAAGATGAACACCAGCGGGAAGGAATGCAGCGCGATGACGAAGGCCATCCCGGTGAAGGTATAGACGTTGACCAGCGGCTCCTCGAAGCCGGTCGCGGCGCGCCAGACCACGTTGATCCAGCCGGAATTCGGCCCGGCCAGCAGGATCCAGCCGATGGCGCCGAGATAGGGCGGCATGATGAAGGCCGCGAGCACCATCGCCCAGGTGAAGGTCTTGCCCGGCATGTCGGTGCGCGACACCGCCCAGGCCATGGGCACCGCGATGATCGTGGAGATCCCCGCCGAGAGCAGGCCGAGCACCAGGGAGTTGCGCAGCGCGTCGAGGTAGCGTTCCCGCCCATAGGCGGTCAGGTAGTTCTGGATGGTGAAGGCGCCGGTGTCCTGCTCCTCGAACGAAATGACGAGGAGCTTCAGGAACGGCGCCGCCACCAGCACGAAGAGGGCTGCGATCAGGGCGATCCACAGCAGGGTGACCGGCTCCATCAGGCGGAGCCGGCTCGGTCGCGCGGCGGTTGCCGCCGGAAGGGCGCTCGTGCCGCCGCTCATGCGAGACTGCTCAGACGCCGAAGATGTCGCGCCACTGTTCCCGCACTTCCGGCACGCCGCGATAGGCTTCCTCGAGCGTCGGGGCGAGCATCGTCACCTGGTCGAGCGGGCGGGACCCTTCCGGCGGCGGCACGTCGGGGCGGATGCTCTCGTTGAACAGCAGCCGCACCGCGGTCGAGAGCGCCGGGCCGGTCTGGAACTCCATGAACAGCTTCGCGGCATTCGGATGCGGCGCGTTGGTCGGGATCGCCGAGGGCGACATGGCCGCGATCACGCCTTCGGCCGGATAGATCAGCTTCAGCGGATTGCCGCGCGACATGGCGAAGAGCGTCGAGGCCGAGGGGACCGCGACGCCCACGGCGCGCTCGCCGGCATTCATCATGGTCACCGGATCGATCGAGGAACGGCCGACCTGCGGCTTGTTCTGCTCGAACCGGCGCAGGTAGTCGATCCCGTACATCTTGCGCATGGTCAGCGCCCAGAGCCCGATCGCGCCGCTGAAGCCCGGATGGCCGACGGCGAGCTTGTCCTTCCACTTCGGATCGAGGATGTCGGTCCAGGACTTCGGCGCATCGGCCTCGGGCACCAGGGTGGTGTTGTGCGCCATCAGGTAGATGCCGAGGAAGGACGTCTGGAAGTAGTTGTCCGGATCCGCCTGGCGCAGGATCGGCAGCAGGCCATCCGCGTTCTTCGGGCGGAACTGCACCAGGCGGTTCTGGCGCTTCAGCTGCACATAGTGCCCGCCATTGGTCGAGGAGAAGACGTCGCACTGGCCGACGCCGGCGCGGAAATCCTGCGACAGGCGCTGGAAGGCGACCTGCGAGGTCGAACGCACGACGTTGCAGCGCACGCCGGGGTAACGCTCGTTGAACGCACGGCCGGCGGCCTCGGATGCGTCCGCGCTGTACTGGCCCGAATACCAGGTGATCTCGCCTTCGCGCTTGGCGGCCTCGTAGAGCGCCTTCTCCTGGTCATTCATGGGCGCATCGGCAGCCCACGCCTTGGAGGCGGCCGCGGACCATGCGGCGAGTGCAAGCATCTGACGCCTGTCGATCAGGAACATCCGGCTTCCTCCCATCACGCAGCCGCCAGCGGCATTCCGCGGTCTCGGCGTGCTGCTCGTTCTTGGACAGGGCGGAAGTTGCCATCGCGCCCACCTGCTGGCAACACACCGAAAACGGCAGGAGGAAACAATGTCCCTGATCGACCGCATCGGCGTGGATGTCGGACGCAAGCTTAAGCTTGAAGACGCCATCGCATGGGCGGCGCGCAACGAGGTGCGCCACATCGACATCCAGCTCGACACCGGCGCCAATGCCGTGACGCTCTTCGACGAGGCCCGCTGCCGCGCGATCCGGCAGAGCGCCAAGGCGAACGGCGTGCATGTCGCGCTGCACACGCTCTCCGCGGTCAATGTCGCGGAATATTCGCCCTTTCTATCGGATGCGGTGGACGCCTATCTGCGGGCCTATATCGAGGTCGCGCCGCGGCTCGAAGCCGAGTGGATCGTCGTCCATGCCGGCTACCACTTCACCGCCGACGTGCCGATGCGCATGGAAGCGGGGCGCGACCGGCTGCAGCGCATGGTCCGGCATGCCGAGCAACACGGCGCGCTGCTGCTGCTCGAAAACCTAAACCGCGAACCGGAGAACGCCGAGGTCCATTACCTCGCACACACGATGGAGGAGTGGCGGTACTATTTCGACGCCATCCATTCGCCCGCCTTCGCCCTTTCCTTCACCGCCAACCACGCGCACCTGCTGCCGCCGGGCGTCGAGGGCTTCGTCGCGGAGATTCCGCTCGAGAGGGTGAAGGAGGTCCGCCTCGCCGATTGCCGGCGCAACGGCTACGAGGAGCACCTTATCCCCGGTAAGGGCGATTTCGACTTCGGCGCGATGTTCGCGCTGCTCGAAGGCAAGGGCTATCGCGGCGCCTACACGAATGCCTTCGGCACGCTCGACGACATGCAGGCGGCGCGCCGTTACATGGTGGACAAGGCGCGCGCCGCCGGCGCGAAGGTGGACTGAGCCGGCTCAGAACCCTTCGAGCACCACCTTGCCGATCATGGTGCCGCTCTCGACCATCGCATGTGCTTCCCGCAGCCGCCCGGCCGTCATCGGGCCGAGGTTGCGGGTCATGGTGGGGCGGATGCGGCCGTGGTCGACCATCTCGGCCACGGCGTTCAGCAGGTGATGCTGCTCGATCATGTCCGGCGTGCCGAACATGGGCCGGGTGAACATCAGCTCCCAATGCAGCGAGACCGACTTCGGCATGAGCTGCCGCGCGTCGATCGGTGCCTGGGATTCGATCAGCACGATGGCGCCCTGGGGCGCGACCGAAGCGACGATCTGTTCCCAGTTCCGCGCCGTGGTGTTGGTGGAGAAGACGTAGCGCGCCCGCACGCCGAGCGCCTTGAGCTGCGCCGCGATGTCGCCCGTGTGGTCGACGACGTGGTGCGCGCCGAGGTCGCGGCACCATTGCGCCGTCTCGGGGCGGGATGCCGTGGCAACCACCGTCAGCGCGGTGCGCTGCCGGGCGACCTGGATGACCATGGAGCCGACCCCGCCGGCACCGCCGATGACGAGCAGCGCCTCCCCCTGCCCCGCGCCTTCCGTGAGGCGGAGGCGGTCGTGCAGGCCCTCCCAGGCGGTGATCACGGTCAGCGGCATCGATGCCGCCTCGGCGAAGGTCAGCGAGGCCGGCTTGCGGCCGACGATCCGCTCATCGACCAGCTGCAGCTCGGCATTGCTGCCCGGGCGCGTGACGACGCCCGCGTAGAACACCTCGTCCCCGGCGCGGAACAGGGTGCAGTTCGGCCCCACCGCGCGCACCACGCCGGCGGCATCGAAGCCGAGGATGCGCGGGCCGTCCTTGGGCTCCTCCGACCGGCGCCGTTTGGTGTCCACCGGGTTCACCGAGACGGCGCGCACCTCGACGAGCATGTCGTGCCCCTCGGGCGCCGCCGGCGCCGGCACCTCGAGATCGAGCAGCGCCTCCGGGTGATCGACCGGGTGGCATTTCGTGAAACCGATCGCCTTCATCGCATCCTCCGCCTGGCTGCGGAGGGTATAGGCCGGAATCAGCCGATGCGCAGGAGGGCCGGGCCGTTCTCACGCAGCCAGTCCTGCGCGGGCTCGCGGTTCGGCGTCAGGCGCTCGACATGCGCCCAGAAGCGCACCGAGTGGTTCAGCTCGCGCAGATGCGCGACCTCGTGCGCCACCACGTAGTCGAGCACCCAGTCCGGCGCCATCACGAGCCGCCAGGAAAAGGCCAGCGTGCCGTCGGGGGCGCAGGAGCCCCAGCGACTGTTGGTGTCCTTCAACCGGATGGCACGGATCTTCACGCCCAGCGCCGTGGCGTGGCCTTCCGCCAGCGCCGCGATCCGCCGTTTCGCCTCGGCGCGCAGGAAGTCCTTCACGCGGCGCGCCAGGAATTCCGGCGCGCCGGACACGACGATCGTCGCGCCGTCGAGAAAGGCGCCGCCGCGCGCCGAGGGATCGTGCCGGATCACATGCGGCCGCCCACCGACCGGCACCTCGACGCCCGGCGCGAAGGCCAGCGGCGGTGCCAGGGCGGCCAGGCGCTGCATCACCCAGGCGGCGTGCGTCGCCAGCAGCGCCATGCCGGCGCGGCGGCCGGCACGCATGGGCAGCGTCACGACAACCTCGCCCGCGCGGGCGTCGATCCGCAGGCTGACCCGGCGCGCGCGCGCCGAACGGTTCCAGCGCACCGGGCAGCCCACGGGGGCCCCGAGCACGCCGGGTCGCAGGACGACGGTTTCCGAATCGGACGGCTGCATCGCGGCAAGATGGCTCAGCGCCGATGGCGGCTTCAACCACTTGACGGAGTCGCGGCACCCGGCGACGTCTCGCATGATGACCGAGGCGCTCCGCCCCCTGCCGCCGCTGCTCCTGCTCGGCTCGATCTGGGGCGCCACCCCCGTTTTCGTGAAGCAGCTCGCGGCCGCGGGCTGGCCACCGCTGCTGATCGCAACCTGCGCGGCGGCCGGCAGCGCGCTGATCCTCGCCGGCGTCTGCCGGATCAGGGGCATCGCGGTGCCGCTGTCGCGGGCGCATCTGCGCCACTACCTGCTGACGGGCCTGTTCGGCCTGGCGCTCGCGAACCTCGTCGCCTTCACGAGCCTGCCGCACATCCCGGCGGGCTTCTTCTCGCTGCTGGTGCCGCTCTCGCCCATCCTGACCGTCCTCGGCGCAGCCGCGCTCGGCATGGAACGCGCGACGCCGCGGCGGCTGCTCGGCACCGCGCTCGGACTTGCCGGCGTGCTGGTGGCGATGGGGCCGGGCGCGGCGCTGCCGGATTCCTCCGCGCTGCCCTGGGCGCTGTTCGCGGCGCTGACGCCGGCCTGCTACGCGGCCTCGAAC
>JAFADX010000064.1 GCA_023424475.1 Pseudomonadota bacterium
GCGCACGAGGTCGGGATCGTCCGCCGCGGCGCCCAGATGGGGCCGCAACGCATGCCGCGACAGCCGCAGGCGAATAAGGGCAAGCCGGCGGGACGTGCCCGGCGCGATGTGCAGGATGCCGTCGCGGCGCAGCAGCGCGGGCAGGGGCGCGGCATCGGCCATCGCCTCGATGCCCGCCGCCGGAGGCGCCGCCGGGGCCGGGGCGGAAGCAGGGGCGAGCCCGGCCAGTGCTGCGAGCGGCGCAAGGTCCTGCGGCACCGCCATCCGCGCCACGGCGACGCCGAACAACCGGGTGAGCAGCGTGCTCGCCCGCTCCGCCTCCCGGGCCGTGGCTTCGGTCAGCACCAGGGAGCCATCGCCTGCCCGCAGGACGCTGCCGCCGCGCGAGGCGCCGGCCTGCTCCAACAGGGCGATCGCGACGCGCAGCCGGGCACCCTCGCACGGCGCCGGCAGGTGCAGGGCAAGCCGGCCCGGAGGACCGCGCAGGGCGCGGCGGATGGCCTCCGGCCCCGGGCCCGGCGGCCCGGCAGCGATGTCCCCGATCGGCATGTTCTGCGGCGGCATCCCCTGCTTCCGGCGGAGGCGCGGCACCGGCCGCGCAGGGCGCAGGATGCGGTCACGCGGTGAAGGAAAGGTTTGTGATCCGGCCCCATCGCAAAGGGGTCGGCAGCTCGCTATATTGCGGAAAATTCACGTCCGGAGACGCCCAGACCCATGCGCCGCACAGGCAGCCTCTTCCTCGCGCTGGCCACGCTCGCGCTCGTCCTCGTACCGATGCTCGCGGACGCGCGCCCGGGCGGCCGCTTCTCCTCGGGCAGCCGCGGAAGCCGCACCTATTCCGCCCCGCCGCCGACCCGCACGGCCCCGAGCGGCGCGCAGCGCTTCGACCGCACGACGACCCAGCCTTCCTCCCCAACCACGGCGCGCCCGGGCATGACGCCCGGCGCCCAGCCGAACCGCGGCTTTTTCGGCTCCTTCGGCGGCGCGCTGCTCGCCGGCGGGCTGATCGGGGCCGTGCTGGGCTATGGCTTCCTCGGCGGCGGCGGCGGGCTCGGCGCGCTGCTCGGCATGCTGCTGCAGATCGCGCTGATCGTGATGCTCGTCCGCTTCGCGATGCGGATGTTCCGCCGCAACCAGGCGCCGGCCCCCGCGGCGGGGCCGCAGCCCCATGCCTTCCAGCCGGAACCCAAGCTCGCCGGCGGCATGGGCGGGATGAAGGCCGCCGCACCGGCCGGCGGACCGCTCGAGATCGGCCCGGCGGACTACAAGGCCTTCGAGCAGACCCTGCTCGACATCAACGCCGCCTGGTCGCGGCGCGACCTGCAGGGTCTGCGCGGCCTCGCGACGCCCGAGATGGTTTCCTACTTCGCGCAGGACCTGCGCGACCTCGAGGCCCGCAACTGGCGCAACGAGACGCACGACGTACGCCTGGAGCAGGGCGACCTCGCGGAAGCCTGGAGCGAGCATGGCGAGGACTATGCCACGGTGGCGATGCGCTTCTCGATGTTCGACGCGACCTTCGACAACGCGACGAATGCGGTCGTCGAAGGCAGCACGGCCAAGCGCACCGAGGCGACGGAACTCTGGACCTTCGTCCGCAAGGGTCCGGGCGGGCGGTGGGTGCTGTCCGCCATCCAGCAGGCACAGCCGGCGTAGTCCGCGCGGCCGACGCAAGGAAAGGGCCGGGGCGTTCCCCCGGCCCTTCGCATGTTCAGGCCCCTTCGCAGTTCCTGGCGCGCAGGCTCTCGAGCACCCAGGCACGGTCGTAGGTGCCGGCCTCGATCGCGACCTGGGCCTTCAGCTCCTTGGCATTGTGGGCTTCGGCCAGGGCGATGACCTCGGCCGCCTGCGCGCGAGGCACCACCACCACGCCATCGGCATCCGCGACGATCAGGTCGCCCGGCATGACCACCTGGCCGCCGCAGGAGATCGGGTGGCCGATCTCCCCCGGCCCGTCCTTGTAGGGGCCCGACGGCGTGGCGCCGCAGGCCCAGACGCCGATGTCGAGGCCGGCCAGCGCATCGACATCGCGCACGGCGCCATCCAGCACGACGCCCTGCACGCCACGCTTCATGGCGTGCCCGATCATGAGTTCGCCCATCAGCGCGATGGAGAGGTCCCCGCCGCCGTCGCCGACGATGATGTCTCCCGGTGCCGCCATGTCGCAGGCGCGGTGCAGCATCAGGTTGTCGCCTGCCCGTGCGCGGACGGTGAAGGCCGGGCCGGCGATCACCTTCCTGCCGCCGAAGGGCCGGAAGCCGCCGCGCATGGTCTGCATGCGGCTCATCACGTCGCCGATGTTCGCCGCCGGCAGCTTCGCCGCACGGGCGATCAGGGCGGGGTCGACGCGCTCGGCGACAGGGGCGATGCGAAAGCCGATGGTCATGGGATGGACGTTCCTTGGAATGATCAGGGCCGCAATCCAGCACGAGCCCGGCGGGGCGGCTAGAGACGTTGCCGTTCGCCCTGGCTCACGGGAACGTCCCTAGCCCGTCGTTTCTGCGAGCATCTTCACCCGATCAGGTCATTCCACCTGATCAGGATCTGCTTTAGGGCACCACGATCCGCATCGGCTTCGGTGCCGGGCCGACCTCGACCGGCAGGTGGCCCGCCGCATCGCCATCCGCCTGGACCGGCACGCCGCCGCCCCCCAGGCGCACCCGGGCCGCGGGGTGGATCTCGACGCCGCCAAGGCGCGACAGCAGGCCGAGGGGCAGCGCCGCGGCGTAGCGCATGGCTGCCGGCACGCCCGCATCGCGGAACAGGGCGACGTGAAAGCCCTCCACCCGCGGATCGGCCCCGGGCGCGAGGAGGAAGCGCCCCGCATAGAGCCGGCCCTTGGTGACGATCACGCTCGCAACGGTCTGCTCCCGCCCGCCGTCCAGGACCACCGAGACGGGCGCGAAGCCGTAGCGCGGCATTTCCCGCAGCGTGTGCCAGACATAGGCGCCCTTGCCGATCGCGCGCTTCAGCCTCGGGTTCAGCCCGTGCACCACCGCCGCGTCGAAGCCGGCGCCGAGCATCTGCACGAAGAGCAGCTCCCGCCCGTCCCCGTAGCGCGCCACGCCCGGATGCAGCAGCGCCGTGCGCCCCATGGCCAGCACTTCCGCCGCCCGGACCGGCGCGCGCGGCAGGCCGAGTTCCAGCGCCAGGACGTTGGCGGTGCCGAGCGGCAGCACGCCAAGCGCGCTCTCGGACCCCGCGAGGCCGGCCGCCACCTCGGCGATGGTCCCGTCCCCCCCGGCAGCCACGACGACCCGGACGCCCTCGCGCGCCGCCTCCCGCGCCAGGTCCGCCGCATGCC
>JAFADX010000123.1 GCA_023424475.1 Pseudomonadota bacterium
GGCCGGGTGGGGGTGCGGGCCGGTGCCGGTTCCGACAGATCGGAACATGCTCCAGAGACGTTGCCGTGAGCCAGGGCGAACGGGAACGGCTCTAAGGCAGATCCCGATCAGGTGGAGATGCCCGCCGGAACGAGACGCTGAAGAGGTTGCCGTGAGCCATGGGGGCGGAAAAACGCCCCGGCGGCGTTCACCGGGCCGTATCCGCCCGCCTGCCGATGGCCCCGGTCGTCAGACCACGCGCACGTCGCCCATCGCCGCGGGCACCAGGCCGAAGGGATCGAAGACGATCGGCGCCGCCGCCGCCAGCCGCGACAGGTCGAAGGCCGGATGCGGGGTGCCGAGCACGATCGCCTCCGCGCCGCCCTCGGCGATCTCCGCCACCCGCGGCCAGCGTGCGAGCTCGGGCGGCGTGGCGCCGAGCACCGGGTCACACCAGGCGACCTTTGCCCCGCAGGCCGCCAGCCCCCGCAGCAGCGTCACCGGCGCCGCGCCGCGCAGATCCGGCACGCCGGGCTTGTAGGTCACGCCCGCCACCAGGATGCGCCGGCCGGCCAGCCGCCCCTGCATCGCCTGCGCCACGGCGCCCAGCACCCGCGCCGGCCGGTCGCGATTCGCCGCCAGCGCCGCGTCAAGCAGCGAGGCGGCGGCGCCGGCCCGCCGCGCCTCCATCTGCAGGTAGGCCGGATCGACCGGGATGCAGTGCCCGCCGGCCCCGAGGCCGGGCCAGAAGGGCTGGAAGCCGAAGGGCTTGGTGCCGGCCGCCGCCACGACCTCCCGCGTCGGGACCCCGAGCGCGGCGAAAGCGCGGTGCAGCTCGTCCATCAGCGCGATGTTGACGAGGCGATAGGTGTTCTCGAGCAGCTTCGCGCACTCGGCCACCTCGGGCGAGGCGACCGGGACGACCCGGTCGGCCACCCGCTCCCAGAAGGCCCGCGCGCGGGCGAGCGAAACGGCATCGGGCGCGCCGAGCAGGCGCGGGATGCGGCGCGGGCCGCCCATGGGCTCGCCGGGGTTCTCCCGCTCCGGCGAGACGGCGAGGAACAGGTCGCGCCCCACCCGCCGCCCGTCGCGTTCCAGGATGCGGCGGCACAGCCCGTTCGTCGCCCCGGGCTGGCAGGTCGAAACCAGGCAGACCAGTGCGCCATCCGGTGCATGGGCGCGGCAGGTGTCAAGCGCGGCCGCGACGGCCGAGAGGTCGGGCCGCCCCTCCGCGTCGAGCGGCGTCGGCACGCAGACCAGCCAGGTCATGGCGGCGGGGAGGCCGGCCGCGAAGCAGGTGGCGGCGAAGGCCCCGCGGCAGGCGGCGACTGCCACGGGGTCGAGGTCGTATCCCGTCACCTCGAAGCCGCTCGCCGCCGCCTCCAGCGCCAGGGGCCGGCCGACATAGCCGAGGCCGATGACGACGACGCGCCCCGCTGCGCCGGCAGGCCGGAATGAGGCATCGGGCAGGAGGCCGGTATCGGGCATCGCCGAAAGGATAAAAATGCCCGGATAATTTTTCAACCTATTGGTTTTATCCGGGAGGGCCCTGGCGGCACGCCCGGCTTTGCGCGAAACAGGCCGCGCAGCGCAGGCGCGGGGGGCGCATCGGCCTATGACCGGCAAGGTCCATCACGTCACCCATCCGCTGGTCCAGCACAAGCTGAGCCTGATGCGGGAAGCCTCTTGCCCGTCCGGCGACTTCCGCCGGCTGCTGGGCGAGATCGCGATGCTGCTCTGCTACGAGGTGACGCGGGACCTGCCGCTCGAGCAGACGCCGATCGAGACGCCGCTCGAACCGATGATGGCCCCGCGCATCGCGGGACGGAAGCTGGTGCTGGCGCCGGTGCTGCGCGCGGGGCTCGGGATGCTCGACGGCATGCTCGCGCTGGTGCCGGCGGCGCGCGTCGCCCATGTCGGGCTCTATCGCGACCCGGCGACGCTCGAGGCGGTGGAATACTACTTCAAGGCCTCGCCCGACGTGGCGGAGCGGCTGGTGCTGATCCTCGACCCGATGTTCGCCACCGGCCATTCCGCGGTCGCCGCGGTGGACCGCTTCAAGGCGCGCGGCTGCAGGGAGATCCGCTTCGTCAGCCTGCTCGCGGTGCCCGAGGGCCTCGCGCATTTCCACGCCCGCCATCCGGACGTGCCGGTCTGGACGGCGGCGATCGACCGGGCGCTCGACGACCACAGCTACATCCGGCCGGGCCTGGGCGATGCCGGGGACCGGATGTGGGGTACGCGCTGATCCCGGGCGGACGAAGGTTTCGTCTTCGGGCCCCTCATGCGCCGGGCGGGCCGGTGCCGGACGGGGCCGTCAGCCTTCGTGCCGGGTACGCGCGAAGGCCTCGTGATGGCGGATCACCTCGCGGATGACGAAGGCGAGGTACTTCTCGGCGAATTCGGGATCGAGGTCGGCTTCCTTCGCCAGCGCGCGCAGGCGCGCGACCTGCTGCTCCTCGCGCCGCGGATCGGCGGGCGGCATGTGGTGCTTCGCCTTCAGGGCGCCGACGCGCTGGGTGCACCGGAAGCGCTCGGCGAGGATGTGGATCATCGCCGCGTCGATGTTGTCGATGGTCTTGCGCATCGCGAGCAGTTCCTGCCGCGCCTCGTCCGCGCTCTCGGCCATGCGTGTCTCCCCTTCCGTCGCGTGGGAAGGGCCTGCTGAAGCGCGCCGGCCCTTCCGTCAAGACGTCACGCGACCTTGCGGCTCGCCGGCAGGCTCTGCAGCGCCGCGCGGAAGGCGTCGAGGGTCTGCGCCACGTCCTCGGCCGTATGGGCGGTCGAGAGATAGTACTTGCTGTCCCCCTTCAGGATGCCGCGGCTGCGCAGCACGGTGTTGACGTGCTTCTGCATCGCGGCGTCCTGGCGCAGCAGGGCGCGGTAGTCGCGCAGGTCGCCCTCGGCATAGACGACGTCGAAGAGCACGGGCTCGCCCAGGCATTGCGCCGGGATGCCGGCCTCGGCGATGAGTTTCGTCAGCCCGTCCATCAGCGACCGCCCGGTGGCGAAGACCTTCTCGTAGGTGCCGGGCTCGCGCAGCACCTCGAGCGTCGCGAGGCCCGCCACCGCCGCGACCGGATTGCCCGACAGCGTGCCGACCTGGGTGAGGAAGCGCTCCTCCCCCACCGCCGCCTTGTCGAACAGCGCCATGATCTCCGCCTTGCCGCCGATCGCCGAGAGCGCGAAGCCGCCGCCCACGATCTTGCCCATGGTGCAGATGTCCGGCGTCACGCCGTAGAATTCCTGCGCACCGCCATAGGCGAAGCGGAATCCGGTCACCACCTCGTCGAAGATCAGCGGAATGCCGAGCCGCGCGGTCACCTCGCGCACCGCCTGGAGAAAGCCGGGCTTGGGCGGGATCAGCCGCTGCAGCGGCTCCATGATGACGCCGCCGATCTCGTCCTGGTGCGCCTCGATCAGCCGCACCGCCGCCTCGATGTCGTTGAAGGGCGCGACCAGCACCTCGTTCTGCACGGAATCCGGGATGCCCGGGCTGTCCGGCACGGGGGCGGGGAAATTCGCCAAGCGTCGCGGCGCGAGCGACATCAGCGCCCAGTCGGACATGCCGTGGTAGCCGCCCTCGAACTTCACGATCTTCGGCCGGCCGCGATAGGCGCGGGCAAGGCGCATGGCGTAGAAGTCGGCCTCGGTGCCGGAGGTGAGGAAGCGCACCTGCTCGGCGCAGGGCACCGCATCGACGATCGCCTCGGCCAGCCGGATGCCCGGCTCGTTGTTGGCGAAGAAGGTGGTGCCGAGCGGGATCTGGCGCAGCACCGCCCCGGTCACCGCCGGATGGTCGTGGCCGATGAACATCGGGCCGGAGCCGAGCAGGTAGTCCACGTAGTCGTTGCCCGAGACATCCTGCACGTGCCCGCCCCTGCCCGAGCGGATGACGATGTCGGCGGGGAAGTTGCCGAAGCCGCCCGCGGGCAGGACGCGCTTCGCCGCCTCTATCAGCGCGAGTTCCTCGGGGCTCTTCGCGATGCCGGTCATGGGCTGCTCCTTGTGGCCTCGGTACAGGCTAGAGCATGTTCCGATCTGTCGGAACCGGCACCGGCCCGCACCCCCACCCGGCCACCCATCCAGGATCAGTATACTGTGGCGGGGTGGGGGTGCGGGCCGGTGCCGTCCGATCGAAAAGAGCTCTAGGCCGCGCGCCGGCCGCCGTCACCCTGGCGCGGTGCGGGGCGGCCGGCGTCCCGAAGCCGGGCGGCCATGGCGGCGGCTCTCAGCGCGGCGTGGTCGGCGCCTGCTCCTGCCCCAGGCCGAAGACGCCGCGCAGGAAGCCGGGCGTCAGCGCCGCCAGCGGGTTGACCGTGATGGCCGGATCACGCAGCGGGCCGCGCATGCGATAGGTCGCGGCGAAGAGGCCGCCGCCCCGCTCCGGGCTGAAGATGCGCCCCAGCACCGGGATCCGTCCGAGCAATGAATTGAAGACATAGGCCGGCACGATCGTGCCCTCCATGTCGATCCGGTCCTGCAGCCGGTCGATCCGCCCGCGCGCCGTCAGCCCGAGCGACACCGAGAAGGCGCGCGCATCGTCGAGCACCAGCGCCTCGTGCGTCAGCGTGAAGGGCGCCGTCAGCGAGGCGAAGGAGAGGCCCTCGCTCGAGAGCGCCTCGAAGACGCCGTAGACCGTCATCGCCTGCAGCAGCTTCGCGAGCGCGGGCGCGTCGCGCACCTCGAAGTTCTCGAGCTCAGCCTCCCCCGACAGCGGGGCGCCGGGACGCGAATGGGGGTAGTTCGCGGTCACGCTCAGGCGGCCGCCCTGCACGGTCTGCAGGATGCCGAAGGCGCGCAGCAATCCGCCGCCGTCATCGCTGGTCAGGCGCAGGCGGCGCCCGCCGCCGCTCGGGGTGATGCGCATGTCGAAGCCGCCACCGGCAGCCACCCGCCCGCGCATCTCCGCGCTGCGCACCACGCCGGCGGCATCGACCCGCGCCGTCGCCGCCACGCCCGTCAGCACCCGGTCCGCACGCAGCAGCACGCGCTCGAAGCGCGCATCGATCGAGACGCCGGGCGCGTTCGCCTCCCGCGGCAGGTCGCCCGGCGGCTCGTTCGGCGCCTCCAGCACCGGCGCCAGGTCGAGCACCGGCCCGCGCAGCGCGAGCTGCCAGTTCGGCGAGCCGGAACCGGGCGGAACGATCTCCGCGGTCATCCGGTTGCGGCCGATCTGGCCCTGCTGGATCTCGATGCGCCGGGGGATGTTGTCGCGGACATTGCCCGCGACCCCGCGCAGCATCGCGTCGGGAGTGGTGACGCGGATGCCCTCGATCCGCCGCAGCGTGCCGTTCTGCAGGACCAGCATCGCCTCCCCGGCGGCCGTGACGCCCGGGGGCTTGGCCCAGGCCAGCGCATCGACCGCCAGGCGCGACGGCGTGAAGTCGGTGCGCAGGCGCACGCGGGTCTGGCCGTTGCGCCGGGTCTCGCTGCGCGAATCGATCCCGACCGTGCCCCGCACGAAAGGCCGCGGGTCGAGGCCGAGGCCGGCGATCTGCGCCGCGTCCGCGCGGCCGGTCACGGTCTCGCGCGCCACCACCTGGCTCGCCGGGCCGGGCCTGAAGTCGGCGACCTGCTGGATGCGCAGCGGAATGCCGGCGATGGTGCCGGTGCCGTTGACGCGCAGCCCTTCCGTATCGGCGCTGAACTCGAAGGATCCGCGTTCGAGGTTGCGGCCGAGCAGCGCGCGCGGCACGCGGACCTCGCTCGCGCGGCCGGTCGCGCTGACCTCCAGGCGCTCGACCGGCAGGTCCGCGACCATCGGGAAGGCGATCCGCAGATGCGCCTCGCGCAGCGTGCCCGACAGGTTCGCCACCGGCGGCGGCCGCCGGTCGAACAGGTGCAGCCGCGGATGGCGCAGCAGCGCCCAGGCCTCCGGCAGGGGACCGCGGAGCGCCAGGGTGATCTCGGCGGTCTCGGGGTCGGTCTCGAGGCCGAATCGGATGCGGCCTTCGCTCACCACCACCGCGCCGCGGTCCTGCCGCCCCCCCGCGACGTCGAGCACGATGGCATCGAGGCCGAAGCGCGCCGTGCCCTGCACCCCCGTGGCCGGCGGCACGGGGCGGAGCCAGTGGACCTCCGCATCCTCGGCCGCCGCGGTGCCGTCGAGGGAGGTGACCCGGACCCGGCCGGCCACTGGATCGGCGGTGAATCCGAGATGCCATTCCCCGCCGCTGACGGTGCCGGCCGTCACGTTCTCGACGATCCACTTCCGGGCATTCCGGGCGATGCCGGCGGGCCAGTAGTGGCCGAGTTCGGCGAAATCCACCGCATCGACGCGCAGCGTCGCCGTGCCATGCCAGCCGGAGACACCCCGCCGCGCCTCGCCCTCCGCCCTGATGACCGGCGCCCGGCCGCCCCGGCCCGCGGGCGGCGCGGCACTCAGGACCAGGTTCTCGATCCGCAGCCGCCCACCCGCGAGTTCGGCATCGGCCCGCAGGGACCGCACCGGGATGCGCCCGCGCGTGCCGAGGTCGATCGTTCCCGCACCGACCCGCAGCCGCGCCGTGGCCTCCGAGGGGATGCGGGTGCCTTCCAGCCGCACCGCGAGGACGGCCGAGGCCTGGGCGTCCAGCGCGGCGAGCACGGCGAGCGCCGGCACCGCGCGCGCCAGCGCCGCCGGGCGGACGGACGGCAGGATCAGGTCGGCATGGCCGATATAATCCGCCCCCTCCAGCATCCCGCTGATGCGCAGCGGCACGCGTTCCGGTCCCACGGCGAAGGTGCCGGCACCGTTCAGGTCGATCCCGCCGCCCTCTCGCCGGACCAGGGACAGGCGGTCGAGCTCGGCGGTCCAGACACGCTCGAGTTGCGCATCCGCGACCGTGAGCCGCGCCGCGACCAGCCGCAGCACCCTCAGGGCCGCCAGCGGCGAACCTTCCGAGGGCGGGCGCATCAGCTCGGCCAGGGTCTCGATCAGCGCGCCGGCCTCCTGGCCCTCCGGCGGCGCCGCAGGCGCGCCCGGATCGTCGCCCGCGAAGGTTCCGAGATCGAGCCTGAAGCCGCCATCGGCAGCCCGGACCGCCTTCAGCTCGAGGCCCCGCAGGTCCAGTGCCCGCAGCGCGACGGTGCCGCGCCACAGGGCCGGGACCGAGAGCGAGGCCATGGCATCCGGCAGCGCAGCCCGCACCTGGCCGTCCGGATCGACGATCCGCACGCCCTGCAGGGTGAGGGCAAGCGGCGAGCGGTGCCCTTCCCGCCAGCCCTCCCAGGTGACGGAGGCGCCGCCGATCTCGATGCGCGTGGGTCCGCCGGCCGCGTTCAGCGTCGCCTCGACGCGCCGTGCCAGCCAGGGAACGTCGAACGGCCCCTGCTCCAGCCGCCAGGCGAGCGCGGCGACGCCGAGCGCCGTCAGCACGGTGGCGGCCAGGATCAGCCGCAGGCAGCGGTTCACGAGGCGGCCGGCTTGACCCGCTGCCCGCCTCACCGCTTCCCTGCCTCATCATGCCGGCTTCTTTCGCGCTGGGGCGCCTGCCCCGCCCCTTCGATCCCGCCGCGGCCGCCGTGGCACGGGAGCACTTCGCCGATCGCGGGGCCGCGGAGGCGGACTTCGCCGCGACCCCCGCCGGCCGCGCGCTGATCGACGCCATGGCGGGGCACAGCCCCTACCTGGCCGAACTGATGGCGCGCGAATCGGCGACGCTGATGCTGATGGCCGAGCGGGGGCCGGACGACGCCTTCGCGCATGCCATCGACCCGCTCAGCCGCATCGATGCCGCGACGCCGCGTGCCGCGCTCGCCACCATCCTGCGCCAGGCCAAGCGCCGGGGCGCGCTCGCCGCCGCCTTCGGGGACATCACCGGGCTCTGGCCGCTCGACCGCGTCACCGGGGCACTGTCGGACCTCGCCGAGGCCGCGATCGACGCGGCCTGCGCGCACCTGCTGCGCCATGCGGCCGACCGCGGGGAACTCCGCATCTCCGGCGCCGGCCGGGCGGATCCGCGCATCGTCGGGCGG
Source organism: Pseudomonadota bacterium (assembly GCA_023424475.1). Classification (GTDB taxonomy): domain Bacteria; phylum Pseudomonadota; class Alphaproteobacteria; order Acetobacterales; family Acetobacteraceae; genus Neoroseomonas. The sequence goes on from JAFADX010000123.1 coordinate 7,939, forward strand.
AATTCCGGCCTCGTCGTGCTCGGCATGGGCAAGCTCGGCGGGCGGGAACTGAACTACTCGTCCGATGTGGACCTCATGGTGCTGTTCGAACCGACGGCGGCAGCCTACCACGCCGACCAGGCCCCGGCGGTCTATGTGCGCATCGCCCGCGACCTGGTGCGGCTGCTCGAGGAACGCACGGCGGACGGCTACGTCTTCCGCACCGACCTGCGCCTCAGGCCCGATCCAGCGGCGACGCCGCTCGCGGTCTCCATCCCCGCGGCCATCACCTACTACGAGAGCATGGGCCAGAACTGGGAGCGCGCCGCCATGATCAAGGCGCGCCCTGTGGCCGGCGACCGCGCCGCCGGCGAATCCTTCCTGCGCGAGATCCGCCCCTTCGTCTGGCGCCGCCACCTCGACTTCGCCGCGGTCGCCGACATCCATTCCATCAAGCGGCAGATCCATGCCCACAAGGGCGCCAGGGGGGCGCACGAAACCGTCCAGGTCGAGGGCCACGACGTGAAGCTCGGCCGCGGCGGCATCCGCGAGATCGAGTTCACCGCCCAGGTGCTGCAACTGATCTGGGGCGGGCGCGACCCGGGGCTGCGCGACCCGACGACGCTCGGCGCACTCTCCTCCCTGGCCGCGGCAGGCAAGATCGACCGCCGGGCGGCGGCCGACCTCGCCGATGCCTATGTCTTCCTGCGCAACCTCGAGCACCGGCTGCAGATGGTGGCCGACCGGCAGACCCACCGCATGCCCGAGGACGCCGAAGGCGTCGCCCGCATCGCGTCCTTCATGGGCTACAAGGACACCGGCGCCTTCCGCGCCGCCTTCACGGGCCACATGGCGAAGGTCGAACGGCACTATGGCCGGATGTTCGAAGCGGAGCCGACCCTGACCTCGGAGGAGGTGAAGGGCAGCCTGGTCTTCACCGGCGTCGAGGACGACCCGGCGACGATCGCGACCCTGAAGGCCATGGGCTACATGAACCCATCGGGCGTCGCGGCGATGGTGCGCGGCTGGCACCATGGCCACACCCGCACGACCCGCTCGGAACGGGCCCGCGAGATCCTGACCGCGCTGATGCCGGCGCTGCTCGCGGCCTTCGCCAGGCAGCGGGACCCGGATTCGGCACTGGCCCGCCTGGACGGCCTCTTCATGCGGCTCGCGGCGGGGGTCCAGGTCCTGAGCCTTCTCGCGCGCAATCCCGCGCTGCTCGACCGGCTGGCCGGCATCCTCGGCGCCGCCCCGCAGCTTGCCGATTTCCTCTCCGGCCACACCGCCGCCCTCGAAGGGCTGCTGGTCGGCGCCGGGGGCAGCATCGGCAATGCCGCGCAGACCCTGCCGGCCCAGTTGAAGGAGGCGCGCCACATCGAGGAAGCCTTCGAGGGCGCCCGCCGCCTGGTGCAGGAAGGCAAGTTCGAGATCGACGCCGCCACCCTCGAAGGCTCGATCGACGTGGACGCCGCCGGCGAGGCGCGCTCCGCGCTGGCCGACGCCGCCATCTCCTCCCTGCTGCCGCATGTCACCGCTGCCTTCGCGGAGCGGCACGGGAAGGTCAAGGGCGGAGCGCTGGCGGTGGTGGCGCTCGGCAAGCTCGGCGGACGGGAGATGCTGCCGGGATCGGATCTCGACCTGATCCTCATCTACGACCACGCGGCGGAAGCGGAGATGAGCGAAGGCAGGGCGAAGCGCGGCCAGCCGGCGCCGCGGCCGCTGCCGGCGAGCCAGTATTTCGCACGCCTGACGCATCAGGTGATCGGCGCGATCAACTCCCCGGGGGCGGAGGGCAAGCTCTACGAGGTGGACATGCGGCTGCGGCCCTCCGGCTCGAAGGGGCCGGTGGCGGTCTCGCTCGCCTCCTTCCAGCGATACCATGCCGAGGAATCCTGGACCTGGGAACGCATGGCGCTGACCCGGGCGCGGGTGGTGGCCGGCCCGCCGGGCCTCAGGCGGAAGGTCGAGGCCGCGATCCGCGCCGCGCTGCTGCGCCCGGAGGTGGCGGAGAAGGCCATTCCCGATGCGGTCGCCATGCGGGCGCGCATGCTGCGCGACCTGCCGCCGGACGGTCCCTGGGACCTGAAGCTCGGCCGCGGCGGGCTGGTGGAGGTGGAGTTCGTCGCCCAGGCACTGCAGCTCGCCCATGCGCGCAGGCACCCCGAGGTGCTGGCGCCGACGACGCGGATCGCGCTCGCCCGGCTCGGCGAGGCGGGCCTGCTGGCGCCGGGGGAAGCCGCCGCCCTGATCGCCGCCGAGCGGCTGTGGCGCACGATCAGCGGCCTGCTGCGCCTGACCGTCGGCCGCTGGAAGGAGGAGGCGCTGCCCGAGAGCGTCGCCGCCACCCTGCTGCATGTCTGCCGGCGGGCCCTGCCCGAGGATCCGCCGGTTGACCTTCCGGCACTCCAGTCGCAGATCGCCCGGCGGGCGAACGAGGTGCGCGCGGTGTTCGAACACCGCCTCGGGCGCCCGGAGAACCAGGGGGAGCGTGCATGAGCGACGTCACCGAGGGCGGCAGGGCGCCCGCCTTCAGGATGAAGGCAAGCGGCGGGAGGGAGGTGTCCTCCGCCGCGCTGAAGGGCAGGCCCTACCTTCTCTACTTCTATCCGAAGGCCAATACGCCCGGCTGCACGAGGCAGGCCTGCGGCGTGCAGGAAGCCCTGCCGCAGCTCGGCCGGCTGGGCATCGAGGTGATCGGCGTCAGCCCCGACCCGATCCCGCCGATCGAGAAGTTCGCCGCCAAGTACGGACTGACCTTTCCGCTCGCCTCGGACGAGGACCACAAGGTCGCCGAGGCCTATGGCGTCTGGGTCGAGAAGTCGATGTACGGCCGGACGTACATGGGCATGGAGCGCAGCAGCTTCCTGGTCGGCGCCGACGGGAAGGTCGCGAGGATCTGGCGCAGGGTGAAGCCCGACATCCATGCGGCCCAGGTGCTGGAGGCTGCCGCGGCGCTCTGAAGGGCCGTTCGGACATGCGCCACGCGGCGCATGTCCATGACCGGCACCGGGATATCGTCGTCGGGCAGCCCCAGGCGGGGGCGCGGGCCGGCGCCGGCGCCCCGAAGCGGGCTCCGGGCGCCGCGCGGGTCAGTTGGGTCCGCTGATCTGGCGGAAGACCTCCTCCGCCTCCTTGAAGGTCTCCTCCGCGCGCGCCTTCATCACGGGGTCGGCGAAGCGATCCGGGTGGAAGCGCAGGCGGAAGGCCCGCCGCGCCGCGTCGATGAGCCAGGCCGGCGCCGTGTCGGCCAGGTGGACCCGGCGCAGCAGCGCGCCGCCGCGCGCCGGCAGCGCCTCTGAGGCCAGGCTGCGCTCGGCCGAGTTGGCACGCATCTCCGCTTCGCGGACCCGCAGTTCGAGGGCCTCGACCCGGGCCTTGAGGGCCCGGATGCGGTCGTCGCGCTCGGCGATTCCGTCGGCCCCGTCATCATCCTCGGCGAGCGCGTGCCCGCCGCGGCTGATGAGTTCGGCGACGCGCAACGCCGCGATGTGCGCCACCTCGACATCGCGCCGCTGCAGCTCGACCTGGATGAATTCCAGCAGGTCCCTGTCGGCAAAATTCGCCTCGGCAATCTCCAGCAGGCGCGCCGAAGGCCAGCTCTGCATCGACTTCCTGTTCGGAAGCGGCATGGTTCCCGTGGACATGGGGTCTTTTCTTATCCCCGCTCTCGAAATTCAAACGTAGCCAGCGTTACGGATCCATACAAGAAACTCTCAGTTGCGTGAGGCGGCGAAAACACCGGGGCGGATGCAACTATGTCGCGTTGTCGATGGCGGCGAAGATCGCTTCGGTGCGCTTGAACACCTCCTCCGCACGGCGCCGTCGTGCGGGGTCGGCCTGGCGGTCGGGATGGTAGCGCCGGCGAAAGGCGCGGCGGACCTCGGCGACGAGCCAGGCAGGCGCATCCGGAGTCAGATGGACCCGGCGATGCGGTCCGGGCTCGCCGTCCCGGGCAGCCTCGGCCGCCGCCAGGCGGAGGCGCAGCCGCGCGATCTCGCCGGCCGCGGCGGCCAGCATCC
>JAFADX010000230.1 GCA_023424475.1 Pseudomonadota bacterium
CCGCATGGGGCCGCCGGCGCGGCCAAGAAGGAGGCCCGATGTCCGCCATCACCGTCGAGCGCTGGACACGCCGCCAGGTCGAGCAGAACTGGCTTGTCCGGTTCTTCGACAACAAGGCTGTCCTGATCGTTCTCTGCCTGCTGCCCGCGATCGGGCTGCTGACGGTCTTCCTCACCTACCCGCTGGGCCTCGGCGTATGGCTCGCCTTCACCGACCGGCTGATCGACGGCAGCGGCGGATTCGTCGGGTTCGAGAACTTCGAATGGCTGATGGACGACCCGATCTTCTGGAACGCGGTCTTCTTCAGCGTCTTCTACACGGCGGTGGCGACCGTCGGGAAGTTCGGCCTCGGGCTGTGGCTGGCGCTGCTGCTGAACAACCACCTGCCGTTCAAGAGCCTGCTGCGCGCCATCATCCTGCTGCCCTGGATCGTGCCGACGGTGCTCTCGGCCATCGCCTTCTGGTGGATCTACGATCCGCAGTTCTCGATCATCTCGTGGATGTTCATCGAGCTCGGGCTGCGGGAGACCAACATCGACTTCATCAACACGGCCTGGCCGGCGCGCTGGTCGCTGATCGCGGCGAACATCTGGCGCGGCATCCCCTTCGTGGCGATCTCGCTGCTCGCGGGGCTGCAGACCATCTCGCCCTCGCTCTACGAGGCGGCGATGCTGGACGGGGCGACGCCCTGGCAGCGCTTCCGCTTCGTCACCTTCCCGATGCTGCTGCCGATCCTCGCGATCGTCATGACCTTCAGCATCATCTTCACCTTCACCGACTTCCAGCTGGTCTACGCCATCACGCGCGGCGGGCCGGTGAACTCGACGCATCTGCTCGCGACGCTGGCCTTCCAGCGCGGCATCCCGGGCGGGCAGCTGGGGGAGGGCGCGGCGATCGCCGTGACCATGATCCCCTTCCTGGTCTTCGCGACGCTGTTCTCCTACTTCGCGCTCGCGCGCCGCAAGTGGCAGCAGGGGGAAAGCAATGACTGACGCCGCCGTCGCCGAGGAGGAGGTCACCTCCTCCGCCAAGCAGCCACAGGAGAGGCTGTCCTGGGACAGCGGCGCGCGGCGCATGGTCGTGCTGTGGCTGCCGCTCGCCTGCTTCGTCATCATCCTGCTGTTCCCGTTCTACTGGATGGCCATCACGGCCTTCAAACCGGACGCCGAACTCTACGATTTCCAGAGGCACAACCCGTTCTGGATCACCTCGCCGACCCTCGCGCATATCCGGAAGCTGCTGTTCGAGACGTCCTATCCGTCCTGGCTGATGACCACGATGGGCGTGGCGGTCGGTGCGACCTTCCTGTCGCTCTTCGCCAGCACGCTCGCGGCCTATGCCATCCAGCGCCTGCGCTTCCGGGGCAGCCAGTATGTCGGCCTCGGGATCTATCTCGCCTACCTCGTGCCGCCGTCGATCCTGTTCATCCCGCTCGCGACGATCATCGTGCAGCTCGGCCTGTTCGACAGCCCGCTGGCGCTGATCCTGGTCTATCCGACCTTCCTGGTGCCGTTCTGCACCTGGCTGCTGATCGGCTACTTCAAGTCGATCCCCTACGAGCTTGAGGAATGCGCCCTGATCGACGGGGCGACGCGCCTGCAGATCCTGCGCCAGATCACCCTGCCGCTGGCGGTGCCGGGGCTGATCAGCGCGGGCATCTTCTCCTTCACGCTGTCCTGGAACGAGTTCATCTATGCGCTCGCCTTCATCCAGAGCAGCGAGAAGAAGACCGTCCCCGTCGCGATCCTGACCGAACTCATCACCGGCGACGTCTACCAGTGGGGTGCCCTGATGGCGGGTGCGCTGCTCGGCTCGCTGCCGGTCGCGATCTTCTATTCCTTCTTCGTCGATTACTACGTCTCCTCCCTCACCGGCGCGGTGAAGGAGTGAGGCCCGCAACAGGAGAATGAACTTGGCGAAGTACACTATCCTGACCCCGGCCGGCGCGTCCTTCACGACTGCCGGCGGAGGCTACGACTACGAGATGGAGGCGCTCGAGGGCCTCGGCGCCGAGATCGTCGAGTGCCCGGCGACCGAGGCGGGCTTCATCGCCGCCGCGCCGACGGCCGACGCCGTCTACGCCAAGGGCATGAAGTTCACCGCGAAGATGATCGATGCGCTGACGAAGTGCCGCCACATCGCACTCGGCACCGTGGGCGTGGACTATGTCGATGTCGCGGCGGCCACGGCGAAGGGCATTCCGGTCACCAACTGCCCCGACACCTTCATCGAGGAAGTTGCCGACCACGCGATGATGCTGCTGCTGGCCGCGCATCGCCGCTGCATCGAGCAGGACCGCATGGTGCGCGAAGGCCGCTGGGCGGAAGGCCGGCCGCAGCTGCTCTCCGTGCCGCGGCTGATGGGCCAGACGCTCGGCTTCATCGGCTTCGGCCGCGTGGCGCGCGCCACCGCCCGGCGCGCCAAGGCCTTCGGCCTGCACCTGAAGGCCTTCGACCCCTATGTCGAGGAACTGAGTCTCTCGGCGCTCGGCGTCGAGCCGGCCACGCTGTCCGAGGTGCTCTCGACCTCCGACTTCGTCTCGATGCACCTGCCGGACACGCCCGAGACCCGCGGCTTCCTCAAGGAGCATCACTTCCGCCAGATGAAGAAGAACGCGATCTTCGTCACCACCGGCCGCGGGCCGACGGTGAACGAAGCCGCGCTGATCAAGGCGCTGGAGGAGAAGTGGATCGCCGGCGCCGGCCTCGACGTCTTCGAGATCGAGCCGACGCGGCAGGACAACCCGCTGCACCGGATGCCGCACATCATCCTCTCGCCCCACAACGCCTCCGCCTCCTCGCGCTTCGATCCGGCGCGCAAGCGGCGCGTGGGGCAGGAACTGGCGCTGACGCTGCAGGGCAAGTGGCCGATGTCCTGCGTCAATCCGACCGTGCTGGCGGCGTCCAGCCTGCGGCGCTGGCAGCCCTATGCCATGGACCGCGGGCCGAACTCGTAAGCCGCGGCGCGGAGGGGCTGGAGCAGGTCCTGTCCGGATGAATCCATCCGGACAGGTGAAGATGCTCGCAGAAACAAATACCTGGAGCTTTGGAGGTGAACGCAGGTTCACCGGAAGTGCTCTAGGCCCCTCCGCTTCCCGGAATCCGATTTGCCGCCGAGGCCGGCCAAGCTACACCGAGGGGCGGCCAGCGACAGGAGCAGCGATGTGGCGGACGTGATCATCGATATCGGCGGCGAGATCTTCGAAGCCTTCTACGAGGATCGCGACGCGCCGAAGACGGTCGCGCGGTTCCGCACCTTCGTGCCCTACAGCAACCGCATCATCCATGTCCGCTGGTCGGGCGAGGCGTGCTGGATCCCGATGGGCGACTTCGACCTCGGCATCGGCTTCGAGAACGCGACCTCCTACCCCGCGCCGGGCCAGGTGATCGTCTATCCCGGCGGGGTGAGCGAGACCGAGATCCTGGTCGCCTATGGGCCGACCTGCTTCGCCTCCAAGGCCGGGCAGCTGGCAGGCAACCATGTCCTGACCATCCGCGAGGGGCTCGATCGCCTCGCCGTGGTCGGCCGTTCGGTGCTGTGGGACGGCGCGAAGCCGATCAGCTTCCGCCCCGCCTGAGGGGAACGGCGGCATGCCCCCGAGACCGCCCGGAAGCACCGGCGCCGTCCTCGCCCCAGCCGGCCGCCCATCCAGGATATTGTCGTTGGGTGACCGGGGGTATGAGCCGGTCACCGAAATGCGCCGCATGACGCATGTCCAAACAGCCTCTCAGCGCCGCGGGGCCTCGGCGACCAGCATATCCCCGGTGCAGGCGGTGCGGGTCAGCCAGGGCCAGGGGTCCACGGCCCGGCCGTCGCGCCGCAGTTCGACATGCAGGTGGGGGCCGGTCGTGCGGCCGGTGCGGCCCACGGCGCCGATCGGCTGGCCCGGGATGACGACGTCGCCGACCGATACGCCCCGTGCGAAGTGGGCGAGGTGCGCGTAGCGCGCGATCGTGCCGTCGTTGTGCCGGATCTCGAGCATCAGCCCGTAGGCGTAGTATCGGCCTGCGAAGACGATCGTGCCGCCGGCGGCGGCGCGCACCTCCGAGCCCATGGGCGCACGGAGGTCCACGCCGGGGTGGAAGGCGCGGCCGCGGTGGCCGAAGCCGGAGGAATATTCGCCGGAGACCGGAAGCGCCGTGGGGCAGGGGGCCGCGGCGGCGAGGGCGGGCAGCAGGAGGCCCGCCGCGGTCGCCACCGCCCGGATGCCGAAGCCTGGCGCGCACACACCCATGCGGCGCGTCGCGCCCTTGTCTCCTGCCACTCGGTCAGCCCCCAATCCGGTTCGTGCTGCCGTCCGGTGTGCCGCCATCGAGGGGAGCGGTCAATCCTGCCCGCCGGGCAGAGCGGGGGATAGGGCGCACGCCCGCGATCGGCAAGCCGGCCTTGGATCGGGGGATGGGGCGCTACTGCTGCGACAGGGGAATGGCTAGGGGACCTGGAGGGCCGCCTTGCCTCGCATCTCCCTGACAATGCGGGCATTTCAGGGCCGGCTGGGGGAAATGTGGGTGAGTGCCGGGCGGGGCGCAACATCCGGTGGTGAGGGGGCCCGGGCCCCTTCGGTAAGCCTGAGCTTGCAAGGCAGTCGCCGGGTCCTCTACGAGCCCGATATGCCCGCAGACGCGCCCCCCTGAGCACATCCCGCCGCATGTCATCAATCACCTGATGCAGCGCCTTAGCCCAGCACATCTTCTGCCAAAGTAGTGCTAGCGGACGGCCCTCTCGTAGTCGTGGCCCGCGGCGAGAAGCCAGACGGAGCTGATTGATCTGACGCCACTACGCAAATGCAGGTCAGCGCCAACGGAGGCGCCGAGGAGATCTCAGGAAGCGGTTAGCGGGCCGCTGCGCACTATCCTTACCGCCACCGCCTCTCGGCCCCACAGCCAACTGTGGGGCTCTTACGGTTGCGCCTCCAACGTCCTGATATGGAGCGCCGTCCATGACACTCCGCCGCCGAGCCTTCCTCGCCCTCGCTCCAGCCCTTGGCGTGAGTGCCCCGGCCATCGCGCAGGGCACGCGGGCCAGTACGCTGCGCTTCGTGCCCTCGACCGATCTGGTCTCTCTGGACCCCGTGCTATCCACGGCGCTGGTCGCCGTGCAGCACGGCTACCATGTGTTCGACACGCTCTATGGCGTGGATGGGCGGATGCGCCCTCAGCCGCAGATGGCCGAAAGCCACGATGTCAGCACCGATGGCCGCGTCTGGACCATCCGCTTGCGCGAGGGCCTGCGCTTTCACGACGGCGAGCCCGTCCGCGCACGGGACTGCGCCGCCAGCCTGCAACGCTGGAGCCGCCGCGACACCTTCGGCCGGGTCTATGGCGCTGCTGTCGAGGGCTATGACAGCGTCGACGACCGCACGCTTCGCATCCGGCTGAAGCGGCCCTTCCCGCGGCTGCTCGAGGCGATCGGCAAGCCGCATTCCTCTCCCGCCTTCATGATGCCCGAGCGCATCGCGAGCACCGCGCCCAACACCCCGATCACCGCGATCATCGGCTCCGGCCCCTATCGCTTCCTTCCCGGCGAGTTCGATTCCGGCAATCTCGTCGCCTATGCGCGCTTCGATGGCTACAAGCCGCGCAGCGAGGCGCCCGAATGGACCTCCGGCGGTAAGGTCGCGCATTTCGAGCGCATCGAATGGCGTGTCATCACCGACAAGTCCACCGCTGTCGCCGCCCTGACGCAGGGTGAGGTGGACTGGATGGAGAGCATCCCGGCCGACCTCGAACCGCTCGCCGCGCGAAGCCGGCGCGTGCGCGTCGTCGATGCCGACCCCCTCGGCACGGTGCTGGTGATGCGCTTCAATCACACCGCTGCGCCCTTCAATAATGCGGCGCTGCGGCGCTTCGTCATGCAGATCGCGCAGCAATCGGACTACCTGGCGACCGTCACGGGCGGCGACCCCAAGGCCTGGCGCGAATGCCGCGCCATGTTCCCTTGCGCCATCCCGGGCGTGGAGGAGATCGGCCGCGATCAGTTCGGCCGCCTGGCCGGCGATGCCGCGGCGACGCGCGCGGCGCTGGAAGCGACCGGCTACAAGGGCGAGAAGGTGGTCATCCTCAACCCCGCCGACAGCCCGGCCCTCGCCGCCCTCGGGCCGGTGACGGCGGACCTGCTGAAGCGCGCGGGCATGAATGTGGACCTGCAGGACATGGACTGGGGCACGCTGCTGCAGCGCCGACTGTCCAAGGCGCCGGTCGAGGAGGGCGGCTGGAGCATCTTCCACAGCACCTGGCCGTCCATCGCCGTCGCCAATCCGGTGCTGAACACCACCATGCGCGGCGACGGCGCCGCCGGCTGGCCCGGCTGGTTCGAGAGTGCGCAGATGGAAGGCCTGACCGACGAATGGCTGAATGCCACCGCCGAGGCCGACCAACAGCGCCTGTTCAAGGCCATCCATGAACTGGCGCTGCAGGAGGTGCCGACACTGCCGCTCGGCGTATATTTCCCCCATACGGCCTATCGCAGCGAGCTGACCGGCGTGCTGGGCGGGTCGGTGCGCTATCCGTGGAACGTGCGAAGGGCGTGAGCATGACCCACCTTGTCGGTGCGGTGTCGAGTGCGGCGCGCGCCTTGCCCGTGCTCGACGGACAGGTGCTGACCGTCGCGCGATCCGCCGGCCCCTGGCTCTGGGACACCGAGGGGCGGCGGTACGTCGATACGGCTCTGGGCTTCGGCGGCACCGTGCTCGGCCATGCGCCGGAACCGGTGGTCGAGGCTGTGACGCAGGCCCTGCGCGACGGCCCGCTGCCCGCCTTCGTCCATGCGCGGGAGGAAGTGGCCGCGGCGGCCATCGCCGCGCATGCCGGCCCGCTCGACCAGGTCCTTTTCGTCAGCACGGGCAGCGAGGCGGTGCATCTTGCCTGCCGCGCCGCGCGCGCGGCCACCGGGCGGTCGCGCATCGCCAAGATGGCGGGTGGCTTCGACGGCTGGCTGGACGACGTCTCCTTTGGCGGCGCCGGCGCGACGGAATCCGCCTTTCCCGGCAATGCGCGGCCCGAGACCGACCGTGTTTCCCTGCTCCGCTTCAACGATGTGGAGGATGCCGAGCGCCTGTTCGCCGAACGCGACGACATCGCGGCGGTTCTGCTGGAGCCCGTGCTCGCCAATGCCGGATGCATCCTGCCCGCGCCGGACTACCTGATGGCATTGCAGGCGATCGCGCGGCGCCACGGCGCGTTGCTGATCGCCGACGAGGTGCTGATGGGCTTCCGCCTGCATGCCGGGCTCACCGCGCATGCGATGGGCTTGGACCCGGATATCGCGACGCTGGGCAAGGCGATCGGCAGCGGCGTGGCGGTGGCTGCCGTTGCGGGCCGGCCGGAGATCATGCGGGCCTTCGCAGATGGCCGCGCCGTGCGTGCGGGCACCTACAGCGGCAACCCGATGGCCTGCGCCGCGGTGATCGCGACGATGGAAGTGCTGGATGCGGCCGACTACCCCGCGCTCCTGGCGCGGGGGGAGGCGCTGCGCATGGCGATCGTCGGGGCCTTCGCGCGCAGCGGCGAGGCGGTGAGCACCAGCGGCCATGGCGACGTCTTCAGCATCTGGCCCGCCGCCGAGCCGCCGCGCGACTACGCCGAGGCACGGCGGCTGCTGCGGCCCGACTGGTCGGCCGCGCTGCATGCGGAACTGCGCCGGCGTGGCGTGCTCGTCATGCCGTCCGGCTATGGCCGGCTGTTCCTGTCCTTCGCGCATGACGACACGGTGCTGGAGAGCGTCGCCGATGCCTTCCGCGAGGCCGCCGTGGCGCTGCGACAGAAGCGCGTCAGTCCTTAACCCTCACCTCCGGCGTCAGGTCGATGTCGTCCAGCGGATAGAAGGGGCGCGCCACGGTGAAGGGGAGTTCCGTCACCCGGTAGGAGGACATGCCCGGTGTATCGACGGTGATGCATTCGCCGATCGCCGCGTAGTTCAGCGTGAAGTGATAGCCCGATCGCGTGACGACCACCTGCTGCTCGCGAGGCTCCATGCCCATGGCGCGGAAGTATTCCGGATCGATGTAGGAATAGGGCCGCGCCGTCAGCACCACCTTCAATGCGCCGACGCGCAGCACCGCGAAGGGGCCGATCTGGGCGCGCTGCCCCTTCTCGGCGGGACCCTGATGGACGAGCGACGCCCCTTCACCGGCTGAGATCACCTCGCCCGTCAGCGTCGCCGGCGGCGCGACGGTGGAATGCCGGCCGCCCACCGTCACGGTGACGGTCGCGCCGAGGCCGGCCGCACGGCACAGCGCCACGGCGTCCGGATCGGTGATGGGCATCGCGGCTGGCAGGTCGACGCCAAGACCACGCAGCGCATGCAGGATGACCGTGCTGTCGCCGGGCGCGCCGGCCGCCACGCGGTCGCCCTGGTCGCCGAGGACAAGCGGCCGTTCCGTCCCCGCCGCCGCGCGGGCGAGGCAGGAGTCGAGGGAGGGATATTGCCCGGTCAGCCGCGGCCGCGCCGCCCACAGATCGGCGGCGAGGCCCGCGACCAGCGCCTTCGCCTGCGTCGCATCACCATTGCCATAGGCCATGACCACCTGGCCGAGTCCCGGCACGTCGAGGAATTGCTGCGCGTTGAAGATCGAGGCGTCATGGACGGCACCCGCGGCCACCGCTGCGGCGGCGCGTGCATGCAGGCCCTGCAGCGGTTCCTCATCCGTACGGTCGTTGCCGAGGGTCAGCATGGGCAGATGCGCCCAGGCAAGGACCGGCTTCAGCGTGCCGTCGAGCATCGCAAGCGCCGCGCGGCCCGCGCGCATCCCCGTCGCCCCCTGGTCGGCGTGCGGATTGGTGAGATAGGCGGCGAGCAGGTCGCAGGTCTGCAGGATCTCCGGCGTGACATGCGCGTGCAGGTCGAAGGCGGCGGTGATCGGCACATCCGGCCCGACGATGGCGCGCAGTTCCTGCATCAGAACGCCTTCGGGGTCGTGCAGCGACGGCGTGAGCATGCCGCCATGCAAGGGCAGTGCGATGGCGTCGAAATCACCGCGGCGCGCGGCATCGAGCATGCTGGCCTTCATCTCGGCGAAGACGGCATCCTCGACCGGGCCACCGGACTGAGCACGGTAAAGGGTGGGGACGATCACCTCCGCGCCGGCTGCCTCGGCCGCGTCGATGATGCCGCCCAGTGTCGAGTTGGTGCCGCGGGCACGCGCAACGGCGTCCTGGCCGGCCGTGATGGTGAAGCTGTCCCGTCCCATGCGGATCGGGTTGAAGCTGTGTGATTCCTGGGCAATGCCGCCCGCCAGGATCCGCCGCGTCGCCATGACCTGCCCGTCCTTCTGTCAGGGTCGAGCAGAATGTCTCGGCCGCGTCCAGGCAATGGGGCACCGCCCTCCTGGGCAGGATACTCGCCAGCGGCGAATCAGTAGGTAGGCGGGGTGATGGCGCTGACGATGGTGCTGACGCCATCCGAGGCATTGCGGAACAGATGTGGCTGGCGGCTGTCGAAGTAGTAGCCGTCGCCTTCCTGAAGAATGCGCGACTGGCCGCCGACCGTCACCTCGATGGCGCCCTGCGTGACGATGCCGGCCTCCTCCGCATTGTGGGCGATCGGGCCGTCGGTTGCCGCGCCAGGCGCGTAGTGTTCCGAGAGCAGGAGCATGCGCCGGTTCGGATAGTCCATCCCGACCAGCCTGTAGGAAACACGGTCCGCGCGTCCGATCTCGGTGAGTTCGCTCGCCGCGTAGAAGACGCGCGGCGGGACGACGCTTTCGAGATCCTCGAAGAAGGCGGAGAGCGTAAGCCCCAGCGCACCAAGAATGGCGCCGAGCGTATCGACTGACGGACTCATGCGATCGCGTTCGATCAGCGAGACGGCGGAATGCGACACGCCTGAGCGCGCCGCCAGTTCGCGCGTACCGAGACCCCGGCGCGTCCGCAACTCGCGAAGCTTCGGTCCGACCTTGGGCATGATGGGCAATCCCTAAGACGCCATCGGCGGTGAGTATCATGAGCGGTTGGTTAACGCACGCTGCGGTCCCAGTTCGCAGACGCAGTCGTGGTTCACACGTCCACACAGAAATCCCGATCGTCCGCCTCATCGCGTCCCGGCGGTCGAGTGGCCGGGCCTGCTCGGACGGCTGGCGAGGGTGGGTGAGGATGAGGCGACGGGGAGGTGGACGGCTTTGGACGTGATGCCGGCGACGCGGCGCAACGCAGCCATGAGACAGGCGCTGGAGCTCCTTTCGATCGGACGGCACCGGCCCGCACCCCCACCCGGCCACCCAACGACAGTATCCTGGATGGGTGGCTGGGCGCGGACCGGTGCCGTCTGATCGAAAAGAACTCTAG
>JAFADX010000237.1 GCA_023424475.1 Pseudomonadota bacterium
GTGGCCGGGTGGGGGTGCGGGCCGGTGCCGGTTCCGACAGATCGGAACATGCACTAGCCTGCGCCGCCATGTCCGACATCGCCGCCAACCTCGCCGCCATCCGCGCCCGCATCGAGGCCGCCTGCGCCCGCGCCGGCCGGCCGGCCGGCAGCGTCAGCCTCGTCGCCGTCTCCAAGACCCACCCCCGGGAAGCGGTCGCCGAGGCGCTCGCCGCCGGCCAGCTGGTCTTCGGCGAGAACCGCGTGCAGGAAGCCCTGGCGAAGTTCCCGGGGCTGCGCGCCGCGCACCCGGCCCTGCGCCTGCACATCATCGGCGGGCTGCAGACCAACAAGGCGCGCGACGCCGTGCGCGTCGCCGACGTGATCGAGACCATCGACCGCCCGAAGCTCGCCGCCGCCATCGCGGACGCCATGCGGAAGGAAGGCCGCCGCCCCGATTGCCTGGTGCAGGTCAACACCGGCGACGAGAGCCAGAAATCCGGCGTCGCCCGCGCCGAGGCCGACGCCTTCATCCGCGCCGCCCGCGACGACCACGGCCTGCCCCTCACCGGCCTGATGTGCATCCCGCCGGTCGACGAGGACCCGCGCCCGCATTTCGCCTGGCTGCGGGACCTCGCGGCGAGGCATGGCCTGCCTGTCGTCTCGATGGGCATGAGCGCGGATTTCGAGGTCGCGATCGAGGAAGGCGCGACGCTGGTGCGCGTCGGTACCGCGATCTTCGGCCATCGCCCGGCGCCGGCCTGAGTCAGCCCAGCGCCTCGGCCACCCGGCGGTGGGGCTCGAGCCCGCCGTCATACCCTGCCAGCGCGAGCGTCGCGGCCTCGGTGTCCCTGAGGCCGGCGAGCACCAGCGTGACGCCGCGCTCGGCCAGGACTCGCCGCAATTCGAGGAACATCTCCGCCCCCGGAAGGTCGAGCGCGGTCACCGCCGTCATGTCGAACACCACGCGATGCACCGGGTCCGGCCGCGCCGCCAGCAGCGCCTGCGTCGCGTCCATCACATGCTCGGCGTTCATGTAGAGCACCGCCGACCGGCAGCGCAGCACCAGCACGCCGGGCTGGCGTTCGGCATCCGGGCGGTGCGCCATGTCGGCGAAGACGCCGCTGCCCGGCACGCGGCCCAGCTCGACCACTGCCGGCCGCAGCGCCGCGCGCAGCATCAGCACCACCGACAGCGTCGCGCCGATCAGCACCCCCTGCAGCAACCCCGCCGCCAGCACGCCGCCCAGCGCCGCCAGCGCCACCAGCCCTTCGGAGCGCCGGAACCGCCAGGCCCGCACCAGCCCCTTGATGTCGATCAGCCCCGTCACCGCGGCGAGCACCATCGCCGCCAGCACCGGCTGCGGCAGCGTTGCCAGCAGCCCGGTCAGCGACACCGCCGCCAGCAGCAGCACGCCCGCCGCGAACAGCCCGGACAGCGGCGTGCGCGCCCCGGCCTCGTCGTTCACCACCGATTGCGAGGACCCGCCGCTGACCGCGAACCCGCGCCCGAAGCCGGCCGCGAGGTTCGCCGCCGCCAGCGCCAGCATGTCCCGCCCCGCGTCGTAGCGCTGCCCTTCCCGCCGCGCGAACATCCGCGCCACCGCCGAGGTCTCCACGATCGCCAGCAGGAAGCAGGCGAGCCCGACCGGCAGCATGTCCCGGATGTCCGAGCGCGAGACATCGGGCAGCCCCGGCAGCGGCAGCCCCTGCGGCACCGCGCCGACCAGGCTGACGCCCCGGGGCGCAAGGTCGAACGCCGCCCCCGCCGCGATCCCCGCCGCCACCACGACCAGCGCGACCGGCCGGGTCGGCGCCACCGCCTTGCCGGCCAGCCGCGCCGCGAGCGCCACCGAGCCGAGCAGCAGGGAAGCGAGGTTCGTCTCCCCCGCATGCGCCACCAGATGGACCACGCGGGCGACGAAATCCTCGCCATGCCCCGCGAAGCCGAGGAACTTCGGCAGCTGCGCCGCCGCCAGGTGCAGCGCCAGGCCGAACTTGAAGCCCAGCATCACCGTGTCGGAGACGAAGCGCGCCAGGACCCCCGCCCCCAGCGCCCAGCCCAGCCCCGCGAAGGCCGCGGCCCAGAGCGTCGCCGCCGCGATCAGCGCCGCCTGGCGCGCCGGATCGCCGCCCGACATCTCCGCGACCGACTGGCCGAGCAGCAGCGAGAGGCCCGTCGTTACGGTCACCGCCGTGCGGCTCGACCCGCTGAACAGCCAGAAGACGGCGCCGGCGAAGATGCAGGCGTGCAGCCCCGCCTGCGGCGGCAGCCCCGCGATCGCCGCATCGGCCAGCGACGCCGGCACCATGTAGGCCGCCAGCATCAGCCCGGCGACGAGATCCCCGCGCATCGTCGCGGCAGAAACGTCGCGCATCCAGGCGGGTCGCAGCATCGCCGCATCCTCTGCCCGGACCGCCGCGCCCGCCAAGCGGGAATCTTGACGTCCCGGGCGTGGCGCGGGATCACCCCCGCGTCAGACGATCAAGGCTGCCCATGACCCGCGTCTTCTCCGGCATCCAGCCCTCGGGCGTGCCCACCCTCGGCAACTACCTCGGCGCCATCCGCAACTGGGTGCCGCTGCAGGACAGCCACGAGGCGATCTACTGCGTCGTGGACCTGCACGCGATCACGGTCTGGCAGGACCCCGCCGACCTGCTGCGCCAGACGCGGGAGATGGCGGCGACGCTGATCGCCTGCGGCCTCGACCCGAAGCGCTGCACCCTGTTCGTGCAGTCGCACGTGCGCGCGCACGCGGAACTGGCCTGGATCTTCAACTGCGTCGCCCGCCTCGGCTGGCTGAACCGCATGACGCAGTTCAAGGACAAGGCCGGCAAGGACCGCGAGGCCGCCTCCTCGGGCCTCTACGTCTATCCGAACCTGATGGCCGCCGACATCCACGCCTACCACGCGACCAAGGTGCCGGTGGGCGAGGACCAGAAGCAGCACCTCGAGCTCGCGAACGACATCGCGCAGAAGTTCAACCACGACTACGGCGTGGACTTCTTCCCCAACATCGAGCCGCTGATCCAGGGCGTCGCCGCGCGCGTGATGTCGCTGCGCGACGGCACGAAGAAGATGTCGAAGTCCGACCCGTCGGACCAGTCGCGCATCAACCTCAACGACGACGCGGATTCGATCGCGCAGAAGATCAGGCGCGCCAAGACCGACCCCGAGCCGCTGCCCGACCACCTCGCGGGCCTCGAAGGCCGGCCGGAGGCGCGCAACCTGGTCGGCATCCTCGCCGCCGTGACCGACACCCTGCCCGAGAACGTGCTGCGCGAGCATGGCGGCCAGGGCTTCGGTGCCTTCAAGAACACGCTGACCGAGGCACTCGTCGCGCACCTCACGCCCATCCAGGCGGAGCTGAAGCGGCTGCTGGAGGACCCCGGGGCGCTCGACGCCGCGCTGCGCCTGGGCGCCGAGCGGGCCGGCGCGGTCGCCGAGCCGATCGTGGCGAGGGCGCGGGACATCGTGGGGTTCCTGCCGGCACGCTGAGCCGCGCCGCGCGGAATTGATTTCGCGCAACATGCGGGCGACGGCAGGGGGTGTAGGCAAAGCGGGTGTCCGACTGGACGGAGGAAGTCCGGAAGAAGGAGATCCACCATGCGGCGTCGGTCCATCGTCCCTCTCGTTGCCACCGCCGTAATCGCGCCCATCGTCGCCGCCAAGGCCGAGGACGGGGCGAGCCTCGTGCGTGTCGCCCTGCTCGACATGTCCTCGGTGTTTCCGACCGGCTTCGGGCCGGGATCGGGGGGCCGCGGCCCGATGGGCTGGGGCTTCGGTCCGCGGGGCGGAGGCGGCGGCTGGCGTGGCGGGCCCGGCATGATGGGCGGGTATGGCGGCGGCCCCGGGATGATGGGCGGCATGATGTCCATCCGGGCCGACCACAACGACGTGAAGGCCGGCGCGGTGCGCTTCGAGGTCACGAACTGGTCGCGGAGCGTCCTGCACGAGATGCTGGTCATCCCGGTGGACCATGCCGGCGCCGCCCTGCCCTACGATGCGCAGTCCGGCCGCGTGCCGGAGAACCAGGTGCGCGTCCTCGGCGATACCGAGGAGCTCCAGCCCAATGCCTCCGGGACGCTTGAGGTGACGCTCGCGCCGGGCGCCTACCTGCTGGTGTGCAACGTGCCGGGCCACTACGCCGCCGGCATGGTGACGCCGCTGACCGTGACGCGGTAGCGCGCCGCCTGGACGAAGATCCGGCCTGCGGCCCGCCCGGCGCATGAGGGGCGCGACGGTGAAGCCCTCGGGCGCCTGGTATCAGCCGAGGCCGAGCAGCCCCGGCAGGTCCGCCATGGCGCCGAAGGGCTCGGCGCCATGCGCCGCCAGCACCGCGCGCGGCGTCTCGTGCGCGAAGCCCAGCACGCGGCAGCCCGCCGCGCGGCCGGCACGCACGCCGGGCACACTGTCCTCGATCACCACGCAATCGCCCGGCGCCGCGCCGCAGGCCGCCGCCGCCGCCAGGTACATGTCCGGCCAGGGTTTCGGCCGCGGCACGTCCTCGAAGGAGAAGACGCGCGCGCCGAAGGTCTCCGCGAGGCCCAGCGCCCGCAGCTTCGCCGCCAGTTCCGCCCGCGCGGAATTCGATGCGACCGCGACCGGAATGCCGGCCGCGACGACGCTCAGCACCGCCTCGATCGCACCAGGCACCGGCGGCGTGTTGCGCGTCATCTCGACCGCGAGGAGCAGCGAGATCTCCTGCGCCCAGCCGTCCGGCAAGGGCCCGACCCGCGCCTCGATGCGCGGCACCATGTCGGGCAGGGAAAGACCCAGGAACGCTTCGCGGGATTCCGGCGCGGTCATTGGCCAGCCCAGCGCCGTGAGCTGGTCCGCGACGATGGCGTTCACCAGCATCTCGGAATCCGCGAGCACGCCGTCGCAGTCGAACAGGACGGCGCGCGGGCGCGTCACGCCGCGTCGGCCAGGCGCGCCCGGCCGTGCGGGCAGTCGCCATGCTGCCTCGGGCATTGCCGCCCGCCGGCGTAGGAGCAGAGCGCGCGCCCCGACCCCAGCGCCCCGCGCACCAGCCCCGCGAGGGCGGCGATGAAGCCCGGGTCGCTGTTCTGCGCCGGCACCCGGAAATAGCCGGGCACGCCGAGCCTGTGCGCCACCTCGCGATACTCGACGTCGAGTTCCACGAGCGTCTCCGAGTGTTCCGAGACGAAGGCGATCGGGCAGACCAGCAGGGCGACCTTGTCATGGGCCGCGCGGGCGATCTCCTCCTCGGTCGAGGGGCCGATCCACTTTTCCGGCGTCACCCGCGACTGGTAGCAGATGGCGTGGTCGAGGCCTTCGATGCCGAGGCGCCCCACCACCGCCGCCGTCGTGCGCTCGACCTGCCACTGATAGGGATCGCCCGCAGTGACGATGCTCTCGGGCAGGCCATGGGCCGAAAACAGGATGCGCAGCGGCGTCTCGGCAGGCAGGTCCGCACGCGCCTTGGCATAAGCCTCGCACACCAGCGCCGCCGTCGCCTCGGCGAAGGCCGGATCCGAATGCCAGCAGCACAGCGTCGTGGTCGGGGCTGACAAGCCGATGCGCCGGCAGGCGTCCTCCCACGCCGTGACGCTGCTGCCCGTCGTGGTGGTCGAATACTGCGGATAGAGCGGCAGCAGCAGGATCTCGTCCGGCCCCCAGGCCTTCACCGCGCGCGCGGCGGCGTCGCTCATCGGGTGCCAGTAGCGCATGCAGACGAAGGATTTCGCCTCGACCCCCGGCTCCTCCGCCAGCGCGGCGTCGAGCGCGCGGCCCTGTTCTTCCGTCAGCTCCAGCAGCGGGGAGCGCCCGCCGAGGATCGCGTAGTTCCCCATCGCCGGCTTCGTGCGCCGCCAGGCGATGAAGCGGCCGAGGAAGGGCCGCACGAAGCCCGGCACCCGCAGGATGGCGGGGTCGGTGAAGAGGTTGACGAGGAACGGCCGCACGGCCTCGGGCCGGTCGGGCCCGCCGAGGTTGAACAGGACGATGGCGATGCGGCGCTTGGTCATGGCGGTCGCGCAGATGTCCGCGGGGGGCCGCCTTTCCGACCCCCCGCCATCGGCGTCAGGCGTTGCCGATCGGTGCACCCGAGGGCTGGCCCCGGCGCTGCTGCCAGAGCTGCACGAAGTCGATCGGCGCCAGCAGCACCGGCGGGAAGCCGCCGTCGCGCGTCACGTCGGCGAGGATGTTGCGCGCGAAGGGGAACAGCAGCCGCGGGCATTCGACGAGCAGGATCGGCTCCACCATCTCCTGCGGCACGCCGTTCAGGGTGAAGATGCCGCAATAGACCAGCTCCGCGATGAAGGCGGTCTGGTCGCCGGCCTTGGCGTCGGCGCGGATGTTGAGCGAAATCTCGAAAGTGTCCTGGCCTTCCTGCAGCCGGCGGGCCTGGACGTCGAGGGCGATGTTGATCTGCGGCGCCTCGCGCAGCGTCATGTAGATCTGCGGCGCGCCCGGCACCTCGAAGGAGAGGTCCTTGGTGAACTGCAGGTTCAGCACCACGGGCCCCGTGGCGATGTCGGCGCCGCCGTTGGCGCCGGGGGTCATCTGTTCGGACATGTCGGGACCTTCTCGCAGCGGCGCGGCGCGCGCCTGTCGGATGGCGCGGCGGTTAGCACGGGGGGGCGGGGGCGGCAACGCGCGGGCCGGGCGGCCCGCTCCCGGCTTACCGCCCCGTCAGGATCCGCTCGACCAGTTGCTTCACGGTCGGCACGAAGCCGTTCGAGTAGAACGGGTCCTGCCCGAAGCGATAGGCGTTGTGCCCCGCGAACATCAGGTTCCGCTCGAGCGCGCCGTCATGGCTGATGTCCTGCAGCGTCTTCTGGATGCAGAAGGACCGCGGGTCCGCCTTCTTGCCGGTCGAGAATTCGGGCTCGTGCTGCGACCAGTTGCTGAAGCGGCACTGCGAGAGGCAGCCCATGCAGTCGATCTGGTCCTGCACGATCTCCTGCGCCTTCTCGGGCGTCACGAAGATCAGCGTGTTGTCGGGCGTGCGCATCGCCTCGACGAAGCCCTCGGCCTCCCACTGGTTCACGCGGGCGAGGTCGTGCGGCGCCAGCCACACCTTCCGCTTCCGCGGGCCCACGCCGTATTCGGCGATGTGCTCGCCGATCGGCTCCGAGGTATAGGCGACCTGGCGCTCGTTGCGCTCCTCGAGCTCGTGCAGGAACGCGTTGCGCACCGCCGAGGAATAGAAGCCGGTCGGGCTGAAGGGCTGCAGCAGCACGTCGCCCTTCTGCAACGTCAGCAGCCGCTGCTTCCAGGCGTCCGAGATCGGGCTCTCCCTGGTCACCAGCGGCCGGGTGCCGAACTGGAAGGCGACCGGGCCGAGCTCGGGGTTGTCGATCCAGTCCTCCCACTCCTCCAGCCACCAGACGCCGCCGGCCATGATGATGGGCGTGTCGTCCAGGCCGAATTCGCGCATCTGCTGGCGCAGCTTCAGTACGCGGGGATAGGGGTCCTCGGGCTTCCGCGGGTCCTCGGAATTCGACAGGCCGTTGTGCCCGCCGGCGAGCCAGGGGTCCTCGTAGACCACGCCGCCCAGCCATTCCCGGGTCTTGGAATAGGCGCGCTTCCACAGCGCGTTGAAGGCGCGGGCCGAGGAGACGATCGGGTAGTAGTGCACGCCGAAGTCGCGGGCGATGTCCGCCAGGCGGTAGGGCATGCCGGCGCCGCAGGTGATGCCGTGGATCAGGCCCCGGGCCCCTTCCAGCATTCCCCGCGCGACGCGCTCGGCCCCGCCCATCTCCCACAGGATATTGGCGTGGATCCGGCCCTTGCCGCCGGCCATCTCCCAGGCCTTCTTCGCCTGGGTGATGGCGCCGTCGATGGCATAGCGGATCAGCTCCTCATGCCGGTCGCGGCGGGTCTTGCCGTGATAGACCTGCGGGATCGGCCTGCCGTCCGCGTCGTAGGAATCGGCATTGACCGCGGAGAAGGTGCCGACGCCCCCCGAGGCCGCCCAGGCCCCGCAGGAGGAACCATTGGAGACGGAGACGCCCTTGCCGCCTTCGACGAGCGGCAGGACGTCCACGCCCCCCATGCGGATCGCGTTGATGGCCTTCAAGACCCGGCGCTCCCAAGGAACTTCATGACGCGAATATGGCACCGGCCGGGGCCCCTGTGCAGGGCTCCCCGGCCGGATCCGCTCCGGTGTTACTCGGCGGCCTCGCCGCCGCGGTCGGACCGCTCCCCGCGGTCGCGCCGGGGGCCGCGGTCACGGCGCTCGCCGCGCTCCTCGCCCTCGGGGCGGGGGCGCTTGGCGCCGACCTTCTCGGTGATGTCCTCGCCCGTCGCCTGGTCGACCACGCGCATGGACAGCTTCACCTTGCCGCGGTCGTCGAAGCCGATGACCTTGACCTTCACCTGGTCGCCTTCCTTGACGACGTCGGTGGTCCGGGCGACGCGGTCCTGGGCGAGCTCGGAGATGTGCACGAGCCCGTCCTTGGCGCCGAGGAAGTTCACGAAGGCGCCGAAATCGGCGGTCTTCACGACCTTCCCGTTGTAGATCGCGCCGACCTCGGGCTCGGCCACGATGCCGCGGATCCAGTCGATCGCCTTCTGCGCCGCCTCGGTCGAGGTCGCGGCCACCTTGATCGTGCCGTCGTCCTCGATGTCGATCTTGGTGCCGGTCTGTTCGGTGATCTCGCGGATCACCTTGCCGCCGGAACCGATCACGTCGCGGATCTTGTCCTTCGGCACGTTGATCACGGTGATGCGCGGCGCCGTCGCGGCGACGTCCGTGCGGTGGCCGGTCAGGCCCTTCGCCATCTCGCCCAGGATGTGCAGGCGGCCTTCACGGGCCTGCTCCAGCGCGATCTTCATGATCTCGAAGGTGATGGACGTGATCTTGATGTCCATCTGCAGGCTGGTGATGCCCGCATCCGTGCCGGCCACCTTGAAGTCCATGTCGCCGAGGTGGTCCTCGTCGCCCAGGATGTCGGACAGCACCGCGAAGCCGCGGTCTTCCTTGATCAGGCCCATCGCGATGCCGGCACAGGGGCGCTTCAGCGGCACGCCGGCATCCATCAGCGAGAGCGAGGTGCCGCAGACCGTCGCCATCGACGACGAGCCGTTGGACTCCGTGATCTCGGAGACGACGCGCAGCGTATAGGGGAACTTCTCCTTCTCCGGCAGCAGCGGATGGATCGCGCGCCAGGCGAGCTTGCCGTGGCCCACTTCGCGGCGGCCCGGGGAGCCCATGCGGCCCGTCTCGTTCACACTGTAGGGCGGGAAGTTGTAGTGCAGCATGAAGTCCTCACGGTATTCGCCCGTGAGGGCATCGATGATCTGCTCGTCCTGCCCGGTGCCGAGCGTCGCGACGCAGAGCGCCTGCGTCTCGCCGCGGGTGAACAGTGCCGAGCCGTGCGCGCGCGGCAGCACGCCCACTTCCGCGACGATCGGGCGCACGGTGCGGGTGTCGCGGCCGTCGATGCGCCTGCCGGTGTCGAGGATGTTGTTGCGGACGACGTCCGCCTCGAGCTCCTTGAGCAGGCCCTTCGCCGCGGCGACGTCGGCGCCCTCGGCCTCGAGCGCGGCGACCACGGCCTTCTTCACCGCGCCGACCTTCTCCTGGCGGAGCAGCTTCTGCGTCTCGGTGTAGGCGACCGCCATGTCGGCGCGGCCCAGTTCCGCGATGCGGGCCTTCAGCGCCTTGGTCGCGTCGGATTCCTCGGGCAGCGCCCAGGGCTCCTTCGCGGCGACCTCGGCGAGCTCGATGATCGCCTGGATCACCGGCTGGAACGACCTGTGGCCGAACTCCACGGCGCCGAGCATCACCTCCTCGGTCAGCTCGCTCGCCTCGGATTCGACCATCAGCACGCCCTCGGCCGTGCCGGCGAGCACGAGGTCGAGCGCGCTCGACTTCCGCTCCTCGGCGGTCGGGTTCAGCACGTACTGGCCGCCCACATAGCCCACGCGCGCGCCGGCGATCGGGCCGAAGAAGGGAATGCCCGACAGCGTCAGCGCCGCTGAGCAGCCGACCATCGCGACGATGTCCGCCTCGTTCTCGAGGTCATGCGACAGCACGGTCGCGACGACCTGCACCTCGTTGCGGAACCCGTCGGGGAACAGCGGGCGGATCGGGCGGTCGATCAGGCGGGAGACCAGGGTCTCGAACTCGGACGGGCGCCCCTCGCGCTTGAAGAAGCCGCCGGGGATCTTGCCCGCGGCAAAGGCCTTCTCCTGGTAGTTCACGGTCAGCGGGAAGAAGTCCTGGCCCGGCTTCACGCTGCGCGAGCCGACCGCCGTGCAGAGCACGATGGTGTCGCCCAGCCGCGCCACCACGGCGCCGTCGGCCTGGCGGGCGATCTTGCCGGTCTCGAGCACCAGGGTCTTGCCACCCCAGTTGATTTCCTTGCGGAAGTATTTGTCGAACATCTTGCGTCCTCTCGTGCGCGGCGCCGGATGCGCCGTGCGAACCGCGCCCGCCCGTCCTTCGCAGGCAGCCGCGCGGCATGTCAGGCCCCTCAGGAAGCGACGTCGGAGGGCGGAACAGGTCGGGACCGAGGGGTCCAGGACAAGGGGCCGGTATGCTCGGCGTCTCGGGCGGCATGGGGTGGGCCCATCGCGGGTCTCGCGACGGGAAGGCCGCCCATGTGGCCGGAAACGCCGCGGCGGTCCGGTCTCGGGTCCCGCGGCTTTCTCTGTCAGCCCGCCGCAGCCGCGGCGGTCGGCGACACCCCCGGGGCGCGCCAGGGCGGGTGTATGGCGCGGTTTCCGGGGAAACGCCACAGGAAAGTCCCCGGGACGGGAGGGGACACCCCCTCTCCCACCCCCGTCCCGATCTGGAGCCGTTCCCGTTCGCCCTGACTTACGGCATCGTCTCCAGAGCTCTTTTCGATCAGACGGCACCGGCCCGCACCCCCCACCCGGCC
>JAFADX010000264.1 GCA_023424475.1 Pseudomonadota bacterium
ACCGCGTCGCCGACCCCGAGCGCTACGGCGTGGCCGAGTTCGACGCCGCGGGGCGGGTGCTGTCGATCGAGGAGAAGCCGGCGCAGCCGAAGTCGGACTGGGCGGTGATCGGGCTGTACTTCTACGACGGCCGGGTGACGCGGCTGGCCCGCGACCTCGCGCCGTCGGCGCGCGGGGAGCTCGAGATCACCGACCTCAACAAGGTCTATCTCGGGCGCGGCGCGCTCTATGCGGAACAACTCGGGCGCGGCTGCGCCTGGCTCGATGCCGGCACGCCGGGCTCGCTGCTGCAGGCCGCTCTCTTCGTGCAGACCGTGCAGGACCGCCAGGGGCTGCAGGTCGGCTGCCCCGAGGAGATCGCCTTCCGCATGGGCTTCATCGACAAGACAGCACTGACACGACAGGCCAACGCACTCGGAAAGACCGCCTATGGGGGGTATCTGCGGAGCGTCGCCACTCAAGCGGCTGCCGCGATATCAGCGCAACAGCCAGATCCCATCGGCGCCCCATCCGCGCCGCTCCGCCCGGCTCTTGGGGGCCGATCACCGTCACCCGCGCCGGCGCGGGCGACCCCTTCGGACATCAGGCCAATCGCGCCACCACCTCATTCGTGATGGGAGCCAGCCATGAACGTGACCGTCCTTCCACAATCGTCTCTGCGTGTTTCACCTCAGGCGATTCCCGAGGTGCTCCTGATCGAGCCGCTCCGGCACGGTGATGCCCGCGGCTTCTTCAGCGAAGTCTGGTCGCGCCGCGCGCTGGCCGCGCACGGCATCACCACCGATTTCGTGCAGGACAACCACTCCCTGTCGTGCGAAATGGGCGTGCTGCGCGGGTTGCACTTCCAGCGCCCGCCCTCGGCCCAGGGCAAGCTGGTGCGCGTTGCGCGCGGCGCAATCCTCGATGTTGCCGTCGATATCCGCGAGGGCTCCCCGACCTATGGCGAGCATGTCGCCGCAGAGCTGAGTGCGGCCAACTGGCGCCAGCTTTGGGTGCCGCCAGGCTTCGCGCATGGGTATTGCACGCTCGAGCCTGAAACGGAGGTGCTCTACAAGGTCGATGCGCCATACGACCGCGCTGCCGATTGTGTCATTGCCTGGGACGATCCTGATCTTGCGATCGACTGGCCGGTGGTGGCCGAGGCAGCGATCCTGTCGGAGAAGGATCGGGCAGCGCCCCGGCTGGCCGAGATCCAGCCGCCCTTTCCGGCAAGGCCCCGATGATGCGGCGCGTCCTGGTGACCGGGAGGGGCGGGCAGCTCGCAACTGCTCTTGGGAACGCATTGCCTGCCATGGGCTTCGACGTGATCAGCGTCGGGCGGCCCGATTTCGACTTTGAGAGCCCGGCGTCGATTTCGTCGCTGCTCGCGGCATCGCCCATGGACGCCGTGGTCAATTGCGCCGCATGGACGGCCGTCGATGCGGCTGAGGACAGTGAAGCTGCGGCGTTTCGCGCCAATGTCACCGGGCCGCATGAAATCGCCAGGTTCTGCGCCCTGGTTGGCGTCCCGCTCATTCACATCTCGACTGACTACGTATTCGATGGATGCAAGGGTGCACCATACATCGAGGAGGACGTGCCCAATCCGCGCAGCGTCTATGGCTGCACGAAGCTGGCAGGTGAACGGGCTGCGCTCTCGGCGAGCCCGATGGTCATCGTATTGCGCACGGCATGGATCTATGCGGCGACGGGTCGCAATTTTGTCCGGACCATGCTGCGGCTCGGAGCCGAACGACCAGAGTTGCGTGTCGTCGCGGATCAGTACGGCAATCCCACCGCCGCGCCCGATCTCGCCGATGCCATCGGCACCATTCTTGGACGTATCCGAGAGACCGGGTGGCAGGAACGGTATCGCGGCGTCTTCCACGCCACGGCCACTGGCGCGACCAGTTGGCACGGCTTTGCCGAAGCTGTCTTCGAGGATGTGGCCGTGCGCGCCAAATGCCAACCGGTCATACGCCCCATTGCCACGCGCGACTATCCGA
This sequence comes from Pseudomonadota bacterium, assembly GCA_023424475.1. Classification (GTDB taxonomy): domain Bacteria; phylum Pseudomonadota; class Alphaproteobacteria; order Acetobacterales; family Acetobacteraceae; genus Neoroseomonas. The sequence continues at coordinate 1,986 of JAFADX010000264.1, forward strand.
CGAAGGCGATACGCCCCACCGATTCCAGGCTTGATGCAACGCGCCTTGCTTCAACGTTCTGCGTAACGCTGCCGACCTGGCGCGTCGGCCTGAACCGCGTGCTGCGGGAGTTGGGTGTCTGATCACCGGGTTCGACGGTGCTGTCGTTCTGCAAGCATGGAAGGAACCACGGCAAGATCGGGCTGAGCAGGCTGATGCGCAGCCCCGAACTGTCTTGGCAGATGCCTCGGTCGCGGCACGCCGAGACGGATCCGAACGGCCGCACCGGCCAGAAATGGAACGAGCACACGTTCCGGCATGCATTCGCTGAGACCTGCGAGACGGTTGCGAAGGACTTGCCGGCCGAAGGCGATCAGCCTGCGCTGGAGTCGATGATGATCGAGAAGAACGGCCGGGAACTCCGTAAGCTCGATGACATCGTGCTCACGCGGCACCTGTCCTACATGCTGCGCTTCAGCGAATCAGGTCGGCCGATCAGCAGCAGGAGCCTGTCGATGCATGCGGATGCGACGTCGGCGGCCGCGTGACAACTCGTCCAGCACATGCGCGTGCGGCTTCGTCATCCTGGCGCCAGCCCCAAGCGCGCCGACCTGCAAGATATCCGCGGGGGCACTGCCTGAAGCTTTCAGGGCGCCTCGCGCGCGGAACAACTGGTGAACCTGGGAGGTTGGAACAGGCAGTTGGAACACGGTTTGAACTTCCTGTGGATAAGTCCCGTAAGTGCTGGTGCCGGCACCCAGATTTGAACTGGGGACCTACTGATTACGAATCAGTTGCTCTACCGCTGAGCTATGCCGGCTCCTTCGACAGCGCGCCTCGATGCGCAGTCCGGGCGGCGCCTCATACCCGCGCTCGGCCCAGCCTGCAACCGTATGTTTCCCACCCGCCCGCATCGGCTCCGTCCATGCTATCGGAGCCCACCATGCCCCGCCGCGTCGCCCTGATTCTCGCCCTCCTGCTGGCCGCGGCGGGTGCCTGGGTCTGGTGGATCCTGCCACCGGCCGTCACGATCGCTATCGCAACGACCGGCCCCGCCCTTCGTGCCGTCTATGCAACCGGCAGTGTCGAACCGCTCCACTGGGCCAAGGTCGGCCCCGCCGTCCGCGCCCGCATCACCGCCGTCCTGGTCGAGGAAGGCGACCGCGTCACGGAAGGCCAGCCCATGGCGCGCCTCGACGACCGCGAAGCTCTGCACCGCGTCGAGGAAGCGGAGGCCCGCGCCGCCTTCGCCGACGACGAGCTCGCGCGCACCCGCGCCCTGGTGACCCGGGACGTCGCGTCGCGGTCGGCCCTCGACCGGGCGGAGGCCGAGGCCCGTGCCGTCCGTGCCGTGGCCGAGGCCGCCCGCCGCCGCCTCGACGACTATGTCGTGCGCGCGCCCTCCGACGGCCTGGTCCTGCGCCGCGACGCGGAGGTGGGCGAGGTCGTCGACACCCCCGCCGCCCTGTTCTGGATCGGTGAGCCCCGCCCGCTGCGGGTGACGGCCGAGGTGGACGAGGAAGACATCGCCCAGGTGCGCGAAGGCCAGCGCGCGCTGTTGCGTGCCGATGCCTTTCCCGGCCGCGTGCTGACCGCCACCGTCGGCCAGATCACGCCCAAGGGCGATGCCACGCGCAAGGCCTACCGCGTGCGGCTGAACCTGCCCGACGACACGCCCCTGCTGATCGGCATGACCGTCGAGGCCAACATCGTACTGCACGAAACCGACCATGCCGTCCTGATCCCGCCGGCCGCGGTGCGCGACGGGCGCGTCTTCGTCGTGCGGCAGGAACGCGTGGAGCCCCGCACGGTGGAACTCGGCGTGCAGGGCGCCACCTCGGTCGAGGTGCTGCGCGGCATCGCCGCCGGTGAGATGATCGTGGTGAACCCGCCGCCGGGCCTCGCTGCCGGGCAGATCGTGCGGCTGCGGCCATGAGGCTCATCGTCGACCTCGCGCGCGGCATGCTGCAGCGGCGGCGGCGCCAGACGCTGGTCAGCGTCACCGGCGTCGCGCTGGGCGTCGCCTTCTTCATCGCCATCGCCTCGCTGATGCGCGGTTTCCAGACCTACTTCGTCCAGCAGATCATCGACGTGCAGCCGCACATCGTCATCAAGGACGAGACGCGCACCCCGGCGCCGCAGGCAGCCGAGATCGCCGGCGAAGGCGGCGCCGTGGCCGTCAGCGGGGTGAAGCCGCGCGACCGGGTCCGCGGCATCCGCGCCGCGGGCGAGAAGCTCGCGATGCTCGAAGCCATGCCCGGCGTCGCCGCGGCGCCCATCCTCACCGGCGCGGCCCTGCTGCGCTACGGCGCGCGCGACCTCAGCGTCACCATCACCGGCATCGATCCCGAACGCTACCGCCGTGTCGCCAATCTCGAGAAGGACATGACCCAGGGCCGGCTCGAGGACCTCCGCTCGGCGGCCAACGGCCTCATCATCGGCTCGACCCTGGCGTTTCGCCTGGGCGTGCAGGTGGGGGACACGGTGATCGCCGTCTCGCCGCGCGGCGTGACCCTGCAGATGAAGATCGTCGGCATCTTCCACACCGGCCTCGTCGCCCTGGACCAGACGCAGGGTTACGCGCTGCTCAAGGTGAACCAGGTGCTGCAGGACCGCAGCAACGTGGTGAACCAGATCCTCGTGCGGCTGCGCGACGTGACGCAGGCCGAACCGCTCGCCCGGCAGATCGAGGCACGCTTCGGCGACCGGACCGAATCCTGGGAGGAGCAGAACCGCAACATCCTCACGGTCTTCGTCATCCAGAACGCCATCATGTACAGCGTGACCGGCGCGATCCTGCTGGTCGCGGCCTTCGGCATCTACAACATCATCTCGACCGTGGTGTTCGAGAAGACGCGCGACATCGCCATCCTGAAGTCGCTCGGCTTCACCGAGGGCGACATCCAGCGCCTGTTCCTCGTGCAGGGGGTGATCGCCGGGCTGCTCGGCGCCGCGCTCGGCTGCCTGCTGGGGCAGATCATGATCGAAGGGCTGGCACAGGTCCGCTTCGCGACCGATACGCCGGCCGGCAACGACCGCTTCATGCTGGTGCGGGACTGGCGGATCTTCGCCGTGGCCTCGGCTTTCGCGGTGGCTTCGGCGGCGATCGCCGCGCTGATCCCGGCGCGGCGGGCGGCGCGGCTCGATCCGGTGCAGATCGTGCGGGGGGCGGCATGAGGATGCGGG
>JAFADX010000247.1 GCA_023424475.1 Pseudomonadota bacterium
GCGCGAGCGCCGCCAGAAGCGCCATGGCGGCGACCAGGCCGAGCAGCAGCCGGTCGGCCAGGGCCCGGCGCAGGCCGAGCGGATCGCGGGCCAGGCGCCGGCGGGCCTCAGCCATCGGCCACGATCCGCCCGCCTTCGAGCACCAGCGTCCGCGACGGGTGGCGCGCGGGCAGGTCCTCCGAATGGGTGGCGACCACGACGGTGGTGCCCTGGCGGTTCATCTCGAGCAGCAGGGCGAGGGTGCGGCGCGCCTGCCGCGCGTCGAGCTCCGAAGTCGGCTCGTCGGCGACGAGAAGGCTGGGCCGCGTCACCACCGCGCGCGCGAGCGTCAGGCGCTGCTGCTCGCCGCCGGAGAGTTCCTCGGGCCGGCGCGCCTCCTTGCCGGTCAGGCCGATCCAGTCGAGCAGCTCCGCCACGTCGTTGCGCACAGTGGATTCGGCGATGCCGGCCAGGCGCAGCGGCAGCGCGACATTGTCCCATGCGGTCAGGTGGTTCAGCAGGCGGAATTCCTGGTGCACCACGCCGACGCGCCGGCGCAGCGGCGGCAGGTCCCGCCGCCGGGCGCGCGAGAGCGGTATGCCGAGCAGCTCCACCTCGCCCTCGGTCGGGCGGAGCGCCGCATGCATCAGCCGCAGCACCGAGGTCTTGCCGGCGCCGGAAGGCCCGATGATCCAGGTGAAGGAGCCTTCACCAAGCGTGAAGGAGATGTCGCGCAGCACGTCGTGGCCGCGCCGCCCGCGCGGATCCGGATAGGCCAGGGCCACACGGCTGAATCGGACCATGGGGGTGTTTTGCCCCCGCCGGCGCCGCGCCTCAACCGCTCCTTGCCGTCGGTGTGCCGGCGATGGGAATGTAACCCATGCGGATCGCCTGCCCGAATTGCGCGACAGAGTACGACGTGCCCGACCGGCTGCTTGCCGGGCCGGGGCGCATGCTCCGCTGCTCCCGCTGCGCGACGGATTTCGCGCTGCCGCCGCCGGACGCTGCGCCGCCGCCGGATCGCGCGCCGCAGCGCCTCGAACCGCGTGTCGACGTCCCCCTGGTTCCGCTTCCGCAGCAGGAGATCGAGGCTGCCGTGGCGGCCGAGGCGTCACGCGCGCTGAGGCTGGCCTGGGCGGTGTCGCTGGCGGTCGTCGCCGGAGGGCTCGTCGCCCTGGTTGCCTTCCGCGGCGAGGTGATGGCGGCCTGGCCGCCGGCGGCGCGGTTGTTCAGCGCCCTGGGGCTTGCCTGAGGCGGGTCCCCGGCCCCCATCCACCGGGACCGCTACGCAACGTTATATTGTTTCGTGTTGGCCCTGATGCGGCGCGCGCGGATCGGCGCGGCAGCGCGGCATGGCAGGCGCAAGGACGGATGGATCCGCATGCCGGACGACGGAGGCCATGGCGCAGAAGCGGGCCCGCCGGAACGGTGCCGCCTCGGTCGCCGTGGTCAGGGAAGCAGGACGGTGCTGCCGGTGGTCTGCCGCGCCTCGAGCGCGCGGTGCGCATCCGCCGCATCCTTCAGGGCGAAGGTCTGATTCACGCGGATCTTCACCGCGCCGGACCCCACCACCTCGAAGAGATCGTTGGCGCGGCCGATCAGGTCCTCGCGCTTCGCGGTATAGGTCGCGAGCGTCGGCCGGGTCACGTAGAGCGAGCCCTTGGCGGCGAGGATGCCGAGGTCGGGAATCGCCACCGGCCCCGAGGCATTGCCGTAGGACACCATCATCCCGAAGGGCGCCAGGCAGTCGAGCGAGGTGCCGAAGCTGTCGCGCCCCACGCTGTCGTAGACGACCGGCAGCATCGCGCCGCCGGTGATCTCCTTCACGCGCGCCGGCACGTCATCCTTCGTCAGCAGCGCATGGTCGGCGCCGTGGGCCCTGGCGAGCGCCGCCTTCTCCTCGGTGCCGACCACGCCGATGACGGTGGCGCCGAGATGCTTCAGCCACTGGGTCATGATGAGCCCGACGCCGCCGGCCGCGGCGTGGACGAGCACGGTCTGGCCGGCCTGCACCGCGTAGCACTTCCTGATCAGGAAGGCCGCGGTCATGCCCTGGAGCATCATGCCGGCGGCCTGCTCGAAGCCGATGCCGTCGGGCATCTTCACGAGGCGGTCGGCCTTGATGCAGCGCGCTTCGGCATAGGCGCCGATCGGGGCGGTGGCATAGGCGACGCGGTCGCCCACCGCGACCTCGGTCACGCCTTCGCCGACCGCTTCGACGATGCCCGCCCCTTCCATGCCGATGACGGCCGGCAGCGACGGCGCCTTGTAGAGTCCGGTGCGGAAATAGACGTCGATGAAGTTGAGCCCGACCGCCTTGTGGCGCACCAGCGCCTCACCCGGCTTCGGGGCGGGCAGGGGGACCTCTTCCCAGACCAGTTTCTCGGGGCCGCCGGTTTCGTGGATGCGGATCGCGTGGGTCATGAAGAACGTGTCCGTCGCTGGGCCGGCTCAGGTCGCGGCCGTGAACAGGGATGCGGCCCCGGGCGCGTCGCGCTCGAGGTCCAGGAGATAGCGCTTGGTAGCCTCTCCCTCGCCGCCCGAATAGCCGCCGAGGGAACCGTCCGCCGCCACGACCCGGTGGCAGGGAATCAGGATCGGAATGGGGTTCGCACCATTGGCCTGGCCGATCGCCCGGGCAGCCCGGCACTCCACCTGACGCGCGATCTCGGCGTAGGTCCGCGTCTGCCCCGCCGGGATGGTGAGCAGCGCATCCCATACCTTGCGCTGAAACGCCGTGCCGTGCGGAGCCAGGGGCAGGTCGAAAGCGGTCAGCTTCCGGTCGAAGTAGTCCTGGAGCTGGTCGCGGGCGTGCTTCAGCAGCGGCGTTTCGGCCTGGTCCCGCCCGCGCCCCCAGTCGAGGGCGACGATGGCGCCGTCCTCCTCGGACACGGTCAGGTCCCCGAGCGGGGTATGGAACGAGAGCTGCGGCATGGCCGGACCAGGACAGACACCCATAGGCCGGGAGCGTCAAGCACAAGCCGGATGGCTTGGAGCAGGCCCGCCCGACGTCTACATCCGGACCGAAGCCACTCCCTGCCGGAGACGCCCGTGACCGAAGCCGACCCGCCGCCCTTCTACCGGACGCACATCTTCGCCTGCACCAACCGCCGCCCGGACGGCCACCCGCGCGGCTGCTGCGCGGCCCGGGGATCGGAGAAGCTGCGCGACTACATGAAGGCGCGTGCGAAGGAGCTGAAGATCCCCGGCATCCGCGTGAACAGCGCCGGCTGCCTCGACCGCTGCGAATTCGGCCCGGCCATGGTGATCTATCCCGAAGGCGTCTGGTACCGGCCGGCCACCATCGAGGATGTCGAGGAGATCCTGCAGGTGCATATCCTCGGCGGCGGCCGCGTTCATCGGCTGATGCTGACCGAGAAGGACATACCGCCGCCCAAGGGGTGAAGGGGGGTGTTTCACGTGGAACATCGCGCGTGAGCGCCACCGACACGATCTTCGCCCTCGCGAGCGGCGCGGGGCGCGGCGCCATCGCCGTGCTCCGGATCTCCGGCGCCGGCTCGGGCCCGCTGGTCGCCCGGCTCGCCGGGAGGCTTCCGAAGCCCAGGAAGGCCAGCCTCCGCCGCCTGCGCGACCCCGAGGACGGGGCGGTGCTCGACGAGGCCCTCGTGCTCTGGTTCCCAGGCCCCGGCTCCTATACCGGCGAGGACGGCGCGGAGTTCCATCTCCATGGCGGGCCGGCGGTGATCGCCGCCGTGGGTGGCGCGCTCGCCCGCCTGGGTGCCCGGCCGGCCGAACCCGGCGAGTTCAGCCGGCGCGCCTTCCTCAACGGGCGGATGGACCTCACGGCCGCCGAGGGCATTGCCGACCTCATCGATGCCGAGACCGAGGCCCAGCGCCGCCAGGCCCTGCGCCAGGCCGGCGGTGCGCTCGCGCGTCTCTATGGCGGCTGGGCCGACCGCCTCACGCGCCTGCTCGCGCACCAGGAAGCCGCCATCGAATTCGCCGAGGACGACCTGCCCACCGATCTTGGCGATCGCGCCCGGGAAGGGGCCTCGGCACTGCGGGCGGAGATCGCGACGCACGTCGCCGATGACGGGCGAGGCGAGCGCCTGAGGGAAGGGCTGCTGGTCACGATCCTCGGTGCGCCGAATGTGGGCAAGTCCTCCCTCCTGAACGCGCTGGCGGGACGCGAGGCGGCGATCGTTTCGGCCCGCGCCGGCACCACGCGCGACGTCGTCGAGGTCCGCCTCGCCCTCGCCGGCGTGCCGGTGACCCTTGCCGACACTGCCGGCCTGCGGGACGCTGCGGACGAGATCGAGCAGGAAGGCATCCGCCGGGCCCATCGCCGCGCCGGGGAGGCCGACCTGGTTCTCGCCGTCTTCGCCGCCGACGAGACGCCGGATACCGAGACCCTTGGCTGGGTGAAGCCGGGCACGCTCGTCGTCGCCAACAAGGCCGACCTCGCGCCCGCTCCGGCCGGGATCGGCGGCATGGCGCCACTGCCGATCTCCGCCCGGACCGGCGAGGGGCTGGACCGCCTTCGGGCCTGCCTCACCGACGCGGCGGCGCGGCTTGCGGGAACCGGCGAGGCAGCCCTGCTGACCCGCCCACGCCACCGTGCCGCGCTGACCGAAGCCGTCGCCTGGCTCGCGGAAGCCGAATCCGCAGTGCTCCCCGAACTCGTCTCCGAGGCGCTGCGCGCCGCGCTCCGTTCCCTGGGCCGCCTGACCGGCCGCATCGGTGTCGAGGACATCCTCGACGTCGTCTTCCGCGACTTCTGCATCGGCAAGTGACCAGGGGAGGTTCTCCTCCCCCACGCTTCCCGCTTGCCCTATATCGCCCTCATGGACGGAACCTTCGACATCATCGTCATCGGCGGCGGCCATGCCGGCGCCGAGGCCGCGGCGGTCGCCGCCCGCTGCGGCGCGCGCACCCTGCTGCTGACCCACAAGGTCGAGACGCTGGGCGAGATGTCCTGCAATCCCGCGATTGGCGGCGTGGGCAAGGGCCATCTGGTCCGCGAGGTGGACGCCCTCGATGGCCTCATGGCCCGCGCGGCCGATGCCGCGGCCATCCATGCAAAGATGCTGAACCGCTCGAAGGGCCCGGCGGTCCGTGGCCCGCGAGTTCAGGCCGACCGCGCCCTCTACCGCCGGGCGATGCGCGGTCTGCTGGAAGCCCAGCCCGGCCTGACCATCCTCGCCGCCGCCGCCGAGGGCCTCGAGATCGCCCCGGATGGCGGCATCGCCGCCGTGCTGACCGGCGATGGCCACCGCTTCGCCTGCGGCGCCCTGGTGGTCACGACCGGCACCTTCCTGCGTGGCGAGATCCATATCGGCGAGAGGCGCATCCCCGCCGGCCGGGTGGGGGACGCCCCGGCAGTCGGCCTCGCGCTGGCCTTCGAGCGCCTGGGCCTTCCGCTCGCACGGCTCAAGACCGGCACGCCGCCGCGCCTCGACGGCCGGACCATCGACTGGGGCGCCCTGGAAGCCCAGCCCGGCGACGACGACCCCGAGCCGATGTCCTGGATGACCGACCGGATCGCCAATCGCCAGGTCGCCTGCGGCATCACCGCCACCACGCCCGAGACCCATGCCGTGATCCGGGCGAACCTGCACCGGAGCGCCGTCTATGGCGGCCGCATCCAAGGCGCCGGCCCGCGCTACTGCCCCTCGATCGAGGACAAGGTCGTCCGCTTCGCCGAGCGGGAACGCCATCAGATCTTCCTTGAGCCCGAGGGGCTGGACGACGATACGGTCTATCCCAACGGCATCTCGACCAGCCTGCCGGAGGAGGTCCAGGCGGCGATGATCGCCTCCATTCCGGGCCTCGGCCGGGCCCGCATCCTCCGCCCCGGGTATGCCATCGAATACGACCATGTGGACCCGCGGGCCCTGACCCCGGCGCTCGAGGTCCGCACCGTGCCGCGCCTCTTCCTTGCCGGCCAGATCAACGGCACCACGGGATACGAGGAAGCCGCCGCGCAAGGCGTGATGGCCGGCCTCAACGCCGCTGCGCGGGCCAGCGGCGTCGCCCCCGACCGCGTGCTGACCCGATCCGAGGCCTATGTCGGTGTCCTGGTGGACGACCTGGTCCTTCACGGCGTCTCCGAGCCATACCGGATGCTGACCGCCCGTGCCGAGCATCGCCTGACGCTGCGCGCCGACAATGCCGGGTTGCGCCTGACGGAGAAGGGCGTCGCCTGGGGCTGCGTCGGCCCGGAACGCGCCGCCCGCCACCGCGCCTTTGCCGCGGCCCTGGCGGACGCCCTGGCC
>JAFADX010000345.1 GCA_023424475.1 Pseudomonadota bacterium
CTTCGACGGCCTCTGGCTCGAGGCGCCGCTGCCGGTGCTCCGCGCGCGCCTGGCGGGGCGGCGCGGCGATGCGTCGGATGCCGACGAGGCCGTGCTGCTCCGCGCCGCCGCCGTCGACCCGGGGCCGCTCGCCTGGCATCGCATCGCCGCCGATGACGGCGCGCGCGCGGCCTCGCTTGCAGCACTTGGCATGGACCGCGATTCCATGTGCTAGTGTTTCGCATGCGCCCCGCCCAGGACGCAGCGAGGAAGGGAGCTTCGAACCATGGCCTATCGTCGGCTGCTGCTGCCGCTGACCGGAACCGCCGCCGGCGAGGCGGCCCTCGCGACTGCGCTGATCACCGCGCGGGCCTGGGGCGCGCATGTCCATTGCCTGCACGTCCGGGTCGACGCGCGCGACGTCGCGCCGCTCGCCGGCGAGGGTCTTTCGGGCGCCATGATCGAGGAGATGATGGCCGCGACGGAGCGCGAGAGCGGCGAGCGCGCCGAACGGGTGCGCGCGCTGTTCGAGAGGTTCACCTCCGGCCTCGGCGGCGTGACGCTCGCCGACAATCCCGACACCGCCGCGAAGTCCGGCGGGCCGACGCTCTCCTTCGAATCCATCGCCGGGCGCGAGGAGGACATCGTCGCCCAGCAGTCTCGCCTCTACGACATGGCCGTGGTGCCGCACCCGGAGGCGGGCGAGGACGTCTCCTCCTCGGATGCGCTGCACGCGATCCTGTTCGATTCCGGCCGGCCGGTGCTGATCGCCCCGCGCAACGCGCCGGCCGACATCGGCATCCGCGCCTGCGTCGCCTGGAACGGCACCGCCGAGAGCGCGGCCGCGGTCGCCGCCGCCCTGCCCTGGCTGCACAAGGCGTCCGCGGTGCGCATCCTCTGCGCCGACGAATACCAGCGCCGCGGCCCCCGGGCCGAAGGCATCCAGGCCTATCTCCGCTGGCATTCGATCCAGGCGGAGATCATGCCGTTCAAGCCGACCACGCGGGAAGTGGGCGCCGGGCTGCTCGGGGCGGTGCGGGACTTCGGGGCGGACCTGCTCTGCATGGGCGCCTATTCGCATTCCCGCCTGCGCCAGCTGATCCTCGGCGGCGTGACGCGCCACGTGCTCGAGAACGCCGAGATCCCGGTCCTGATGTGCCGCTGAAGGCGCGGGCCGGGCAGCCGGCCTGCCGCGCCCGCGTGCCGATCCGCCTTCCCGCGCCGGCGCGGTGCGGATGCCTCAGTTCCCCGGTCCGACCAGCGTGACCTCGATGCGCCGGTTGCGCGCCCGACCCTCGGGCGTCGCGTTGGACGCGACCGGGTTCGCCTCGCCGCGGCCATCGGCGGAGATCAGGTTCGGCGGCGCGCCCTCGCGGATCAGCGCGTCGGCCACCGCGTCGGCGCGGCGCGACGACAGGTCAAGGTTGGAGGCGATGCCCATCCGGCGCAGCTCGGGCCCGACCGGCGCGGTGTCGGTGTAGCCCTCCACGATCACGCGGGTCCGGGTCAGGCCCTGCAGGGTCGGCACCATCTTGCGCAGCGCGGCGCGGGCCTGTTCGTCGATCCGGTAGCCGCCGGAGGGGAACAGGATCCGGTCGGTCATGGTCACCCGCAGCCGGCCCTCGAGCATCCGGATCTCGGCCTCGTCCGCCGTGTAGCGCTCCTGGAGCTGCCGGTAGGCGCGCTCGAGCTCCTCGTAGCGCTCCATCGAGACGCAGCCGAAGAGGCCGAGCGCGGCCGGTGCCGCAGCGAGTTTCAGGAAGGTGCGACGCATAGCCGGTGTCCCCATGCCTGGCGCCCCGATGGCGCCGGTCGCCGCCGATCCTGGCCCATGCCGCCAGCGCAGGCATCAGCGGAACGCGATCCGTTTTCGGCAGGACGAAGGCCCGGCGGCGCCATCACCGCGGTCAATGACCGCGATGCGGCGGATTGCGTGGCGCCGGCCCTCCGCGGCGCCTATCTGCGGTCCCGACAGCATGGGGCGCCCGGCGCCCCGCATCGGAGAACGACCATGATCGAAGTCCGCCCCTTCTCGAGCCTCGGCAAGGCCCGTCACGGCTGGCTCAACGCCAACCACCACTTCTCCTTCGCCAACTACATGGATCCGCAGCGCATGGCCTGGGGCCGGCTGCGCGTCTGGAACGACGACGAGATCGCCGCCGGCACCGGCTTCGACCCGCATCCGCACCGCGACATGGAGATCATCACCTATGTCCGCGAGGGGGCCATCACCCACAAGGACAGCATGGGCAACGAAGGCCGCACCGAGGCGGGCGACGTCCAGGTGATGAGCGCGGGCACCGGCGTCGTGCATGCCGAGTACAACCTCGAACCCGGGAAGACGACACTGTTCCAGATCTGGATCATGCCCGACCGGCGGGGCGTGAAGCCCTCCTGGGGTGCGAAGAAGTTCCCCAGGGAGAAGCGCGAGGCCGGCTTCGAGGTCCTCGCCTCGGGCCGCGCCCAGGATGCCGGCGACGGCGCGCTGCCCATCAACGTCGACGGCGCGGTCCTCGCGACCACGATGAAGAAGGGCCAGACGCTGGTGCAGCCGCTCGGCGAGGGCCGCGCCGCCTACATCGTGCCCGCGCGCGGGGCGGTGACGGTGAACGGCTCCGCCGCCGCGGCACGCGACGGCATCGCCATCCGCGACGAGCGGGAGATCGCCATCACCGCGACCGAGGACGCGGAGCTTGTGATGGTCGAGGTGGCGGCGGACTGATCCGCCTGTCACATGCTTGTCGTTGAAGTGGCGCGCCGGCGCGGCGAAGGTGCCGCGCCGGCCGCTCCGCCGGCACCATCCGGGGGATGCCGATGGAATACGCCCGCCGCTTCAAGTTCCTGCTCTGCGCCCCGCCCTTCGACGAAGCCGGCGGCCTCGAGGGCGAACGGCTCGCCCAGATCGTGCGGGAGATCGAGCAGGACGGCTACCAGGTCCTCCGCGCACGGCGCGACGACGATGCCGAACTGGTGATCCGCACCGACGCCGCGGTCGGGTGCATGATCGTGGACTGGGGCAAGAAGGGGCTGGCGGGCAAGTCGGCGCCGCTGATCTCGCTGGCACGCAGGCGCGGCCTCGACCTGCCGGTGATCGTGCTGGTCCGCCGCCACCGGCTGGAGGAGATCCCGGTCGAGGTGCTCGACGACGTCGACGGCTTCGTCTTCCTGGCCGAGGAGACGCCGGACTTCATCGCCAAGAACCTCGTCTCCCGCCTCCGGCAATATGCCGAGAGCCTCAGGACACCCTTCTTCGGCGCGCTGGTGGACTATGCCGAGCAGGGCAACATGCTCTGGACCTGCCCGGGCCACAACGGCGGCGTCTTCTACCGCCGCAGCCCGATCGGGCGGATCTTCGTCGAGCATCTCGGCGAGGCGGTGTTCCGAGACGACCTCGACAACTCGGTGCTGCAGCTCGGCGACCTGCTGACGCATGAGGGGCCGGCGGCGGCGGCCGAGCGCGCCGCGGCCGAGATCTTCGGCGCCGAGCGCACCTATTTCGTGCTCAACGGCACCTCGACCTCCAACAAGGTCGTGCTTTCCGCCCTGCTGGCGGAGGACGACCTGGTGCTGTTCGACCGCAACAACCACAAGGCCGCGCACCACGGCGCGCTCTTCCTCGGCCAGGCGATCCCGATCTATCTTGAGACCGACCGCAACCTCTTCGGCCTGATCGGCCCGATCTGCCCCGAGGCGCTGGACGAGGCGGCGATCCGCCAGGCGATCCGCGACAATCCCCTGGTGGCGGACAAGTCCCGCGCCGACCTGCCCCGCCCCTTCCGCGCCGCCGTGATCGAGCAGTGCACCTATGACGGCACCATCCTCTCGGCCGAACAGGTCGTCGCGCGGATCGGCCATCTCTGCGACTACATCCTCTTCGACGAGGCCTGGGCGGGCTTCATGAAGTTCCATCCGCTGTTCCGCGGCCGCTTCGGCATGGGCCTTGCGGGGCTCGGCCCGGACAGCCCGGGCATCATCGTCACGCAGAGCACGCACAAGCAGCTCGCCTCCTTCAGCCAGGCGAGCCAGATCCACGTGAAGGACAGCCACCTCGGCGAGCAGCGGCGGCGTGTCGAGCACCGCCGCTTCAACGAGTTCTTCCTGCTGCATGCCTCGACCAGCCCCTTCTATCCGCTCTTCGCCTCGCTCGACGTCGGCGCGCAGATGATGAAGGGGCGCTCGGGCGAGGTGCTGTGGGACGACACCGTCCGCCTGGGGATCGAGCTGCGCAAGAAGATGCGCATGACGGCGCGGGAGTTCGCCGCCTCCGGGAGCGGCGCGGACCGCCGGTGGTTCTTCGACCCCTTCGTGCCGGACCGCGTCCCGCTCGACGGCGCCTGCGTCGCCTGGGAGGACGTGCCGACCGACCGCCTCGCGGCCGATCCCGCCCTGTGGGAGATGCGCGAGGGCGAGGCCTGGCACGGCTTCCGCCACGTCGCACCCGGCTGGACGATGACGGACCCGAACAAGCTGACCGTGCTGACGCCCGGCTTCGACCGCCACGCCGGCACCTATGCCGGTCACGGCATCCCGGCGCCGGTCGTCGCCGAATACCTGCGCCAGAACCGCATCGTCTGCGAGAAGAACGACCTCAACAGCCTGCTCTTCCTGATGACGCCGGGGGTGGAGAGCAGCAAGGCCGGAACGCTGCTCTCCCACCTCGTCTCCTTCAAGATCCTGCACGATGCCAACGCGCCGCTGGAGGACGTCATGCCGGACTTCGTCGCCCGCCGCCGCGCGCGCTACGCGGGCGTGAGGCTGCGGGACCTGTGCGCAGCGATGCACGCGCTCCATCGCGCGGCGGGCATCTCCGCGTTGCAGGGCGCGCAGTTCCAGGCCCGCCATTTGCCCGAGATCGCGATGCCGCCGCACGAGGCGGTGCGCATGCTGGCACGCAACCGGGTGGACTACCTGCCGCTCGATGCCCTCGAAGGCCGCGTCGCCACGACGCTGTGGGTGGTCTATCCGCCGGGCATCGCGACCGTCGTGCCGGGGGAACGCCTGACCGGGAGGTCCCGCCCGATGATCGACTACCTGCGCGCCTTCGAACGCGCGGCCAACGTGTTCCCCGGCTTCGAGAGCGAGGTGCAGGGCCTCTACCGCGAGACGCAGCCCGACGGCACCATGCGCTTCCATACCTACGTGGTGCAGGAATAGCCTCGCCGCGGAACCTGGAGGAAAGTGCCATGCCACGACTGCCTGACGGAACCGAGATGCCCGCGCTCGGCCAGGGCACCTGGCACATGGGCGACATCGCCTCGCAGCGCCGGCAGGAGGTCGATGCGCTGCGGCTCGGCCTCGACCTCGGCATGGCGCTGATCGACACCGCCGAGATGTATGCCGAGGGCGGCGCCGAGGAGGTGGTGGGCGAGGCCGTCGAAGGGCGGCGCGACGGCGTCTTCATCGTCTCCAAGGTCTATCCGCACAATGCCTCCCGCCGCGGCGCGGTCGCCGCCTGCGAGCGCAGCCTGAAGCGGATGCGCATCGAGACCATCGACCTCTACCTGCTGCACTGGCGGGGCTCGCATCCGCTCTCCGAGACGGTGGAGGCCTTCGAGGCGCTGCGCCGCGCCGGCAAGATCCGGCACTGGGGCGTGTCCAACTGCGACGTGGGCGACCTCGAGGAGCTGGGGGCGGCGCTCGCGGACTGCGCGACGGACCAGGTGCTCTACAGCCTCGAGCATCGCGGGGTGGAGTTCGACCTGCTGCCCTTCTGCGCCCGGCGGAAGATGCCGGTGATGGCCTATTCGCCGGTCGGCCAGGGCGGGCGGATGCTGCGCCACCGCGCGCTGGCCGAGGTCGCCGCCCGGCACGGGGTCAGCGCGGCGCAGGCCGCCATCGCCTGGACGCTGCGCGACCCCGGCATCGTCAGCATCCCCAAGGCGGCGGACCCGGAGCATGTCCGGCAGAACGCGGCGGCGCGGGAGATCGCGCTGACTGGGGAGGACCTGGCCACCCTCGACGCCGGCTTCCCGCCGCCGGCGCGCAAGCGCAGCCTCGCCATGCTCTGACGCGGGCCGGGCCGCGGCGCCCGGCCCGGCTTCGGCCTACCGGAAGACGGGCACGGAATCGTCCTGCGGCTCGGGCGCCGGGAGCTCGATGCGCACCGTCGAGGGATCGACGCCGCTGTCGCGGTGCAGCCAGTAGGTCACGCTCTCCGGCCAGGCGATGACGATCGCCACGATGATGAGCTGCAGGCAAAGCCACGGCACCGCGCCCCAGTAGATGTCCTTGGTCAGCACCTCCTTCGGCGCCACGCCGCGCAGGTAGAACAGCGCGAAGCCGAAGGGCGGGTGCATGAAGCTGGTCTGCAGGTTCACGCAGAGCAGCACGCCGAACCAGACGAGGTTGATGTCGAGCTTCGCCGCCACCGGGGCGAGCAGCGGCACCACGATGAAGGCGATCTCGAAGAAGTCGAGGAAGAAGGCCAGGAAGAAGACGAAGACATTGACGAAGACCAGGAAGCCCGTCTGCCCGCCGGGCAGGTGGGACAGCAGGTGCTCGATCCACAGGCTGCCGTCCACGCCCTGGAAGACCAGGCTGAACACCGTCGCGCCGATCAGGATGAAGATCACCATCGCGGTGATGCGCGCGGTGTTCGCCACCGCCTCGCTCATCAGCCTGAAGGTGAAGCGGCGGTTCACGATGGCGATGACGATGGCGCCCATCGCCCCCATCGCGCCCGCTTCGGTCGGCGTCGCGAGGCCGAGGAAGATCGTGCCGAGCACGAGGAACATCAGCACCAGCGAGGGCACCATGCCCTTGAGCACGCGCCAGTAGAGCGGCCAGCCGCGCACCCGGCGCGCCTCGGCCGGCAGCGGCGGCACCTTCTGCGGCGAGACGATGCTGACCAGCCCGATGAAGGCGAGGAACAGCGTCACCTGCAGGATCGAGGGACCGATCGCACCGGCATACATGTCGCCCACCGACTTGCCGAGCTGGTCGCCCAGCACGATCAGCACGAGCGAGGGCGGGATGAGCTGCGCGATGGTGCCCGAGGCCGCGATGACGCCGGTCGCGATGCGCATGTCGTAGCCGTAGCGCATCATCACCGGCAGCGAGATCATGCCCATGGCGATGACCGAGGCCGCCACCGTGCCGGTGATCGCGCCCAGCACCGCGCCGACCAGCACCACCGCATAGGCGAGCCCGCCCGGCACCTTGCCGAAGAGCTGCCCGGTGCCTTCCAGCAGATCCTCGGCGAGGCCGCATCGTTCGAGCACCGCGCCCATCAGGGTGAAGAAGGGAATGGCGAGCAGCACCTCGTTCGACAGGATGCCGAAGACGCGCAGCGGCAGGTTGCCGAGATAGGCGGTGGTGAAGAAGCCGAGCTCGATCGAGAGAAAGCCGAAGAACAGCCCGACCGCCGAAAGGCTGAAGGCCACCGGGAAGCCGATGAGCAGGAAGATCACGAGGCCGCCGAACATCAGCGGCGGCATCATCTCGATGGAGATCATCGGGCTATTGCTCCAGCCGCTCGTATTCGGCGACGAGGTGGTCGCCCGCCCCGCGCAGCTCGGCGATGCGCTTGATGAGTTCCGAGATGCCCTGCAGCGCCACGAGCGTGAAGCCGATCGGCATGGCGAGCTTGACCGGCCAGCGGATCAGGCCGCCCGCATTGGGCGAGACCTCGTCGCGGATCCAGGCCTCGTGGAAGAAGGGCCAGGTCATCCAGGCCAGCAGGATCATGCCGGGCAGCAGGAAGAAGATCAGGCCGAGGGTATCGATCCAGAGCCGGGTCCGTTCGCCCACCGAACCATAGACGAGGTCCACGCGCACATGCCCGTTGCGGCGCAAGGTATGGGCGGCCCCGAGCAGCACCGTCCCGGCAAAGAGGTACCACTGCACCTCGAGCCAGGCGTTGGAGGAGATCGAGAAGCCGTAGCGCAGGGTCGCATTCCCCGCACTGATGGCGCAGGCGAGGAAGACCATCACTTCCGCGACGCGCCCGAAGGCGGCGCTGACGGCGTCGATGGCGCGGCTTAAGCCGAGCAGCGCTCCCATTACCCAGACCCCCCTCCGGTGCGCCTCAGCCGCGCGCCGAACGATCGTTGGCGTGCCCGACCCGCACGCTGAAGCTGCCGGTCGCGGTGCCCTTGCGGCCCACCGCGCCGGAATCGGACCCCTGCCCGCCGGCCAGGCCCCCGCCCCGTGCGGCGTCGAAGCCGACAGGCCGGCGGACGTACCGGCAGCGGACCGACAGGGTTCCACGGGCGGATCCGGGTTCCGCATGGAACCGGAAGCCCGGAGCACCGCGCCTCCGGCAAGGATCCCGGCCGCTATCACAATCGGCCCGAAAGCACAAAGCCGTGCGCCCCGACCCGGACCGGGAGGCGCGCCGCCCTTCCCTGATGGCTGCCGGCGAGTATCCTGGCCGCGTGACCCGCGACTC